>JAJYLP010000022.1 GCA_021787615.1 Pseudomonadota bacterium
CCCTGGCGCCCCGCCCGAAGCGGCCGCGGCCGCGCGCGGGCGCCTGCGCCAGCAGGGTGCGGCACTCCTCGAGGGTGAGCGATTTCGGATCGCGGTCCTTGGGGATCTTGGCGTTTTTGGCGCCGTCGGTGACGTAGGGTCCGTAGCGGCCGTTGAGCACCTGGATGTTGTCGACGCCGAAGTCGTTGATGATGCGGTTGGCGTCGGCCTCCTGCTTCAGGCGGATGACCTCCAGGGCGCGCTCCAGAGTGATGGTGTACGGATCGTCCTCCTTGAGCGATGCGTACTTGCTGCCGTACTTCACATAGGGACCGAAGCGCCCGACGTTCGCGAGCACGGTCTCGCCCGCGGCGGTTTCCCCAAGCGTGCGCGGCAGCTTGAACAGCTCCATCGCCTCGGCGAGGGTGATCGAGTCCATCTTCTGGCCCCGGCGCAGGCCGGCGAACCGCGGCTTCTCGGCGTCGTCCTTCGTGCCGATCTGCACGAACGGCCCGAAGCGCCCCATGCGCACGCTGACCGGCTTGCCGCTCGCCGCATCGGTGCCGAGCTCGCGCGCCTGCGCGACCTGCTCGCGCGTCACGTTCTTCTCGATCTCGCCGACTTGGCGGATGAAGGGCTTCCAGAATTTATCGAGCGGCGCGGTCCAGGTCTCCTCGCCGCGCGAGACCGCATCGAGCTCATCCTCCATGGCGGCCGTGAAGCCGTACTCCACGTAGCGGTGGAAATGCTCGGTGAGGAAGCGATTGACGATCTTGCCGATGTCGGTCGGGATGAAGCGCCGGTTGTCCATCTCGACGTATTCACGGTCCTGCAGCGTCGAGATGATGGCGGCGTAGGTCGAGGGACGGCCGATGCCGTGCTCCTCGAGCGCCTTGACCAGCGAGGCCTCGCTGTAGCGCGGTGGCGGCTCGGTGAAGTGCTGCGCGGCGGTCAGGGCGAGCAGATCCACCCGGTCGCCCTCATTGAGCGGCGGCAGCGCGTGGTCCTCCTCGTCGGCCTTGGCATCATCGGTGCCTTCCTGGTACACGGAGATGTAGCCCGGCTTGACCAGCGTCGAGCCGGTGGCGCGCAGCACGTGACGCTCGGGGCCGTCGGGACCGGCCAGCATGTCGGCCGCCACGGTGTCGAAGACCGCCACGGCCATCTGTGAGGCGACCGCGCGCTTCCAGATGAGCGCGTAGAGCCGGTACAGATCGTTGTCGGTCTTGCCCTCGACCTCCGCCGGCGTGATCGCCGCGGAGGTCGGGCGGATCGCCTCGTGGGCTTCCTGCGCGTTCTTCGACTTGGTCTTGAACACGCGCGGCTCCTCGGCGACCTCCTCCTGGCCGTACAGGCGCGCAGCCACGGCGCGGATCTCCTGCACCGCCTCCTGCGCCAGCGACACCGAATCGGTGCGCATGTAGGTGATCAGGCCGGTGTTGCCGTCGCCGAGATCGACGCCCTCGTAGAGCTGCTGCGCCAGGCGCATGGTGCGCCGCGCGTTGAATCCCAGTTTGCGCGCGGCCTCCTGCTGCAGCGTCGAGGTGGTGAACGGCGGCGCCGGGGTGCGCCGCCGCTGTTTGCGCTCGACCGTGACCACCTGCAGCGCCCCGGGTGTGTCGAATTGCCCGGCCGCGCCGCGCGCGCCGGCGGAGTGCTGCAGGGTGCGCTGGACCTCGCGGGCCGCCGTCTCGTTCGTGAAGGAGAACTGCTCGACCTTGCGGCCGCGGTACTCGAGCAGCTTCAGCGGGAAGGCGGTGCGCGCGTCGCCGGCACCCGCGCGCGCCCCTTCGCCGTCGAGCGTCCAGTACTCGCGCGCCACGAACGCCTCGATCTCCGCCTCGCGCTCGCAGATCATGCGCAGCGCCGGGCTCTGCACTCGGCCCGCCGAGAGGCCGCGGCGCACCTTCTTCCACAGCAGCGGGGACAGATTGAAGCCGACCAAGTAATCGAGCGCCCGGCGCGCCTGCTGCGCGTTGACCAGATCGAGCGACAGCTCGCGCGGCCGCTCGACCGCCTCGCGGATCGCATTGCGGGTGATCTCGTAGAACACAACGCGGTGCACCGTCTTGCCCTCGAGGTCGCCGCGCTCGCGCAGGATCTCCTTCAGGTGCCAAGCGATCGCCTCGCCCTCGCGATCGGGGTCGGTCGCCAGGAACAGCGCCTTGGATTTCTTCAGGACCCGGGCGATGCTCTCGATGTGGCGCTCGTTCTTCTCGAGCACCTGGTAGCGCATGGCGTAGCCGTGGTCGGGATCGACCGCGCCTTCCTTGGGCACCAGGTCGCGCACGTGACCGTAGGAGGCCAGCACCTCGAACCCCTTGCCCAGGTATTTCTTGATGGTCTTCGCTTTGGCGGGCGACTCGACGACAACCAGATTCTCTGCCATGTCTTTTTGTGTCCGATTCAGTGCCGCACGACCTTGCGTTCGCTCGCCATCAGCGCCTCGAAGCGCGCAAACGCGCCCTCCTCGGCGGGCTGCACCGAGAGCGCGAGGAGCACCACCCACTTCAGCTGATCCAGCGTCGGCTCGGCGACATCGAGCGCGAGCGTGCGCTCGATGACCAGCTCGCGCTGCCCGGGCGTGAGCACGCCGTCGCGGTCGAGCCGGGTGAGGAAGCTGCGGCACTCGTCCGAGAGCCGCCACAGCTCGCCGTCGGCGAACACCCGCACGGAGCGCGGGCCGGCGGCCGGCTCGCTCGCCGGGGCGCCGCGCGAGCCGGCGGCCAGCACCGAGAGCCACTCCATCGCCTGCATGACCTCCCCGACGCTGAAGCCCCTGCGGGCGAGCGCGGAGAGGATCTGCCGGCGGGCGGGGACCTCCGCCGGGTCCGACATCATGTAGTGGTCGTAAACGTAGATCAGTACGTCGAGTACGCAACCGGTTGTCATTGAGTCAAGCAGTCAGTGCGAATCGATCCGGCCACAGCGGCCGCCGGGGTACGGCGCGAGCCGCCCCCTGCCGCCCCACAATCCGCAACGCCGAGGTGATCGACGCGCCAGACCCGCCTGAGCGGGCCGCGTGGGTGTCGAGGGTCACGGGCTCAAAACCGAGCGCATCTAACAGCATTTCATATTCCTTGTCCAATGCGGGCGCGGCCGAATTTTGCATAAGTAACTGATTTATGGGGTTAAATGAAATCTCCCGCGGCCGCGGACCGGTCGGATCCGGCGGGCGCCGTCGGGGACGGGCCGGCCGCATGGCCCGGGCGACGCCGAAAACGGCTGTGCGCTGCGGCCTGCGGCGCGCAAGTGCCACCCGGGTTCCGCCAAACGGCCGCCCCGAGTTTGCTACTGTGCCGGCGCATGAAGTACCGGCACGCCCATCACGCGGGCAACTTCGCGGACGTGCACAAGCACGTGACGCTGCTTGCGCTGCTCTCGGCGCTGCAGCGCAAGGACAAGGGCTTTCTCTACCTCGAGACGCACGCGGGCCGGGGCGTCTATGACCTGGCCGACTCGGCCGAGGCGGGCGCCGGTGTCGCCCGCCTGGAGGGCGCAGCGTGCACCGCGCCCGAGCTGCGCCATTATCTGGAGCGCCTGGCGCAGGCGCGCCGCGAATGCGGCTCGAGCCGGCTGTACCCGGGATCCGCCTGGCTTGCGGCGCGGCAGCTGCGCGCCCAGGACCGCGCCGTGTTCGTGGAAGCGCTCCCCGAGGAGGCGCGCGCGCTGCGGCGCGCACTGTCATCCGCGCGGGAAGCGCGGATGCGCGTCGAGACCGGCGATGGCTTCGAGCGGCTGCGCGCCGCGCTGCCGCCGCCCGAGCGGCGCGCGTTGACGCTGATCGATCCGCCCTACGAGCAGACGCGGCGCGACTTCGAGCGCACCCGGGCGGGGATCGCCGAGGCGCTGCGCCGCTTTCCGACGGGTGTCGTGGCCGTGTGGTATCCGGTCAAGGAGGCGCGCGATACCGAGCGCTGGCTCGCGGCCGTGGCGCGTCAGACCGAGCGCGCCGCGCTGGTCGCGGAGCTGTGGCTGCATCCGCGCGACTCGCGCGTCGCGTTGAACGGCTCCGGCATGTTGATCGTCAATCCGCCGTACCAACTCGAAGCGCCGATGCGGGCGTGGCTCGCGGAGCTCTACGGGCGCCTGGGCGGCGCGGCGGCCGGCGGCAGCGCAGTCCGGCCGCTCGCGCCGGCGCGGCCGGCGTGACAGGGCTGCGGCGCGGGCGCAGAATCGAACGATGGAAGGGAGAGTGGATCAGTACGCGGTGGTGGGTCACCCGGTCGCCCACAGTCTCTCGCCTTTCATCCATTCGCTGTTCGCGCGCCAGACCGGCCAGTCCCTCAGCTACCGCCTGATGGACGTCGCGTCGGAGAGATTCGTCGAGCGGGTCGGGGAGTTCTTCGCCGGCGGCGGCCGGGGCGTGAACATCACCCTGCCGCACAAGACGCGCGCCATGGCGCTCGCCAGCGAACTCACCGAGCGCGCGCGGCTCGCCGGCGCGGTCAACACGCTCGCGGTTCGCCGCGACGGCACGCTGCTCGGCGACAACACCGACGGGGCCGGGCTCGTGCAGGACCTCACGGGCAACATCGGCGTGACGGTCAAGAAGCGCAGCGTTCTGCTGATCGGCGCCGGCGGCGCGGCGCGCGGGGTGATCGCCCCGCTGCTGGCGCTCGCGCCCCGGCGCATCGTGGTCGCGAACCGCACCGCCGAGCGGGCCGTGGCGCTCGCCGCGGTATTCGCCGGGCTCGGCGCGGTCGAGGGCGGCGGTTTCGCCGATCTCGGCGAGGAGAGCTTCGACCTGATCATCAACGCCACCTCGGCGAGCTTGACGGGCGAGCTGCCCGCGGTGCCCGTGACGGCATTCGGCCGCGACACGTTCTGTTACGACATGGCCTACGGCCGAGGGGATACCCCGTTCGTGCGCTGGGCGCGCGAGTTGGGATGCCGCGAGGCCGTGCCCGGCTGGGGAATGCTGGTCGAGCAGGCGGCCGAGTCGTTTCGGCTCTGGCGCGGCGTGCGGCCACTCACTGCGCCGGTGCTGGCGGCGCTCACGGGGCGCAGCGCCCCCGCCACCGGCCGCACCGGCTAGGGGTTGTGCACGACGTCGCCGACGTTGATGACGTTCGAGGCGGCCACCACCAGCGCGAAGGACAGGTCGCGGTAGGTCTTGAACACCAGCAGCGTGCCGGCGCGATAGTCGGGCAGCTTCACGCGCGGCGCGAAGGCGTGGCCGGCGGAGCCGAAGGCCCGGAACAGCCAGCTGAATGCGCCATGGGTGTCATGCACCACCGAGCCGTTGTGATCGACGGCCAGCACATCCCCGGGGCCGAGCCCGGCACGGCTGCCGCGATCGAGCACCACGATGTCGTACTGACCGGCGAGGTCGGCCCCGCCGGTGCCGCCGACCACCCAGATGATCTTGCCGTGGATCTGGCGCGAGGGCGCGCGCGGTTCCATGGTGAGCGGCGCCTGCGCGTCGTTGGCCACGAGGCGGTCGCCGCGGAAGGTCTCACGCGCTGAGTCCGTCAGGCTCGCGGTCGCCGGGCGGCCGTCCGCGGTGATCACCGCCGTGGCGGCATAGGTGCCGAGGTAGCCGTACACATGCCCGAAGCCGAGATCGCCCGGCTCGCGCAGCTTGTGCCCGACGTGAATCACGCTGTAGCGGCTGCGCGGATGGCGGCCGAGGCTGCTGACGTAGGCGATCGAGCCGGTTCCGGCGATCTGGTGCTTGTCGCGGAACGCGATCACGTGCGGCGCCCGGCGCACCTGCCCGGCGCTCAGCACCATCGGCCGCGCCAGGAACGCGGCGATCGCCGAGTACGGAATGGTGGGTATGGCGGCCGTGATCGGCGTGCTGCTCAGCGTCGGCCGGAGCTGTACGGTCTGCTCACCGGCCGCCTGCCCCCGCAGCGGGCTCGCGCGCACCAGGCGCACCGAGGGCTTGCCGTTGCGCCCGTAGGTGAGGGCCAGCACAT
Organism: Pseudomonadota bacterium; assembly: GCA_021787615.1. GTDB lineage: Bacteria > Pseudomonadota > Gammaproteobacteria > Steroidobacterales > Steroidobacteraceae > 13-2-20CM-66-19. The sequence continues at coordinate 5,904 of JAJYLP010000022.1, forward strand.
CGCCCGGATAAATGAGATGGGGGTTGTGGATCTGGGGATTGAGGTACCAGACCTCGGGCCAGTCCCACGGATTGCGCAGGAACTTCGAGGCGATGCCCCACAGGGTATCGCCGGGCTTGACCGTATAGGTCATCGGCGCGCTGTGGCGGATGATGGGGCCCGCGTCGCTGGCCGCGACCGCGGGCGCCGGTGCGGGCGCGGGGCTCGCGACGGCCGCCGGCGGGGGCGGGCTCGGCGGTGGGGCGGCTATGGCCGGCCGGCTCGCCCCGTGGGTAGCCGCACAGGCGGCCAGGAGGGCCGGTATCCCGCCCGCCAGCACGAGGCGGGCACAGCGAATCTGTTTCGACGCCATGGCCGCGTATAATCGCATGTCGGCTCCCCCTGTACGGCGATTTAATGTCAAGCTGTGCATCCGGTCACGGTCGCGCCGCGACCCGGCCCGGACGGGGCCCTGGAACCACGCCCCCTACCGCAACTCCAAATCATTCATGGCGCTCAAGACGATACTCGAGTTTCCCGACCCGAGACTGCGAACGCGGGCACAGCCTGTCGTGCAGTTCGGTGCCCGCCTGCAGCGGCTGATCGACGACATGCTCGAGACCATGTACGCCGCGCCCGGCGTGGGCCTTGCGGCCACGCAGGTCGACGTGCATCAGCGGCTCATTGTCATCGATGTCTCCGACACGCACAACGAGCCGCTGGTGCTGATCAACCCCGAGATCATCGCGTGCGAGGGCGAGGCGAGCGCCGAGGAGGGCTGTCTCTCCGTGCCGGGGATCTTCGATTCGGTCAAGCGCGCCGCGCGCGTGCGGGTGCGGGCGCAGGACCGCACCGGCCAGAGCTTCGAGCGGGACTGCGCCGAGCTGCTCGCGGTGTGCGTGCAGCACGAGATGGATCACCTCGAGGGCAAGCTGTTCGTCGACTACCTGTCCAACCTCAAGCGGGACCGTATCCGTAAGAAGCTGGAGAAGGAGCGCAAGACCCGGGCGCAGCGGCGCGTTGCCGCGGCGACCCCGGCATTGTGACCGGTCGTCGCGGTGACCGTCCCCAAAGTCCTGCGCGTGGCGTTTGCCGGAACGCCGCAATTCGCCGTGCCGGCGCTGCTGGCGCTGCACCAATCGCGCCATGCGCTCGTCGGGGTGCTGACGCAACCTGACCGTCCCAAGGGGCGCGGGCGGCAGCTGACCGCCTCCCCGGTGAAGCTCGCGGCGCAGGATTCGGTTCCGGTCCGCCAGCCGGCGGCGCTGCGGCGGCCGGCCGACTGGGCGCCGCTCGCCGAGTGGCGCCCGGACGTGCTGGTGGTGGTGGCCTACGGGCTGATCCTGCCGCAGGCCGTGCTCGATCTGCCGCCGCTCGGCTGCATCAACGTGCATGCCTCCCTGCTGCCGCGCTGGCGCGGCGCTGCGCCAATCGAGCGCGCGCTGCTCGCCGGGGATGGCGAGACGGGCCTGACGGTGATGCGCATGGACGCGGGGCTCGATACCGGCCCGATCCTGTTGCGCCGGCCTGTGCCGATCGAGCCCCAGGACACCGGCGGCAGCCTGCGCGACCGTCTCGCGGAGCTCTCCGGTCCGCTGCTGCTCGAGGCGCTGGAGGGGCTCGCGAGCGGCACGCTGAGTCCCACGCCGCAGCCGGCCGAAGGGGTCACCTATGCTCGCAAGCTCGAGAAGCACGAGGCGCAGATCGACTGGCGGCGCTCGGCGGTCGAGATCGAGCGGCAGATCCGGGCCCTGCGGCCGCGCGCGACGGCTGAGACCGTGCGGGTGGACCCGGAGAGCGGGACCGAAGAGCGCCTGCTCGTGCACGCCGCTCGTCTCGCGCCCGAGGGCGGGCCGGTAGGCGCCGTGCCGGGCAGCATCGTTCAAGCCGTCGGCAATCATCAGGACGGGTACATCCGCGTACGGTGCGGCGCCGGGTGCCTCGATCTGCTGACGCTGCAGCGCCCGGGCGGCCTGCCGCAGCGCGCCGGCGTGTTCGCCAGCGGCCATCGCCGGCTGCAGCCGCCGCTGCGGCTGGGTCGGGCGCATTGAGCCGCCCGGAGAACCAGGCGGCCGCCGTGCTCGCCGACGCCGCCCGCGCGGTGGCGGCGGTGCTCGGCGGGCAGTCCGCCGAGGCGGCGCTGGCGCCGTTCGAGTCCAGTCCGCGCCGCGCCGCGGTGCGTGCCGTCGCCCTGGGCACGGTACGTTGGTATCTGCGCCTGCAGGCGGCCGTCGACAGCCTGCTCGCGCGGCCGCGGGCGCTCGGCCGCGACGTGCACGCCTTGCTGGTCACGGCCGCGCACCAGATCGAATACTCCCGCAACGCGCCGCAGCAGACCGTGCATGCCGCGGTCGATGCGGCGCGGATTCTGCGCCACGGGCACGCCAGCGGTCTGGTGAACGCCGTATTGCGCAAGTTCCTCGCGCAGCGCGAGTCGCTGCTCGCGCGTATCGATCAGGATCCGGCGCGCCGCACCGCGCATCCGCGCTGGCTGCTCGAGGCGCTGCAGACCGCCTGGCCGCAGCACGCCGCAGCGATGCTCGAGGCGAACAACGCGCATCCGCCGCTGACGCTGCGGCTCAACCCGCTCCGGCGCAGCCCCGAGCGCTATCAGGAGGATCTGGCGGCCGCGGGCCTCACCGGCCGGCGCTTCGAGGAGGCTGGCGGCGCGGCAGGCCCAACCGCCATCCAGGTCGAGCCGCCGGTGCCGGTGGCGGCGTTGCCGGGCTTTGCCGAGGGGTGGGTCTCGGTGCAGGACACCGCGGCGCAGCTCGCCGCGCCGCTGCTCGATGCGGCGCCGGGCATGCGGGTGCTCGATGCCTGCGCCGCGCCGGGCAGCAAGACGGCGCACATTCTGGAGCGCACCCCCGGGCTCGAGCTCTGGGCGCTCGACATCGATCCGGCCCGCCTCGAGCGCATCGCCGAGACGCTCGCCCGGCTCGGGCTGAGCGCGCGTCTCGCCACGGCCGATGCCCGCCATCCGGAGGCGTTCTGGGACGGCCGGCCGTTTGAGCGCATTCTGGTCGATGCACCGTGCTCTGGCACCGGCGTCATCCGCCGGCACCCGGATATCAAGCTGCTGCGCCGGGCCGAGGATATCGCGCCGCTCGCGGCCACCCAGCTCGAGCTCGTGCGCGCGGCATTCCGCATGCTCGCCCCCGGGGGGCGGCTGCTGTATTCGACCTGCTCGGTGCTGCCGCAGGAGAACGAGGCGGTGCTGGCGCACTTTCTGGAGGGGGAGCCCCTGGCGCGGTCCCGGCCATTTGCCGCGGCTACGCTGCCGCTCGGGGCGGTGACCGGCCTGCATGGGGCACAATTGCTCGGCGGGGGTGCGGCGGACACGGATGGCTTTTATTATGCTTGTGTCGAAAAGACAACGTCGGGAATCTGAGCCAGCCTGGGCAAGGGGGATTTACGCGCTCGATCGTTGCATCGATGCCACGAGTCGGTTCGCGACGCGACCGAGGGACCGGGACGGCGCGCGCGCGCTTCGGCGCGGCGCTGGGGCTTGCGCTGGCCTTGCTGGCGCTCGCAGTGCTGCGCGCCGCGGCGCACGCGGATGCGCTCGACGGCGCGCTGGCGGTGCGCTCGGCCTATGTCAATTTCGATCACGGCGTGATCGAGCTCAACACACACGTCACCTATCCGCTCAACCCCACCATTCTGAAGGCGCTGCAGAACGGTGTGACGCTGAGCTTCGACGTGGAAGCGCGGATCGAGCAGGTGCGCCGCTTCTGGTTCAACGCCACGGTGATCGATGTGACGCTGCACCGTGAGCTCGCCTACCATGTGCTGACGCGCCGCTACGTGGTGCGCGACGTGCAGAGCGGCGCCGAGAGCAGCTTCGCCACGGTCAAACAGGCGCTCCACTCTCTGCAGCGCGTGCGCGACTGGCCGATCCTGGTCGAGTCGCAACTGCACAGCGGGCGCTACATCATCAGCGTGCGTGCCGGCGTGCGCCGCGGCAAACTGCCCGCGTCCCTGCGGGCGCTGCTGTTCTGGACCGATGACTGGCAGCGCGAGAGTCCGTGGTACTCATGGTCGCTTCCGGTGTGACTGGGCCGCCGCCGCGGCGGGGGCGCGCGCGCGCCATCGCCGCCATCTCGCTGTGGAGCGTCATCGGGCTCGCGGCGCTGCTGCTGCTCGCCAAGAGCGCGCAGAACTCCTCGGAGTTCGGCCGTCTGCAGCCGTGGATCGTGCTGCTCAACGTCTTCGGCGTATTCGCGCTGATCGTGCTGCTCACCCGGCGGCTGTGGCAGCTGGTGCGCGACTTCCGCAACCACGTGCCGGGCTCGCGCCTGACGGCGCGCACGGTCATCATCTTCGGCGCGCTGGTGATTGCGCCGCTGCTCATCGTCTACTTCTCCTCGCTGGAGTTCCTCGACCGCGGCATCGACAGCTGGTTCCGCGTCGAGGTGCGCGAGGGGCTGAAGGACGCGCTGGTGCTTTCGCGCTCGGCGCTCGACCTGCGCATCCAGGCCGAATCGCATCGCACCGCGGTGCTCGCGCGCTCGCTGCTCGGGCACTCGGCGCTGCGCGTCCAGGGACAGCTCGATCAGGTGCGCCGCTCCGACTCGGCCCGCGAGATCGTGCTCTACGGGGCGAATGAGCGCATCATCGCGGCGAGCCTCGAGGACCCGTTGGCCGACGTGCCGCTCGCCCCGCCGGCGGACCTGGTGCGCACCGTGAGCGAGCGGCAGACCTACGTGAGCCTCGAGCCGCACCCGAACGGCCGGTTCGTCATCCGCGTCGGTGTGCCGCTGCCGGAATCGCGCGGCGCATCGGGCCTGCGCTATCTCATGGCGGTGTACCCGGTGCCCGCGCAGCTCTCGGCGCTGTCGGACGCCGTGCAGCGCTCCTATTCGCGCTACGGCAACCTCACGGCGCTGCGCGAGCCGCTGAAATACAGCTTCCGGCTGACGCTCACCCTGGTGCTGCTGCTGGCGATGCTGGCGGCGATCTACGGCGCGATCTTCTCCGCCGAGCGCCTGGCGCGCCCGGTGCAGGACCTGATCGCCGGCACCCGGGCGGTGGGCAAGGGCGACTTCGCGACCCGGCTCGCCCTGCCCTCACGCGACGAGATGGGCTACCTGGTGCACTCGTTCAACGATATGACCAAACGGCTGCGGCGCGCGCACGACGAGGCGACGCGCAGCCAGCAGGCGGTCGAGCGCGAGCGCGCGCGCCTGGCGATCATCCTGGCGCGCCTCTCGACCGGCGTGCTGGCGGTCGATCGCAACCTGGTGGTGCGCATGGCCAACCGGGCGGCCGGCGGCATACTCGGCACCGATCTGTCGCTGGGCACCGGGCGGGCCCTGCCGGACCTCTCGGCCGGCAACGAGCGGTTGGGCCAGTTCGTCGCGGCGCTCGCGGTGCGCTTCGCGCGCGGCCGCGAGGAGTGGCGCGAGCAGATCGACCTGGGCAAGCCGGGCCGGATGATGACGCTGATGTGCGCCTGCACGCCGCTGCCGGGGGAGAGTGGCGACATGGGCTACGTCATCGTGTTCGACGATATCACCGCGCTCCTCGAGGCGCAGCGCGATGCCGCCTGGGGCGAGGTGGCGCGGCGCCTGGCGCACGAGATCAAGAATCCCCTGACGCCGATCCAGCTGTCGGCCGAGCGGGTGCGGCGGCGGCTGCTGCCGATCCTCGCGCCCGCCGAGGGGGAGTTCCTGGAGCGCTCCACCCACACCATCGTGCAGCAGGTGCAGAGCATGCAGCAGATGGTCAACGCCTTCAGCGAGTACGCACGCGCGCCCGAGATGCACGTCAGCCGCTTCAGCCTCAACCAGCTGGTGACCGAGGTGGCCGACCTGTACCGCTCGCAGGATCCGCGTGCGACCATCGTGCTCGATCTGGACCCGCGCCTCTCGGCGATCGAGGCCGATCGCGGCCGCGTGCGCCAGATCCTGAACAATCTGCTGACCAACGCGCTCGAGGCCCTCGAGGGACACCCCGGGCCGCGGCTCGAGATCAGCACGCGGCTCGAGGGCGGCACAACCGCGTTCGCGCTGATGAGCGTGTGTGACAATGGCCCCGGCTTCCACGCGGATCTGCTGGGACGGATCTTCGATCCGTACGTCACCAGCAAGCCCAAGGGCACAGGGCTGGGACTGGCGATCGTGAAGAAGATCGTCGAGGAGCATGGGGGGCGGATCGACGCCGACAACCGTCCGGAGGGAGGCGCCCGGATCCGGGTCGCGCTGCCGGTGGCTTTCGGCAAGCGGTCCGGGATGAAAAAAGAACGACAGACATTGCGGAGCGAGCAAGCATGAGTGCGGCACACATTCTGGTGGTCGATGACGAGGCGGACATTCGCGGTCTGCTGAAGGAAATACTCTCCGAGGAAGGCTATGTGGTCGAAGTCGCGGCCAACGCCGCGCAGGCGCGCGCCGCGCGCGCGCGGCAGACACCCGACCTGGTGCTGCTCGATATCTGGATGCCCGACGTGGACGGCATCACGCTGCTGCGCGAGTGGTCGACGTCGGCCACTGACGGCTGCCCCGTGGTCATGATGTCCGGCCACGGCACCGTCGAGACCGCGGTGGAAGCCACGCGGCTCGGCGCGTTCGACTTCGTCGAGAAGCCGCTCTCGCTCGCGAAGCTTCTGCGCACGGTCGAGCGGGCGCTCGACGCCGGCCGGCGCAAGCGCCAGGCGGGCAAGCTGTTCGTGCCGGCGCTGATGATGCCGGCGGGCAAGAGCAAGCTCATGCAGCAGCTGCGGGCCGAGCTGCAGCAGATCGCCACGCACACCTCGCCGGTGCTGCTGATCGGCGAGCCGGGCTCCGGAAGGGAGCTGTTCGCGCGCTATCTGCACGGACGCGGCCCGCGCGCCGGCGCGCCGTTCGTGACGCTGGTGGCCAGCAGCCTGCGCGATGGCGACGCCGAGGGCCGCCTGTTCGGCGCGGCCGAGAGCGGCACGCGCCGGCCGGGGCTGCTCGAGCAGGCCGCCGACGGGACGCTGTTCATTCAGGAGCTCGAGGATCTGCCGCCGGCGGCGCAGCGGCTGCTGCTCGGGGCGATCGAGTCCGGCCGCTTCACGCCGGCCGGCGGCGAGCCGATCGAGCTGCGCGCGCGGCTGGTCTCATCGGCGCAGCCCGGCATCGAGAACCGCGCCGGCTCGGCGCTGCGCCGCGACCTGCTCGGCCATCTCAACACGCTGATCGTGCGCGTGCCGCCGCTGCGCGACTATGCCGAAGATGTCCCGGAGCTGCTGCGCCACCACGTCGACCGCCTGGTGGATTCCGAGGGGCTGCCGCTGCGCCACTTCAGCGTCGCGGCGCAGAACCGGCTGCGCAATTACCCCTGGCCGGACAACGTGCGCGAACTGAAGAACCTCGTGCACCGCCTGCTGATCCAGGGCGGCGGCGAGGAGGTCGGGCTGGAGGAGGTCGAGCGCGAGCTCGCCGTGCAGGCACCCGCCGGCGAGCCGCTGGTCAAGCAGGATCTGCTGGCGCTGCCGCTGCGCGAGGCGCGCGAGCAGTTCGAGCGCGCCTACCTGCAGCAGCAGCTGCTGCTGTGCAACGGCAAGGTGGGCCAGCTCGCCAAGCGCGTCGGGATGGAGCGCACGCACCTGTACCGCAAGCTGCGCTCGCTGGGCCTGGATTTCCGCTCGATCGCGGAGGACTGAGACGAGCGCCTCAGTGGGTGGCCCCGGGGATCAGCACCCCGGGCAGCCCGATGCGCTTGAGGACGCCGCGGAAGCGATTGAGCTCCGATTGCTCGATGATCGGGCCGATACGCACGCGGTAGAGCACGGCCGTGCCGTCATGCACCGTGTCGATGTGCGCCAGGATGCCGAGGCTGTCGAGGTAGCTGACCACCCGCCGGGCCTGCGCGGGATCGTTGTAGGCGCCGACCTGCAGCACGTAGCCGGCGAATTCGGTGCGGCCATTGTTGCCGACGGTGCGCGCGCCCGGCGCGGTGGGGTGCGGCACGATCACCTTGAGATTCGGCAGCATCTGGTAGAAGTCGTACTGCGTCTGCGCGGGCGCGGGCTTGCCGCTCGAGGCGGCGCCGGTGCTGCCCGCGCGGGCGAGCTGCGGCGCCGCGGCGCGCCCGACGGTCTTGGGCGCCTTGCTCGGCGCCGCGGTCCTCGCGCGAGCTGCCGGCACCGGTGTCTCGCGAGCGGGCGCAGCCGCCTGCGCTTGCGCGGCGGGGCCCGGTGCGGCGCAGGCGGCCGAGGCGTCCCGGCGCATGTGGTGCATCACCAGCGCCGTACCCAGTCCGGCGAGCACTCCGCCGGCCAGGGCCCCCAGCAGGAACTCCTTCAGCCCCGCGGGGGAGTTCTCGCGGCGGCCGGCACCTTTGTAGTCGCGGGTCGTCAGCTGTGACATCGACTCACATGCTCTCGGGCGCGCTCACGCCGAGCAGGGCGAGTCCGTTGCGCAGCACCTGCTGCACGCCGATCACGAGGGCCAGACGCGCGTTGCGCACGGCCGAATCCTCTACCAGAAACGGCTCGGCGTTGTAATAAGTGTGCAGCGCGTTGGCGAGTTCGCGCAGGTAGTGCACGAGCGTGTGCGGCGCGCGGCTCTCTGCGGCCTGCTCGAGCGTCTCCGGAAAGCGCGTCACGCACGCGAGCGCGGCCTGCTCGTGAGCACTGGTGAGCAGCGCCGTGCTCGCGAGGCCTTCGACGCGGTCGAACGCGAGGCCGCGCGCCCCCAGCTGCTTCAGGACGCTGGCCACGCGCGCGTGTGCGTACTGGATGTAGTAGACGGGATTCTCGCTGGTGCGGGACTTGGCGAGCTGCAGATCGAAATCAAGCGGCTGGTCGTGGCTGCGCATCAGATAGAAGAGGCGGCAGGCATCGTTGCCGACCTCCTCGCGCAGCTGGCGCAGCGTCACGAACTGCGCCTCGCGCTTGCCCATGGGGATCTTCTCCCCGCCGCGGAACAGGCTCACGAACTGGATCAGATTGACTTCGAGGCTCTCGCCCGGCTCGCCCATGGCGGTGAGCCCGGCGCGCACCCGCGCCACGTAGCCGTGGTGGTCGGCGCCGAGCACGTCGATGAGTCGCTCGAAGCCGCGCTCGCGCTTCTCGAGGTGGTAGGCGATGTCGGAGGCAAAGTAGGTCTTCTGGCCGTTCTCGCGCACCACCACCCGGTCCTTCTCGTCGCCGAAGTCCGTGGCGCGGAACCAGGTCGCGCCCTGTTCGCGGTACAGCCGGCCGTCGCGCTCCAGGCGCGTGAGCGCCCGGTCGATGGCCCCACTGCGCTCAAGCTCCCGTTCCGAGTACCAGCGCTCGAAACGCACGCCGAACTGCTCGAGATCGTCACGGATGTCCGCGAGCATCTGCGCGAGCGACAGCGCGAGCACGCGGCCGAAGGCCTCGGCGCCGATCAGCTCGCGGGCGCGCCCGATCAGCGCATCGATATAGGCCTCCTTGTCGCCTGCGGGCGCATCCGGCGGCAAGCCGGCGAGCACGCTCCCCGCCGCGCGGCGCAGGCCCTCGCCCTCGGCGGCTCGCAGCTGCGCCGCGATCGCGCGCACGTAATCTCCGCGATAGCCGTTCTCCGGAAACGGTAGCGTCTCGCCGCACGCCTCGAGATAGCGTACCCAGGTGCTGACGGCCAGGATGTCAACCTGCCGGCCGGCATCATTGATGTAGTACTCGCGCGCGACCTCGAAGCCGACGGCCGCGAGGATGTTGGCGAGCGTTGCGCCGTAGGCCGCCTGACGCCCGTGCCCGACGTGCAGCGGCCCTGTGGGGTTGGCCGAGACGAACTCGAGCAGCACGCGCTCGCCCTTGCCGAGCGTGCCGTGTCCGTAGCGCCCGGCGCGCGCGTGGATCTCTGCCAGCTCCTCGCCGTAGGCCGCGGGGGAGAGATAGAAATTGATGAAGCCGGCGCCGGCGATCTCGGTGCGCAGCACCAGGGGGCTCGGCGGCAGGGCCGCGACGATCCGCTGCGCGAGCTCGCGGGGTTTGCTGCCCGCCGCCTTCGCCAGGCGCAACGCGATGTTGGTCGCGAAATCGCCGTGGCGCGCGTCGCGGCTGCGTTCGACGGATGTCGCCGCGGCCGCGGCCGGCTCGCCGAGCGCGCCGCCGAGGCTGGCGAGGGCGCGCGCCAGGAGTTGCTCGAGTTGCTGCTTCAAGGAAATCGGGTCCGAACCAGGGGAAACAGGCAATTCTACCCGATTAAAACAGCTCCATCGGATCGACATCGAGCGCCCAGCGCACCCGGCGCGCGCTCGGCAGCGCCGCAAGCAGCGGCAGCCATGCCTCGAGGAAGCGGTGCAGCGCGGTGCGCTCGGGACTTTCGATCAGCAGCTGCGCGTGATGCCGCCCGGCGCGCTTGGCCATCGCCGCCGGCACCGGGCCGAGCAGCCGCACGCCGCGCGCGCCGTCGGCGAGCGCACGCGCGTCGGTCAGAAAGTCGAGCGCCGACTGCGCGGTGCGTGCCGAGTCGCGCACCGCGGCGAGGCGGCTGAAGGGCGGCCAGGCGGCCTGCCGCCGCTCCGTGAGCGCGGTGCGAGCGAAGCCCTCGTAGCCTTCCTGGAGCAGACCCGTCAGCAGCGGATGGTCGGGGAACTCCGTCTGGATGAGCACCTCGCCGGGGCGCGTGCCGCGTCCGGCGCGACCGGCGACCTGCACGATGGTCTGCGCCAGGCGCTCCGGAGCGCGGAAATCCGTGCTGAACAGTCCCTGGTCCGCATTGAGCACCACCACCAGCGTCACGTTCGGGAAGTCGTGCCCTTTGGTCACCATCTGGGTGCCGACCAGGATGCGGCCCTCGCCGGAGGCGATGCGCCGCACGGCCGCCTCGAGGTCGCCGCGGCGCCGCACCACGTCGCGGTCGAGCCGGACGCACGGCACGCCGGGGAAGCGCTGCGCGAGCGCCTCCTCGAGGCGCTCGGTGCCCTGGCCCACCGGCTTGACCGCGAAGCCGCACTGCGGACAGCGTTGCGGCAGGAGAGCCTCGGCGCCGCAGTGATGGCACCGCAGCGCCTGCGCGGCCAGATGCACGGTGAGGCGCGCGTCGCAGTCTTTGCACGGCGCGACCCAGCCGCAGGCGGTGCACAGCAGCGTCGGTGCGTAGCCGCGCCGGTTGAGAAAGACCAGCGCCTGGCCGCCGGCGTCGAGGTGGCGCTCGATGGCCTGCAGCGCGGGCGTCGACAGCCCGGCGCTATGGGCATGGGCGCGCAGGTCGATCAGCGCCAGCCGGGGAGGCGCGGACTGCACGGCGCGCCGGGTGAGCACCAGGCGCGTGTAGCGGCCGGCGGCAACGTTGTGCAGGGTTTCGAGCGCGGGCGTGGCCGAGCCGAGCACGACGGGCACCGCCGCGCGGCGCGCGCGCATCACGGCCAGGTCCCGCGCCGAGTAACGGAAGCCCCCGTCCTGCTGTTTGTACGAGGCGTCGTGCTCCTCGTCGGCGATGATGACGCCGAGATTTGCCACCGGCGCGAACACCGCCGAGCGCGTGCCGAGCACGATGCGCGCGCGACCGGCGTATGCCTCGCGCCACGCGAGCAGCCGCTCGTGGTCGGTCAGTCCCGAGTGCAGCACCGCCATGGGCACGCCGAAGCGATCGCGGAACCGTCCCACGAGCTGCGGGGTGAGGCCGATTTCCGGCACCAGCACGAGCGCGCTGCGGCCCTGTGCGAGTGTCTGCGCGGTCACGCGCAGGTAGACCTCGGTCTTGCCGCTGCCGGTGACGCCCTGCAGCAAGAATGCGCCGAATTGCCCGAGCGATGCCTCGATCCGCCCGGCGGCCTCGCGCTGCTCGTCGTTGAGCGGCGGTCCGGCGCCAGCGGCCGGCGCCGCATCCCCAGCCGCCGGCGGGGCGCTCGATACCTGCGCCGACTCGATCCAACCGCGCGTGCCGAGCAGGCGGGCGGCGGCTCTCCAGGCTTCTCCCAGCTGCTCGCGCAGCTGCGCCGTTGAGCGCTCCCCGAGCAGCAGCGCCGCGAGCAGCTCGCGTTGCCGCGGCGCGCGCCGCGGCTCGCCCTGCCCGCACGCCGCGCGGCCCGCCGCGGTGATCCGCCAGCGCTCCTCCTGCGCGGCAAGGCTCGCGCCGAGGCGCAGGGCCTTCGGCAGGGCCGCGGCCACCACCTCCCCGATCGGATGGTGGTAATAGCCGGCCGCCCACTGCAGCAGCTCGAGCATCCCGGCATCGAAGACCGGCCGGTCATCCAGCGTCTCGAGCACTGCCTTCAGCCTGTCCTCGGCAATGTCTGACGCCTCGGCGGCAGCCATGACCACGCCGATCATCCGCCGCCGGCCGAAGGGCACGCGGACCCGCATGCCGGGGCGGATCGGGTCCGCCGGGCCACGGTAATCGAACAGCTGGCGCAGCGGTGTCGCCACGGCCACGCGGAGCACGGGGGGGGCGCGAGACATGAAAAGCTCTTGAAAAATCTGCGGTACGATTCGCCCGTCGCCCCCTCGTCGCCGTCAACCGACAGGGCGGGGCCGCGTTAATACGGGCTATGCCAGAGTCTGCTACGCTCGCGTCGCCTTATAGCATGCCGGCTGCCTTACGCGGCGACGTGGATCGATCAGATTCGAATGCCCAGACCGCACAGCACTCGCTCGGCCAGTTCCTGGCGAGCGTTGAACTGAAGGCATTCCGCATCGCGCAGGCAGCCTTGCGGCACGAGGACGATGCCCTCGATGCCGTGCAGGACGCGATGCTGCAGCTCGCGCGGGCCTACGCGGATCGGCCCGCCGATCAATGGAAGCCGCTGTTCTACCGGATTCTGGAGAATCGGATTCGCGACCTGCAGCGGCGGCGCAGCGTGCGCGATCGGGTGATGTCATGGCTGCCGTTCGCCGCCGAGCCGGACGGCGCGAACGACCCGCTCGCCACGGCCGTGAGCCCGGAGGTGCCCGTCCTGCGGCGCATCGAGCTCGACGAGACGATGTCGGCGCTGCAGCAGGCGCTGACCGCGCTGCCGCGGCGCCAGCAGCAGGTTTTCCTGCTGCGCACGCTCGAGGGTCTCGATGTCGCGCAGACGGCGCGCGCGATGGGCTGCTCGCAGGGGAGCGTCAAAACACATTATTTCCGCGCGCTGCGCGCGCTGCGGGCGCAACTGGGTGATCTGCGATGAGTGAGTCTCACGAACTGGCGGCATTCGAGCGGCAGCTCGGCGAGCTGCTGCAGCGCGATGCGGGCGCGGCGAGCGGCCGGGTGCGCTCGCGCCTGAACCAGGCGCGTCACGCGGCGCTGGTCGAAGCCGGCGAGCGACGCGGCGCGTGGCGCCGGGGCCTGCCGGGGCGGCGCATCTGGCTGCCGGCCGCCGGCGCGCTCGCCGCGGTGGCCCTGCTGGTGCTGGCCCTGGGGCCGCGCCCGGTGGCGGCGCCGCCGCCGTTTGCCGCCGGCGCCGGCGTGGTGATGACGGCGCAGGACATGACGCTGCTGACCGACCGGGACGGACTGGCGCTGGTCGAGGACGGCGGCGGGCAGTTTTACGAGTGGGCCGCGGCGCAGGCGCGCGGTGCGCCGGCTTCTGCCGCGGCCGCTGATGACGAGCCGGACAAGAATGGCGGCTGAGCGATGCTGCAGCGCAACGGCGGCCGTGCTTCTGGCGGCGGCGCTCGCGCCGAGCGCGCGCGCCGCCGCGCCGCCGCCGCCGCCACAGACCCACCAACAGGCTCAGATGGGGCTGCTCGAGTTCCTCGGCGAGAGCGATCCGACCGACCACGGCAGCAAGTCCGATGGCGCCCGGTGGATGGTCTACCTGTCGCAGTTGAACCTCGGCACTCCCGCGCCCGCGCCCCGCGCGCCGGCGAAGACCAAAACGCCCGCCGGCCGGCCGCCGGTGAAGCACAAGGCAAGCAGCTGATGGCCAGCACCTGGCGCGCCGTGATTCTCACCCTGGTGCTGGCGGCCACGCCGGCCTGGGCGCTCGCCCAATCGGCGCAGGGCGGTGCGGGCGCGGGAGTGGCCTGGTCGGCGCTGGCGCCCGCGCAGCAGCGGCTCCTCGGGGCGCTGAGTGCCCGCTGGGCGCAGCTGCCGCCGGCCCGCCAGCGCGCGTTGGCGCGCGGCAGCCGCATCTGGCTGCACATGACGCCGGCCGAGCGGCGCAAGGCGCAGCAGCGCTTCCACAAATGGCGCCAGATGACGCCGCAGCAGCGCCAGCTGCTGCGGCGCCGCTGGCGGCAGTTCCGCGCGCTGCCGGCGCAGCAGCGTGCGGCGATCCGGCGCAGCTTCCACGCCTTCGAGCGACTGCCGACGTGGCGGCGGCGGATGCTGCGCGAGCGCTGGCGCCGGGCCACTCCCGCCGAGCGGCAGAGCATGATCGAGCACATGCAGCAACGGATGATGCGTCGGATGCAGCGACAGCAGATGCGCCAAATGCCGGGCGTCCCGCGTTTCGGGCCGAGGCGCTTCGGCGCCATGCCGGGCCCCGGCGGGCGCATGGGCGGGATCGGCGGCATGGGGGGTGTGCCGCGCATGCCCGGCGGGGCTCCGCCGCACCCGCCGCGGCGCTGACGCGTGGCGTGGCCTAATCGAGCGCCTTGACGGCCTGGATCAGCTCGGCGCCCGCCTTCTGCGCATCGCCGTAGAGCATGCGGGTGTTGTCGAGATAGAAGAGCGCGTTCTCGATCCCGGAAAATCCCGCGCCTTTGCCCCGCTTGATGACGATGACGTTCTTGGCCCGGTCGGCGTTCAGGATCGGCATGCCGTAGATGGGACTCGATTTGTCGGTACGCGCCACCGGATTGACGACGTCGTTGGCGCCGATGATGAGCGCCACGTCGGCGGTTTCGAACTCGCCATTGATCTCCTCCAGGTCGCCGATCAGGTCGTAGGGCACGCCGGCCTCGGCGAGCAGAACGTTCATGTGCCCGGGCATGCGTCCGGCGACCGGATGGATGGCGAAGCGGACCGTGACGCCGCGCTCGATCAGCAGCTGACACAGTTCCCAGATCTTGTGCTGCGCTTGCGCGACCGCCATGCCGTAGCCCGGCACCACGAGCACCTTCTGCGCGTACGCCAACATCACGGCGGCGTCCGGGGTGTCGATGGGCTTGAGAGCGCCGGAGACTTCTGCGCCCTGGACCGCGGATTCGCCGAAGTTGCTGAACAGCACGTTGGCGAGCGAGCGGTTCATCGCCTTGGCCATCAACTGCGTGAGCAGCGTGCCGGCCGCGCCCACCACCATGCCGGCGATGATCATGGCGGCATTGGCGAGCACGAAGCCCTCGAAGGCCACCGCGAGGCCGGTGCAGGCGTTGTACAGCGATATGACCACCGGCATGTCGGCGCCGCCGATCGGCAGCGTGATGAGAATGCCGACCGCGAGCGCCAGCGCGAAGAACGCGCTCACCATCCACAGGGGCGCCGCGCCGTGCAGCGCGACGATCCAGCCGCCGAGTGCGAGCGTGCCGAGCAGCATCACGGAATTGACCGCCTGCTGGGCGCCGTAGCGCAGCGACTTGCCGATCAGGCCCTGCAGCTTCGCGAAGGCGATGAGGCTGCCGGAGAAGGAGACCGCGCCGATGATGGCGCCCGTGACCGCCAGCACCACCGGGGCGCCGGCGATCGACCGGCCGCGCACGAGCTCCTGGCAGGCGATGGCGGCGGCCGCCCCGCCGCCCATGCCGTTGTAGAGTGCCACCATCTGCGGCATCGCGGTCATGGGCACGCGTTTGCCGCTCCACCAGGCCGCGACGCCGCCGATGAAGATGGCGACGAGGATGAGGATGTCGTTGCGCATCCCCGGCCAGAGGAAGGTGATGAGGCCGGCGATCAGCATGCCGACGCCGGCCCACACGATGCCGCCGCGCGCACCCTTCGGCGAGCTCATGCGCTTCAGGCCGACGATGAACAGCAGCGCGGCGATGAAGTACGCCGCCTGAATCAGCTCGTGCGTCAGCGAAGGCGAGAGTGCGCTCATGCTCGGCCGCCCTTCCTCTTGTCCTGGCTGGACTTGAACATCTCGAGCATGCGCTCGGTGGAGACGTAGCCGCCGACCACGTTGCCCGCGGCCAGCAGCACGCCGATGAAGCCGATGGTCTTCTCGAGCGGCGTATGCGCCGCGCCGAGGGCGACCATGGCGCCCACCAGCACGATGCCGTGCACGAAATTGGAGCCCGACATCAGCGGCGTGTGCAGGATCACCGGCACGCGCGAGATGACCTCGTAGCCGGTGAAGGCCGCGAGCATGAAGATGTAGAGCGCAACCATTCCGGTCATGACCGTTCCCCTCGCGTGCCTCAGCCCGTCACCGACTGACGTGTCGGCTCGTGTCGGATCTCGCCGCCGTGCGTCAGGCACGCCTTGGCGAACACCTCGTCGCTCCAATCGATGGCGAGCTCGCCTTCCTTCAGCGCCGGCGAGAGGAAGTTCAGCAGGTTGCGCGCGTACATCTCGCTGGCGTTGTAGGCGAGTTCGGCCGGCAGGTTCACCGGTCCGATCACCCGCACGCCCTGGTGAACGACGGTCTCCCCGGCGCGCGTCAGCTCGCAGTTGCCGCCCTGTTCGGCGGCGATGTCGACGATGACCGAGCCGGGCCGCATGCGCTCGAGTGCCGCGCGCGGGATGAGCTTCGGGGCGGGCCGTCCCGGCACGGCCGCGGTGCTGATCACCGCATCCGCGACGGCGATGCGCGCCTCGAGCACCTCCTGCTGCGTGTGCTTCTCCGCCTCGGTCAGCTCGCGTGCATAGCCGCCAGCGCCCTCGGCGCTCACCCCGGTGTCGATGAACTTCGCGCCGAGGGAGCGGACCTGCTCGCGCGTGGCGCTGCGCACGTCGTACGCCTCCACCACCGCGCCGAGCCGCCGCGCCGTGGCGATCGCCTGCAGGCCGGCGACGCCCGCGCCGATGACGAGCACCTGGGCCGGCCGGATGGTGCCGGCTGCCGTGGTCAGCATGGGCAGGAATTTCTGCAGGTGATTGGCGGCGATCAACACCGCCTTGTAGCCGGCGATCGAGGCCTGCGAGGACAGCGCGTCCATCGACTGCGCGCGCGAGATGCGCGGCACCAGCTCCATGGCGAAGCTGGTGATGCCGCCGCTCTTGAGGGCGAGCACCTCGTCGCGGCGCGCGTAAGGCTGCAGGAAGCCGACCAGCACCGCGCCGGCCGGGAGCGCGCCGATCTGCGCTAGGCCGAGCGGCTGCACCGTGAGCAGCACCTGCGCGCGCGCGAGCACCCCGGCAGCGTCCGCCCACTCGACGCCCCGATAGGCCGAATCGGGGAACTGGGCGCGCTCTCCGGCGCCGCGCTCGAGCAGAATGCGCGCACCCAGCCGCACGAATTTATCGGCCACTTCGGGCACCAGGCTGACGCGCGTCTCGCGCGCGGCGCTCTCGCGCAGCACGCCGATTGTGATTGGCATCGAAGGCCCTTTCAGACCGCCCTCCGCCCCGCAGGCCGGGTACCGGTCTTTTTGCAGTCTACCCTAAACGTTGTCACGTTGAACTCAAGCATCTTCTTGCTTTATCTTAAACTAGCCATGATGGGCATAGATTTCGAGCGAGCCGACCGCGGCACGAACGATGGCCTGCGAATCATCCCGGTGGGGACGGTGCGCGGGCTCTCCCAACTCGTGCTGCGCACGGACGTCTCGGGGATGCCGCTCGAGTGGATCGACTACCGCGAGGCGGCCCGGCTCTACACCCAGGAGCAGGTGGCCTACACCTGCGGCAGCCGCCTGTACACCCTGTTCGGCGGGGTGAACGCGCTCACCGGGCGGCGCACGGTGCTCGAGATCAATTCCATCGTGGCCACGGTGGGCCATACCGGCAATCCCGGCAGCACCCGCCACGACTATGTGCCGCCGCTGAACAACCAGACGCTGTTCCGCCGCGATGCACATATCTGCATGTACTGCGGGCTGCGCTTTCCGACCCGGGATCTGTCGCGCGATCACATCCGCCCGTTCAGCCAGGGCGGGCTCGATACCTGGACCAATGTGGTGACCGCCTGCCGGCGCTGCAACAACCAGAAGGCCTCGCGCACGCCCGAGCAGGCCAAGATGCAGTTGGTCGCCGTGCCCTTCACCCCGACGTACGCCGAGTACATCTTCCTCAAGGGCCGGCGCGTGCTCGCGGACCAGATGGAGTACCTGCTGGCGCACTTTCCGCGCACCAGCCCGCTGCACGACCGCATCCAGCGCTGGCTGAGCTGAGCGCGCGCGCGCACGGCACACCGCGCCGGGGCGGGCCCGACGGAATCGCGAACCTTGCTTTATCTCATCGACGCCTCGCTCTACGTCTTCCGCGCCTACCACTCGCCGCTGCCTGAGATGCTCGATGCCGAGCGGCGTCCCGTGCACGCCGTGTTCGGCTTCGCCCGCTTTCTCGGCGACCTTCTCGAGCGGACCCGGCCGCAGTACGTGGCGGTCGCCTTCGACCGGCGCCGCGCCACCTCCTACCGCAACGCGATCTACCCGCCCTACAAGGCCAACCGCGAGCCGGCGCCGCCGGACCTGGCGGTGCAGTTCGATTACTGCCGGGAGCTGTGCGCGCGGCTGGGACTGGCGGTGTTCGTCGATTCGCATTACGAGGCCGACGATCTGATCGGCACGCTCGCGCAGCGGATGCGCCCTCACGGCGTGCACTCGGCATTCATCACCCGCGACAAGGACCTCGCCCAGCTGGTGCGCGACGGCGACCTGTACTGGGACTTCGGGGCACGCGGCCAGCTGGGGTACCGCGACGTCGAGCGGCACTTCGGGGTGGCGCCGGAGCGCTTCGCGGATTACCTGGCGCTCACCGGCGATACCTCGGACAACATACCGGGCGTCCCGGGCGTTGGGCCGAAGACCGCATCGGCGCTGATGCGCGCGTTCGGCTCCCTCGATGAGCTGTTCGCAGGGCTCGGCCGCGTTCCCTCGCTCGGGCTGCGCGGGGGGCGGGAGCTGCGCGAGCGGTTGCGCGAGCACCGCGAGGCGGTCTATCTGGCGCACCGTCTGACGCGCATTGTGTGTGATATGCCGCTCGAGGCCGGCCCCGAGGACCTGCGTCCGCGCGTGCCGGATCTGGCGGCGCTCGGCTCGCTCTATGACCGGCTCGGCTTCGGGCCGCTGCTGCGCCGACAGGGCGAGCGTCTGGCGGCGCTCGCCGCCGCCTCCGGCGGCCCCCGGGACGCGGCCGGCGACAGTGCTCTGGCATGAATTCACGCGAGCTTCGGCTATGCTCGGCGCTCGGCACCAGGATCCAATGGGGGCTACCATGGCGCAGAAGAACATCGAGTCCGTCCTGCAGGAAGAGCGCACATTCCATCCGCCCGCGCAGTTCACGGCGCGGGCGCGGCTGAAGCCGGCGGATCTCGAGAGCCTGCGGCGGCATGCCGAGAGTGACTACACAGGCTTCTGGGCGCAGCTGGCGCGCCAGGAGATCGTCTGGCACAAGCCCTTCACGGTCACGCTCGAGGAGGCGGACGCGCCGAACTTCCGCTGGTTCAGCGACGGGCAGCTGAACGTTTCATACAACTGCCTGGACGTGCACCTGGCCGAGCGCGGCCACAAGCCGGCCATCCTCTTCGAGGGCGAGCCGGGCGATGTGCGCCGCATCAGCTACCAGGAGCTGCACGGGGAGGTGTGCCGCTTCGCCAATGCGCTGAAGGCGCTCGGCGTGCAGCGCGGCGACCGTGTGGCCATCTACATGCCGCTCGTGCCCGAGATCATCGTGGCCATGCATGCGTGCAACCGCATCGGCGCGATTCATTCCGTGGTGTTCGGCGGGTTCTCCGCGCCGGCGCTGAGGGATAGGGTCGAGGACACCGGGGCCAAGGTGCTCATCACCGCCGACGGCGGCTGGCGCGGCGGGCATGCGATCGAGCTGAAGGCGGCGGCGGACAAGGCGCTCGCTGCCGGCTGCCCGAGCATCAAGCACGTGATCGTGCTGAAGCGCACCGGCCGGCCGGTCTCCATGGAGCCGCAGCGTGACCTGTGGTGGCACGAGGCGACGGCCGGGCAGTCCGCGGTGTGCGAGCCGGAGTGGGTCGACGCCGAGCACCCGCTCTATCTGCTCTATACCTCGGGCTCGACGGGCAAGCCCAAGGGCATCCAGCACGCGAGCGGCGGTTATCTGCTCGGCGCGAAGCTGACGACCCAGTGGGTCTTCGATCTGCGCGACGACGATGTGTTCTGGTGCACCGCCGATGCCGGTTGGGTCACCGGACACAGTTATGTCGCTTACGGGCCGCTTGCGGCGGGCGCGACCGTGGTGATCTACGAGGGAGCGCCCACCTATCCCGACGGCGGGCGGTTCTGGAAGATCTGTCAGGACCACGGCGTCAGCGTGTTCTACACCGCGCCCACGGCCATCCGCGCCCTGATGACGCTCGGCGAGGCGGTGCCCGCGCGCTACGACCTCTCGCGCCTGCGCCTGCTCGGCAGCGTCGGGGAGCCGATCAACCCGGAAGCGTGGATGTGGTACCAGCGGACGATCGGCGGGGGCCGCTGCCCCATCGTCGATACCTGGTGGCAGACCGAGACCGGCGTGATCATGATCTCCCCCGTGCCCGGGGTGACCGCCACCAAGCCCGGCTCGTGCACGCTGCCGCTGCCGGGCATCGAGGCGGACATCGTGGACGATCGCGGCGCGCCGGTGACCCGGCCGGACGCGGGCGGCTATCTGGTGATCAAGAAGCCCTGGCCAGCGATGCTGCGCACCATCTGGCGCAACAACGACCGGTACCTGGCGGCCTATTGGGAGAAGTTCCGCAACCGCTTGTACGTGGCCGGCGACAGCGCGCACCGCGACAAGGACGGTTATTTCTGGATCATGGGCCGGATCGATGACGTGCTGAACGTCGCCGGCCACCGCCTCGGCACGATGGAGATCGAGTCGGCGCTCGTGGCGCATCCGCGCGTCGCCGAGGCCGCGGTCGTCGGCAAGCCGCACGAGATCAAGGGCGAGTCGGTGTTCGCCTACGTGGTCTGCCGGGGCGCTCGACCGAAGGGCGATACGGACCACCTGGTGCAGACGCTGCGCGAGTGGGTGGGGCAGCAGCTCGGCGCGATCGCCAAGCCCGATGAAATCCGCTTCGCGGACAACCTGCCGAAGACCCGCTCGGGCAAGATCATGCGCCGCCTGCTGCGTGCGATCGCGCGCGGAGAGGATATTGCGCAGGACGTCTCGACGCTGGAGAACCCCGCCATACTCGATCAGCTGCGCGGCGTACCCGCCGAGGCTGCGCCGGCCAGCGCGCCGGCGCGGGCGGGTGGGGCGAGTCGCACCCGGTCCCTGGCGCGCAAGAGCGCCGCCCAGCGCGCTCGCCCCGCGCCGCAGCGTGCCAAGGCTGCGGTGAAGAGCGCGGGAAAGTCCGCCGGTTCGACGCGTGCGGCGACGCGGGGCACGTCGCGGAAAGCCAGGCCGTCTCCGCGCCGTGCAGCGGCCAGCCCGGCGCCGAAGCGGAAAGCGGCGAAGGCGAAGCGCGTCGGCGCAAAGGCGGCGAAACGCACGGCGGGGAAGATCAAGCGCGTGACGGGCGGCCGTACCAAAGTGGCACGCACAGCCGCGGGTTCGCACCCGGCGCGGACCCGGCGGCCGGCTCGGGCCAAGCTCGCGCGCCGCAGCAGACGCTGAGGCGCGGGGGGCTCAAGGCGAGCGGCGGTTCACCGGCTCATAGCGCCGCTCGCCGCTCGCCGGGTCGTAGAGGACCTCCATGACCTCGCCGGTGGCAGGGTCTTCGAACCGCTCTCCGGTGGGCTCCCAGCGGGCCGAGGGCGGCGGGTGCTTGCGGTAGCGCCACCGCTCGAAGACCGTGCCGAGGATTCCCAGCACCCCGAGCGCGAGCAACTCCGCGCCGCTCGCCCCGCGTCCCAAGAGCAGCTGGGCCGCCCCGACGAGCGCCACGAGCGCACTCAGCGCCAGGATTGCGGTGCGCAGTCTCACGCGGCGGGCTCGATCACCACGGCCGTGCCGTAGGCGACGATCTCGCTCATGGTCTGGCCGATCTCCGAGGAGTCGAATCGCATCATGACCACGGCGTTCGCCTGCATGAGCGTGGCGTTCTTGATCATGCGGTCCACCGCGTGGCGGCGCGCCTCCTCGAGCAGCTGGGTGTATTCGGAGATCTCGCCCCCGGCGAGCGAGCGCAGGCCCGCCATGAGATTTCCGGCCAGGCCGCGGCTGCGCACGACGACGCCGAAGACCTGACCCTTGACAGACGTGACCCGGTAGCCGGGGACATTCTCGGTGGTGACGATCAGCATCGGCAGTGTCTCCTGTGTCTGGACTGTGTCGTGCCCGTCGGGCGCCTGGCAGGGGCGGATGGTAACACCGGGCCCGTGCGCGAGACGCATCGGCGCGAGCGCCGCAAAATTGCACGTTCCCGGCACAAATGCCCCCTGGTGCCGCCGCCACCCGCCGGCCTAGTGTGGGCGCCGATTCCAACGGAGCGGGCGGGCGGCAGGGCAATGCGGGAGCGGCACTCATGGGCGAGATCATTCACGTGACTTTCGGCGCCGAACGCGATTGGCAGCGCGCGCGCAGCGAGTGGAGCGAGGGGCTTACGGCCGTCGGCGCGCTGTTCGGCGATGACGAGTCGCTCATGCGCGCCAAGGCCGACTGCATCTGTCAGGTGCTGCGCCGGATCGTGGAGGAGATCCCGGTGGTGCGCGTGGCCGCCAAGGTGCCGGACGATCTGCCGGCCGAGCAGGTCGCGCTGCTGACGGCCGCGTTGCGCGAGGCGGCGCTGAAGGGCATCGAGGCCACCACGTATCACGCGGTCCGGGTGCTCACGGCCGCGATCTACGACCTGTGCACCTCGAAGCTGCGCGCCAAGCCCTCGTGAGCCTCGCTCAGCGCGCCGCCGATGCCATGCGCAGCGCGAAGCGGACCGTGACGGCGTTGCCCAGCCACTCGGTGGCGCGCCACTGGCCCTGGCCGACACCGAAGTCGAGCCGCTTCAGCACGGTCGTGCCGTCGAGCAGGCCGACCTGGCGCCCGCCGCTGTCGATGACCCGCCAGGTGAAGGGTACGGCGATGGTGCGCGTGACCCCGCGCAGCGTGAGCGCTCCGGTGGCCACATAGCCGCCCGCCGTCCTGCGCAGCTGCGTGGACGTGAAACGCGCCTGTGGGAATTGCGCCACGTCGAAGAAGTCCCGGCCCCCGAGGAGGCCGTTGCGCTGCGCGTCGCCAGTGTCGAACGAACGCATGTCGATCACCACCGCGAGCGCCTGGGTGCCGGGGTCGAAGCGCGCGGTGAAGGCCGTGAATTTCCCCTGATTCGCCGCGCCGGCTTGTATGAAGGTGTAAGTCAGTGTGCTGTGCGCGGCGATCAGCGTGTAGACGGGGCCGATCGCGGCGGCGTGCGCGAGCGCAATGCCCGGCAACGCCAGGCACGGGATCATCAGCCGGAAGAGGCGGGATGCGGTCATCGGTCACTCCTTGGCGGATTGCGGCGCGCCCATGGGGCGGGGCGGGGCGCCGGGCAGCATGCGCCGCAGTATGTCGTCCCGCAGAACGAAGTGGTGTTTGATCGCCGCGGCGATGTGCAGCGTCAGGACGGCACCGAGCGTGATCGCCAGCGCCACATGCACGTGCACCAGGGTGTGATACAGCGGCAGGTTGCGCGAGACGAGGTTCGGCAGCTGCACCAGGTTGAACCAGCTGACCGGGAAGCCGCGCGCCGAGGACATCATCCAGCCGGTCAGGGGCAGGGCAATGAGCAGCGCGTAGAGAGCGGCATGGGTGAGGCGCGCGAGCCGGCGCTCGTAGGGTCTGAGGTTGCCGGGCAGCGCCGGCGTCGGGTTCACTGCGCGCCAGCCGAGGCGCAGCAGCGCCAGTCCCAGGATGGTGATGCCGAGGGACTTGTGGCGTGCCAGGGTCGCGAGCTTGGCCATGCCGAGCGGCAGCGCGACGCCGGTCAGCCCGAGCACGACCTGTACGGCGATCAGCGCCGCGATCAGCCAGTGGAACAGTTGGGAGAGCGCGCCCCAGCGGGCGCGCGTGTTTCGCAGCATCACCCGGCTAGCTTAAAGCACCCGGGGGATCCTGGGGAGATGTTACACAGATGTGTCCCGTGGCCGCGCCGCCGCGTGCAATCCCAGCTCGACCTGAGTCCAGCCCTGGCAGTGACGGGCGATCTGGCCGGCGAGCAGCGCGGCGTGCTCGGGCCGCGCGTTGAGCGCTGGCACGTACTCGAAGCGCTCGCCGCCGGCGCGCATGAAGGCCGTACGGTTCTCCACATCGATTTCCTCGAGCGTTTCCAGGCAGTCAACCGCAAAACCCGGGCAGATCACGGTCACATCCTTGATTCCGCGCCCGGGCATGCCGGCGAGCGTTTCGATGGTGTAGGGGCGCAGCCACTCGCTCGGTCCGAAGCGCGACTGGAAGGTGACGCTCCACTCGCCTTCCTGGAGCAGCAGCTCCTCGGCGAGCAGCCGGGCGGTCTTCTGACATTTGCAGAAGTACGGATCGCCCTGATGAAAGTAGCGCTCCGGGATGCCGTGAAAGGAAATGAGCAGGTGGCGGGTGCGCCCGTGCGCGCGCCAGTGCTGCGCGACGCTCTCGCGCAGCGCCTCGATGTACTCCGGCTGATCGTGATACTCGGCGATGAAGCGCAGCTCCGGCAGCCAGCGCCACCCGGCGAGCTCGGCGTTCACCTGGTCATAGACCGCGCCGGTGGTGGCGCCGCAGTACTGTGGGAACAGCGGCAGCACCACGATGCGCTGCGCGCCCGAGGCACGCAGCCGCTGCAGGGACTCGGCCACGCTCGGGGCGCCGTAGAGCATGGCGAATTCGAGCGAAAAAGGCGCCATCATGCGCGGCGCGAGGCTGCTGGCGAGCGCCCCGCGCAGGCGTTCGGACTCCTCGCGCAGCGGCGAGCCCTGTGCCGACCAGATCTTGCGGTATTTCGGCGCGATCCGCCCCGGGCGCAGCGGCAGGATGAACCCGTAGAGGATCGGCAGCCACAGCAGGCGCGGCAGCTCCACCACCCGCCGATCGGCGAGCATCCGCGCCAGAAAGCGCCGCACGTCGCGCGGCGCTGGCGAGTCGGGCGTGCCGAAGTTGACTGCGAGAATGCCGATGCGCTCGGCCGTGTCGCGGTGGAAATCCGGTGAACCGTGATAGCGCATGATCCGCACGATACCGCAGCAAACCCGCCCGCAACCAGAGGGGCTGCGGTAAGTCCCGACCCGCGCCGGCCGAACGGCCGCCGGGGGGGGCTCAGAAGGCCGCTGCCGGCCCCGGCCGATCATCCCCCCGCAGCAGGTGCTGCTCGAGGAACTCCAGCGTCCGGCGGCGCGCGAGCGCCGCCGCTGCCGCGTCGTACGAGGGGCGCAGATCGCAGTTGAATCCGTGCCCGGCGCCCTCGTAAATATGAAAAATGCCGTTCGGGTGCAGCGCGCGCATGCGCTCCACGTCTGCGAGCGGGATGCTCTTGTCCTCGCTGCCGAAGTGATACAGCACCGGGCAGCGCGGCGGCCCGCCGGCGTCCTGCACCTTGCCGTAATACACGACCGCGCAGTCGACGGGCAGCAGGCACGCGGCGCGGTAGGACTGCGCGCCGCCCCAGCAGTAGCCCACCGTGGCGACGCGTCCGGCGTGCTTGACCACGGCGATCGCCGCGGCCAGATCCTTCAGCGTCTGCTCCGGCTTGAGCTCCTGCATGTAGCCGCGCCCCTCGTCGACCTCGGCGGCGCTGTAGCCGAGCTCGATGCCGCGGCGGATGCGGTCGAACAAGCACGGCGCGATCACCGTGTAGCCGTCCGCGGCGAAACCGTCCGTGACGGCCCGGATGTGCGCATTGACCCCGAAGATCTCCTGGATCACCACCACGCTGCCGCGCGCCTTGGCCGGCGGCGCCGCAAGATAGGCCTGGAACTGATGCCCGTCGCGGGCCATGAGAGTGGTGAATTCGCCCATAGGATGTTCAGCCTTTGTGCATGCGGGCCGTGCCTGAACTCAACAGCATATCGCGCAGGGCGCGGCCGTGAAAGCGGCCCGCCCCGGCGCGCCGGGCACTGTTTGACGCCTCGCGTGCGGCCCATGATAGCCTAGCGGGCGGATCGGGACGCGACGCGTCCCGCGGGAGGGGTTCATGCTCGTCGGCTCAGCCGTGCGGCGCGTCGCGATCGTCGGGGGCGTGCGCATTCCGTTCGCCAGGGCACATACCGCCTATGCGTCGGTGGGCAATCCCGAGATGCTCACGGCGGCGCTGCGCGCGCTGGTGGAGCGCTTCGGGCTCGACGGCGTGCGGCTGGGCGATGTGGCCGCCGGCGCGGTCATCAAACACTCCAAGGACTACAACCTCACCCGCGAGAGCCTGCTCTCCACGGGGCTCGATCCGCACACGCCCGGGCTCGACCTGCAGCGCGCCTGCGGCACGAGCCTTGAGGCGGCGATCGCCATCGGCAACAAGATCGCGCTCGGGCAGATCGAGGCCGGCATCGCCGCGGGCGTCGATACCATCAGCGACCCGCCCGTGGCCTATCCGCGTGCCTACCAGCAGCTGCTGCTCGCGAGCTATCGCGGCAGGAGCCTCGGGCAGCGGCTCGCGCCCTGGCTGCGCCTGCGGCCGAAGCATTTCAGGCCAGTGTTCCCGCAGGTGCGCGAGCCGCGCACGGGCCTCTCGATGGGCCAGAGCACCGAGCTGATGGTGCAGCGCTGGCGCATCGCGCGTGAGGCGCAGGATGAGCTGGCGTACCAGAGCCACATGCGGGCTGCGGCGGCCTGGCGCGAGGGGTTCTACGACGATCTGGTCGTGCCGTGTCTCGGGCTCTCGAGCGACAACAACGTGCGGCCGGACACGTCGGTCGAGAAGCTCGCCAAGCTGCGCGCCAGCTTCGATGCGCGCGACGGAACGCTCACCGCGGGCAACAGCACGCCACTCACCGACGGGGCGAGCACGGTGCTGCTCGCCACCGAACAGTGGGCCGAGCGGCGCAAGCTGCCCGTGCTCGCCTACCTCGCCTACGGCAAGGCGTGGGCGGTGGATTTTGCGAGCGGCCGGGAGGGCCTGTTGATGGCGCCGGCGTACGCGGTCCCGGCCATGCTGAGCGATGCGCGCCTGACACTGCAGGATTTCGATTACTACGAAATCCACGAGGCGTTCGCAGCGCAGGTGTTGTGCACGCTCTCGGCCTGGGAATCGGCCGAGTTTTGCCGCGAGACCCTCGGGCTCGACGCCCCGCTCGGGTCGATCGACCGGGAGCGGCTGAACGTCAAGGGCGGCAGCGTCGCGATCGGCCATCCGTTCGCGGCCACCGGCACGCGCATCCTCGCGACATTGGCGAAGCTCCTGGCCACGAATCCTGCCGCCAGGCGCGGCCTGGTGTCGGTGTGCACGGCCGGCGGGATGGGCGTCACGGCGATTCTGGAGAGATAGCGCTGCGGCGCAACCGCTGGAGACGCGCCGCCGGTGCGGCGCGTGCGATGAACAAACACAGACGTGCAGCAGCACGCGGGGAGGATGAGTGCGCAAGATGGCGGCAGGCGTCATGTTGACCGCGTGGGCCGCATGCGGCTGTCCGGCGTTTGCCAGGACCGGTTCGCCGCCGGCCCACTTGGCGACGGTGTTCGGGGCGTTGCCTCAGGTGAGCGGCGTCGCGCTCAGCCGCAGCGGCCGGATGCTTGCCTGGATCCAGCGTCAGGGCTTGCAGAGCAGCGTCGTGGTCTACGACTACGCCGCGCATCGCGTGCAGCGGGTCTTTCACGTCGATCCGCGGATGCGACCGCGCAGCTTGGATTGGGACGGTGCCGACATGCTGCTGGTCACGGTTAACATGACCGTTCAGCCGGGATTCGGTGAGAACAGCCCGTACTTCACCCTCTCGCGCACGCTGGCCTTGGATATCGCGACCGGACAGACGAAACTGCTGCTGATGTCCGGCAACGGCCGCGAGTACGTCACCGGTGCGCAACTGCTGCTGGACAACGCGCCGCTGCCCTACAGCGTGATCATGTTCACGTACCAGTGGTCAGGCGACTCGTACCGATCGCGCACCGGTACCCTGATCCACGGCGGCTGGCGGGATTCCGGCTGGGAGGGCGATCTGTTCGCCGTCGATCCGTACAGCGGGGCTGACAAGATCATCGGCTACGGCACTCCCCTCACCACTGGTTGGGTGGTGAACCGCGACGGCATGCCGGTGGCCCGCGCCGAATATCATCCTCGCCATCATCGCTTCGTGCTGCAGGCGCGGCATGGATCGCAGTGGGTGCCGATTTATCAACGCGCGGACGGCGTGCAGCCGGCGCTCCTCGCCGTCACTCGTCACCACGATGCGCTGCGCGCGATCATGCCGGCCCGCGACGGGCTGGAGAATCTGTGGGCCGTACCGCTCGACGGCGCGCCGCCGAAGGAGTTGCTGCCCCGACTGAAGCACAGTGTGCTTTCCGCGGTTGTCAGTCCGTCCGGACGGGTGCTCGGGGTTGCCCTGGGCGGCGGTCCGGGGTTTCACTGGTTGAATGCCGCTGCCCGGATTCGCTATGAGTCGGTCGCGCGGGCGTTCCCTGGCCGTTCGGTGCAAGTCTACGACCCCTCGCGCAACGGCATGGAGGTTCTGGCCAAGGTACGCGGGCCCGCCCACCCGCCCGCCTACTATCTCACCGACTTCGTCGCGCATAGCGCCATGGTGATCGGTCAGGCGTATCCGCAGCTTGCTAAAATACGTCTCGCCTCGGCCCGGGCCGTCGATTACCGGAGCGGCGACGGGCATGAAGTCCACGCCATGGTATTTTTGCCGCCGGGAGGCGCAAGAGACCTGCCGCTGGTCATACTAGCGCCCGGCGGCCCGGAGATCGGCGGGCCGCAGCGATTCGACTGGCTGGCGCAATACCTGGCGATGAGCGGCTATGCGGTGCTGCGGCCCGACCTGTCGTGGCTGGGAATCGGCGGCCCGAACAGGGAGGCGGGCACGTTGCACCAATGGGACGGCGTGTCGCAGCGATACGCCCTGGATGGGCTGCGGCTGGTGGTTAAAGAGGGTTTGGCGGATCCACGGCGGGTATGCCTCCTCGGCGTCGGATACGGCGGCTACGCGGCGCTCGCGGGCGCCGCCTTCTCACCGCAGGCCTATGCGTGCGCGGTCAGCATCAACGGCATCTCCGATTTGTCGGCCTTCATCCGCTACGAGGACAATCTTTTCGGCGGCTTGGGCCTGCCGTCCGCCGCCGCGAGATATTGGCGCGCCGCAGTGGGCTCTCCGACCGACCCGAAAGTGATCGCCGAATCCCCGGCGAACGCTGCGCAGAAGATGCGTGCGGCCGTCCTGCTGCTGCACAGCGTGGACGACACGGCAGTGCCATTCTCCCAGTCGCAGGAGATGGCCAACGCGCTGATGGCACTCGGCAAACCCGTGACACTGATCCGCCTGCCTGGTGTCGACCAGTCGCTCGATCGCAGCGCGACCCGCATCGCGGTGTTGCGCGCCATCACGCCATTTCTGCGCAGGTATCTGCATTAGCGGTCGCAAGGCGGTGCGGGACGGGCCGGCGGGGCAGCCGGCGGGAAGGAGCGGGAACGAGGATCGGTCTAGATCGAATCGAGAGCGAACTGCCGGAGAGAGCGGAATGAGCCCGGGCATCTTCGAGGACAGCAAGACTCTGCGTGACGAACTCGGGGTCCTGTTGGGAGAAATGCCGCTGTTCAGCGGCCTGCCGCCGATGGTACTGCGTGAGATCGCCGCGGCGGCGGAGTGGCTGTCGCTGCCTGGCGGCGCGGTCCTGTTCTCCGCGGGCGAGTCGGCCGATGCGCTCTATGTCGTGTTGAGCGGGAGCCTCGCGGTGCTCACCGCGGGCGGGCGCGCCCAGGGGCGCTTTCTCGCCCGGCTCGCCGCCGGCGACACGGTCGGGGAGATGGGCCTGATCTCGGGCCATCCGCGCACCGCCAACGTGGTGGCGCTGCGCAACACGGAGCTGGCGCGCATCTCCAGCCGCGCCTTCAATGAGGTGCTGCGGCGCGAACCGGAAGCGATGTGGCGCATCGCGCAGCTGATGGTCAAGCGCCTGGAGCGCATGGACAACCCGCCGCGCGCGCATGTGCGCGGCGCCTGCACGTTCACGGTGTTGCCGCAGAGCATGGAGGTGGATTCCGCGGGATTCTCGACCTCGCTGGTCAAAGCGCTCGGTCAGTTCGGGCGCACCGAGCTGGTCTGGAACGTGCGCGCCGGCACGCACACCAGCCAGTGGTTCAACAACATCGAGTCGGTGAACGATTTCGTCGTCTATGTCGCGGAGCCCACGCCCAACCGCTGGACCAAGCTGTGCGAGCGGCAGGCCGATGCGCTGCTGCTGCTGGCGCGGGCCGAGAGCCCCGCGGGCAGCTGGGCTGCCCTGCGCTGGCCGCACGATCACAGCCTGACCCCGCAGCGCTGGGAGTTGATTCTGGCGCACGACAGCGGCATCGAGACCGGGGCCGCCGCGCGCTGGCTCACCAACCTGCCGGACATCCCCCACCACCACGTCCAGTCCGCGGACGATTACGCGCGTCTGGCGCGTACGCTCACTGGGCGCGCGGTCGGGCTCGTGCTCTCCGGTGGGGGCGCGCGCGGTTTCGCGCACATCGGCGCGATCAAAGCGCTGCGCGAGGCGGGCGTCCCCATCGATCTGCTCGGCGGCACCAGCATGGGCGGGATTCTCGGCGCCGGCATGGCCGCGCGCTGGAGCGCGCAGGAGCTGACCGAGCGCTTCCGGCACTACTTCGTCGAGTCCCGGCCGCTGCGCGACTACACGCTGCCGTTCGTGTCGCTCGTGTCCGGGCGCAAAGTGAGCCGGATGCTCTTCGAGGCGTTCGGCGAGCTGGCGATCGAGGATCTGCCGCTCGCCTTCTTCTGCGTCTCCTCCAACCTGACCTCCGGCCATGTCCATGTTCACCGGCGCGGTGAGCTGTGGCGTGCGCTGCGCGCCTCGGTGTCGGTCCCGGGTGTGCTGCCACCGGTGGTGCACGAGGGTGAAGTGCTGGTCGACGGGGGCGCGATGAACAATCTTCCGGTCGACGTCATGCTCGAGCTCGGCCGCGGACCGGTGATCGGCTGCGATGCCGGCGCCGACCGCGCCTTCGCCACTCACGGTGGCGATGTCGATGTGCCGCTGCCGTGGCAGCTGATGCGCTGGATCAAGGCGCGGCGGCACCTGCCCAACATCTTCCAGATCCTCTGGCGCACCGGCATGGTCAACAGCACGGCGCTCTCGGCCGCGCAGCGCGACCGGACGGACCTGATGCTGCGCCCTCCGCTCGCCGACATCGACATGCTCAACTGGAAGGCGTTCGAGCGGGCCATTCAGGCCGGGTACGAGTACACCGCGCGGCGCATCGACGAGCTGCCCGACGATTCCCCGCTCTGGCGCAGCGCCGGGATGGGCGGCGGTTAGGACCCTGCCGGCCGCGGATTGCGGGCGCGGTGCCGTAACTGTATACTCATACAGCTATCCACCTGAACGGAGCGCCCAGATGATCACGCTGTTTCATCACCCGAAGACCCGCTCCACGCGCTTCATATTCCTGCTCGAGGAGCTCGGGGTCCCCTACCAGATCCGCCTCGTCAGCGTGCGCAAGCGCGATGGCACGGGCGAGCGCGACCCGGCCAACCCGCACCCGCATGGCAAGGTGCCCGCGATCATCGACGACGGCACCGTGGTGTTTGAATCCCCCGCCATCGCGCTGTACCTGACCGACCGGTTTGCCGAGCGCGGCCTCGGACCGCCGGTGGGGGATGCGGACCGCGGCGCGTATCTGTCGTGGCTCGCCTATTACAGCGGCGTTCTCGAGCCGGCTTTCGTGTCGAAGTTCCTCAACGTGCAGGTGCCGCGCGGCACCGCCGGCTGGGTCGCGGTGGAGGAGGCGATGCCCACGCTCATCCAGGCGCTGTCGCGCGGGCCTTACCTCCTCGGTGAGCGCTTCAGCGCAGCCGACGTGCTCTACGGCACCACGTTCGCCATGTTCAGCCAGAGCCCCCTGATGGAGAAGTCCGCGGTCATCGACGCCTATGCGCAGCGCGTCGTTGCGCGCCCGGCCTTCCAGCGCGCCATGGCGCACGACGGCGGCTGATCGGTGGCCGGGATTGCATGTCCGCGCGGCGCCCCGCAAGATCCCCTGGGGCGACAACGGGGCTGACCGCGGCCGGATGCAGACGCACGCTCACGCATTATCGAATCGACATGCGGCGCTGGTGCTTTTCTGCCGCAGACCGCTGCCCGGCGATGGCAAGCGCCGGCTCGCGCGCGCACTCGGAGACACGCAGACACTTGCCGTCGCCCGCGCGCTGCTGCAGTGCGTGCTCGAGGACGCGGAACCGTGGCCGGGCCCGCTCATCCTTTCTCCCTCGCAGCCCGGTGATACCGAGTGGGCCGGGCAGCTGCTGAGGCGTGCCGCGCGGGTCATACCGCAGCCCGACGGCAACCTGGGCGATCGCATCGCGGCCGTCGACACGCTCGTGCGGCGTGAAGGGTGCGATCGCGTCCTGTTCATCGGAAGCGATGCCCCGTCGCTGCATCCCCTCGATCTCGCCGCGGCGTCTGAGACGCTCGACCGGTCTGATGTGGTGCTTATCCCCGCCGTGGACGGCGGCGTGACGCTGATGGGCTCGCGCGCGGGCTGGCCTGGCCTGGCCGGTCTGCCGTGGAGCGAAGCCACGCTCGGCTCGTCGCTTGCGCATGCCTGCCGAACCGCAGGCCTCACCGTCACGGTGTTCGAGGAGTCCTATGATGTCGATGAGCCGGCCGACTGCCTGCTCGCCATCGAGCGGCTCGCGCAGGACGAACGGCCGGCACGACGCCGGCTGCGCGCGCTGCTGACGGAGTTGACGTTTCCGCCCGCGATGCCGTCCTGAACGGTGCCGAACGCTGCATAATCGGGCGCGCGCGATGAGCCGCGCAAGCGGCCTGTCGCCGGCACGCCTGGCGAAGAGGAAACACGAATGAGCGCTTCAATCGCGGCGTCCGCAGCCGCCGATGACCGGGACGACTGGCTGTTGACGGCGGGCGGTGAGCCGCGCGGTTACATCCAGCCGCACGCGCTCGCCGAGCTGTGGTTTCACACCGGCTCGGCGTGCAATCTCGCCTGCCCGTTTTGCCTGGAAGGTTCGCGGCCGGGTGACCGGCGGATCGAGCGGGTGCGCTTCGCGGACCTGGCGCCGTTGCTCGATGAGGCCGAGGCGCTCGGCGTGCGGCAGCTGTCCTTCACCGGCGGCGAGCCGTTCCTGGTGAGGGACATGGTGCGCATTCTCGCGCGCGCGCTCGAGATCGCGCCCGCGCTGGTGCTGACCAACGGCGTGGGCGCCCTGCCGCGGCGGCTGGCGCAGCTGCACGCGCTCAAGGGAAAGCCGCACGCGCTCAGCCTGCGCATCAGTCTCGATTATCCCGACGCCGAGCGTCACGATGCGGGCCGCGGTGCGGGCAGTTTCGTCGAGGCGTGCCGCACGCTGCAGCAGCTGCACGCTGAGGGCTTCGCCGTGTCGGTGGCGCGTCAGATGGAGCCGCAGGAAGCCTCAGGAGCGTGCGAGCGGCGCTTCCGGGAGTTGTTCTCACGCCTCGGACTGCCCGAGGGGCTGAACCTCGTGGCCTTTCCGGATTTCGGCACGCCCGGCGCGCGCCGGGCGGTGCCGCAGGTGACCCGCTCGTGCATGACGACCTATCAAAGCGAGTCGAGTCGCCGTGAATTCATGTGCGCCTACAGCAAGATGGTCGTGAAAATCTCCGGGCGCATGCGGGTCTACGCCTGCACGCTGGTCGATGACGATCCCGCATACGATCAGGGCGGCACGCTCGCCGAGAGCCTGGGCCGGCGCGTCATGCTGCGTCATCACCGCTGCTATGCCTGCTTCAAGTACGGCGCGTCCTGCAGCGAAACGAAAGGGCATTGAGCGGCCGCGGGTCCCGGTCAGCTCGCGAGAAAATCGAGAACTGCCCGCTGCGCCGCGCTGAGCGCATCGCGCGGCGTGACCACCGCCGAGCGCAGCGCCTGCCGGCAGGGCCTGGACTCGTCCTCGAGGTACTCGGCCACGGCGCGCGCGATCAGCCGCTGCACGCGCGCCAGGCTGTCGTGAAACTGCCGCATCACCTGCTCGAGCGACACGTGCTGCGCGGGATCCTCGAGCCAGCAGTCATAGTCGGTTGCCACCGCGACCGTGCAGTAGCCGAGTTGCGCCTCGAGCGCGAGGAACGCCTCGGGCACGTTGGTCATGCCGACCAGGTCCGCGCCCGCGGCACGCAGCCAGAGACTCTCCGCGCGTGTGCCGAGGCGCGGGCCCTCGATGCACGCATAGGTCTTGTCCCGGTGCAGCGGCAGATCGAGCGCGGCGGCGGATCGCGCCAGCAGCGCGCTGGTCGCCGCGCAGGTCGGGTGCGCGCTCGAGACGTGCGCCACCATCCCCTGGCCGAAAAAACTGGCCGCGCGCAGACCCTTGGTGAAATCCAGATACTGCGCCGGCAGCGCCAGATCGCCGGGCCGGATCTCCTCGCGCAGGCTCCCCACCGCGGATACTCCGATCACGGTGCGCACACCGACGCTCTTCAACGCCCAGATGTTGGCCCGGAAGTTGATCTCGCTCGGCAGCAGATGGTGCCGCAGGCCGTGGCGCGCCAGGAATGCGACCGGTGTGCCGCCCAACCGGCCGAGCATCACCGGCGCGGATGGTTCGCCGAACGGGGTGTCCAGCTGGCGGGTTTCGTTGACTTCCAAGCCGTCCATGCGGTACAGGCCCGTACCGCCGATAATGCCGATCGTCATGGGATTCTCTGTTGCGCCTGTGGCCGCGAGGCTGCAAGATGCCTCAAACGAAGCCGGGCAACAAGTTCGGCGTCTGATACGGGGCCACTCGATGAATACCCCTCGGTTTCCCTCGCTGCACCCGCCGCGCTGGCCCGGACGAATCACCTACGCGGGGCTGTGGATCCTCGGCGCCGGACTGCTGCTCACCCTGCTCGCCGGGCCGCTCAACCGCTTCCACCTCGCGGGCGTGGGCACGGCGCTGATGACCCTGGTCATCGGCCTCGGCGTGGTCGTGCTCGGCACGGCGGTGAGCATTGTCGGGGTGCTCCTCGCGAGCGCCAAGGGAGCCCGCATCCCGGGCACGGCGGCCGTGGTCGGCATCATCGTCGGGCTCGCGGTGAGTGCCTATGTGCTCTCCTGGGTCGAGCGGGCGCGCACCACTCCGCCGATCAACGACATCACCACCGATCTGGCGAACCCGCCGAAGTTCGTCGCGGCCATTGCGCTGCGCGAGCGCGCGCACGCGACCGTTCCCGCACAATACCGGCGCGAGGTTCCCGGCCCCGGCGGCAAGATGATCGATGTGCCGCAGCTGCAGACCGAGTACTATCCGTACATCAAGCCGCTGTTGCTCGCCGTGCCGCCGACGCAGGCGCTGGCGAGGGCCGAGCGCGTCGCCAAGGCCCTGGGCTGGCGCATCGACGCGTACGTGCCCGCCGACGGCCGCCTGGAAGCGACCGCCCATACGTTCTTCTTCGATTTCAAGGACGACATCGTGGTGCGTGTTCGGCCGCACGGCACCGGCTCGCGCGTCGACGTGCGCAGCGAGTCGCGGGTCGGCCTCGGCGACATCGGCACAAACGCCGCGCGCATCAGGCTGTTCCTGCAGCGGATGCGCTCGCCCTGACTCGAGGTATCGCGATTCCATGAGCGGCACGGCCCGCGACATCGTGTTTGAACGGCGCCTGGCCGCGCTGATCAACGGCGGCCAGCCCGAGCTGCTGCAGCGCGGACGCCGGGGCGTCGAGAAGGAGTCCTTGCGCGTCACGCCCGACGGGCGGCTCGCGCAGACGCCGCACCCCTCGGCGCTCGGCTCGGCGCTCACCAGCGAGTACATCACGACCGATTATTCCGAGGCGCTGATCGAGCTCGTCACGCCCACGTTCACCACCACGTGGGAGCTGGTTCAGTACCTGCTCGATATGCACCAGTTCGTCTACCGCCATCTCGGCGAGGAGCTGCTGTGGGCCACGAGCATGCCGTGCCGGATCGAGCGCGACGCGGAGATCCCGATCGCCCGCTACGGCAGCTCGCACGTCGGGCGCATGAAGAGCGTCTACCGCGAAGGCCTGGGACTGCGCTACGGGCGGATGATGCAGGCCATCTCCGGGGTGCATTTCAACTACTCGTTCCCGCAAGAATTCTGGCCGGCATACGCGGCGGTGCTTGGCTCGCGCGAGCACGGCCAGGAGTTCATCTCGGCGCGCTACTTCGATCTGCTGCGCAACTATCGCCGGCACGGCTGGCTGGTGCTGTACCTGTTCGGCGTCTCGCCGGTGGTGTGCAAAGCATTTCTCCGCGGCCGGACGCACGCGCTCGCGGAGCTCACGCCGCACACCGTCTACGAGCCGTATGCGACCAGTCTCAGGATGAGCGACATCGGCTACCGCAATCGCAACCAGGCGGACCTGACCGTCTCGGTGAACAGCCTCGCGGAGTACGTGCGCGATCTCAGCCGCGCGATCAGCACGCCGCACGCGCCGTACGCGGCGCTCGGCGTGCGCGCCGGCGGAGAGTATCGCCAGCTCAACGCGAACATCCTGCAGATCGAAAACGAATACTACAGCTTCATCCGCCCAAAGCGCGTAGCGCGCTCGGGCGAGCGGCCGACCCAGGCGCTCAAGCGCGCCGGTGTGGAGTACGTCGAAGTGCGCGCGCTCGATGTCAGCGCCTTCGACCCGGTCGGCGTGAACCAATGCAAACTGCGTTTTCTCGAGGCGTTTCTCGCGCTGTGCCTCATGAGGGACAGTCCGCTCATCGCTGACAGCGAGCAGCACGCCGTCGACCACAATCACCTCACGGTGGCGCGCCGGGGCCGTGAGCCGGGCCTGACGCTGTGGCGCGACGGCCGGGCAGTGCCCATGCTCGAGTGGGCCCGGGAGCTGCTCGAGGACATGACCGGTCTGTGCGAGATCCTCGACCGGGGCGATCCGGCGCAGCCGTACACGCTGGCCCTCGCGGCGCAGAGCGCCAAGCTCGCCGACGTCGCGCGCACGCCCTCGGCGCGCATGCTCGCCGAGCTGTCCGTCACCGGGGAGTCCTTCGCGGAGCTGGCGCTGCGCATGTCGAAGCTGCACAAGGCCTATTTCCTGGAGCTGTATCCGCCCGATGAGGCGCGGCTGGCGGAATTCGCCGCCGAGGCGCGCGCCTCGCTTGAGCGCCAGACAGCCCTGGAGGCGGCCGATCGCGGCACATTCGAGGATTATCTCGCCCGGTATTTCGCCGCCTGAGCGGCCCGGGACCACCGGCGGCGCCGCGGTCAATCTCCCGCACGGGCCATTGCGCAGCTCGGCCGGGTAAGGGATTCTAGTGCGTTATGAACGCGCTTTCCGTACGGGGACTGACCAAGACTTACCACAACGGCGTGCAGGCCCTCAAGGGCATCGATCTCGCCGTCGAGGAGGGCGATTTCTTCGCGCTCCTCGGGCCGAACGGGGCCGGCAAGACCACGCTCATCGGCATCGTCACCTCGCTGGTGCGCAAGAGCGGCGGCGAGGCCAGCATCTTCGGCTACGACATCGACCGGCAGCTCGAGGCGGCCAAGAGCTGCATCGGCGTGGTGCCGCAGGAAATCAACTTCAACATGTTCGAGTCGCCGCTCACCATCGTCGTCAACCAAGCGGGCTTCTACGGCATCCCGCGGCGCGTGGCGCGCGAGCGGGCCGAGAAGTACCTGAAGCAGCTGCAGCTGTGGGACCGGCGCAACCACGCCTCCCGCTCCCTCTCGGGGGGCATGAAGCGTCGCCTGATGATCGCGCGGGCGCTGATGCACGAGCCGCGCCTGCTGATCCTCGATGAGCCCACGGCGGGGGTGGACATCGAGATCCGCCGCTCGATGTGGGACTTCCTGCGCGAGATCAATCAGCGCGGCACCACGATCATCCTGACGACGCACTACCTCGAGGAGGCCGAAACGCTCTGTCGGAACATCGCCATCATCGACGGCGGGCGCATCATCGAGCGCGACCGCATGAGCAATCTCCTGCGCCGACTGCACACCGAGACGTTTGTGCTCACCCTCGGCAAGCCGCTGACGGGGGCGCCGCAACTGCAGCCGTACCCGGTCAAGTTCATCGACGAGATTACCCTGGAAGTGGAGGTTTCGAAGGAGGAGAATCTCAACGATCTGTTCGCGCGGTTCTCGGCGCTCGGCATCGAGGTGATCTCGCTGCGCAACAAGGTCAATCGGCTGGAGGAGATCTTCATGCGGCTGGTCGAGAAGGGAGCCGCGGCATGAGCACGGTGCTGGAGCCATACGCGCAGCGGCCGCAGCCGCTGTCCATGGCGCAGATCCGGCGGGTCGGCTTCCAGACCATCGTGATCCGCGAATTCAACCGGATCGTGCGGATCTGGAGCCAGACCATCCTGCCCTCGGGCGTGACCGCGACGCTCTATTTCCTGATTTTCGGCGCCGTGATCGGCAGCCGCATCGGCATCACCGACGGCATCAGCTATATGCTGTACATCGCGCCGGGCCTGATCATGCAGGCCGTGATCCTCAACTCGTACAACAATGTCGTCTCATCCTTCTTCGGCGCGAAATTCGGCAAGCACATCGAGGAGCTGCTCGTCTCGCCGCTGCCGAGCTGGATCATCGTGTCCGGCTACGTGACCGGCGGGCTGGTGCGCGGCATCATGGTGGGTGTTCTGGTCAGCGCCGTCACGCTGTTCTTCACCCACCTGCCGGTGGCGCACCCGGTGATCGTGGTCGCGGCGGCCG
>JAJYLP010000113.1 GCA_021787615.1 Pseudomonadota bacterium
CAGATTTCATTGAGGCAGGCGAGGATGAAGGCGCGCGCGCCGTTCGAGTCGTGCACGTTGCCGGGACGGTGCCAGACATCGAGGACCTGCCCGGTCTGCGCCACCGTACAGAACAGAGGATAGTAGCTCCGTTGTCCTTGTCGAGTAGGCGCGAGCCATTGCTGGCCCGCGCCCCTCTAAGAACCGGACGTGCGAGTTGGCCCCGCATCCGGCTCAAGCATGGAGAAAGCTCCTCTTTCGAGGAGCCGGCACCCGGTGGTCGTCACCAGAAGTCGTTCCAGCGGCGACGCGGAAGGGACGTTGACAGGTAGAGTGCAGCAATTTCAAGTTGGTGAGGGAGCGAGTGCCACCAGCCTTGAATGGGATGACGGGTTGAATCACCCATCTATCTTCTTCGCCGATGAGTTGACCGCATCCTGTGCATTTGCCTTGTTGCTGCTGCCAGAGTTGCTTTGGGAAGCCGTACTCCTTGAGCCGCTCCAACATCCGCGTGCCTTTACGCTGCGCGAAGTAGGAGTCCCAAGCCGGATCGAATGGGTTGGCGTCCGATTTAACTCTGACGTGCCGGACGATCCGAGTGTCTGAGGCTGAAATCAGCGCCAGCGTTCTCGGTGTGCCGTTGTACCCTCGGGTTTGAGTCGCAAACACCCCGTGCCGATGACCAAGGGTCCGGAAGTATTTCAAACGAACCCATTCGCACGATTTGTTCGGGTGTCTGCGCCGCGCCCAGCGCCACAGTGCTCGCCAAATGTGGTTGTCCACCGCCGCGTACGTCCTCTTTGCGACGACGTGCCGATGGTAATTGGCCCAGCCCCTGATCTTGGGGTTGAGCAAATTAATCAGGGTTTCCTGCTTCGCCGAGCGGTTCAACCTGATGGTCTCCCGGACGCTGTCCAAAAACGCTTTCACGTTTTTGGCCGACGGCTTGATGAGAAGCGTGCCGTCGTATTTGCGTACATTCTGTCCGAGGAAATTGAAGCCCTCCGAGATATGCGTTATCGTGGTCTTCTCTTGTGAAAGCTGAAGACCCCGTTCGGCGAGGAATGCCTCGATGCACGGCTTGACTTCCTGCTCCAGCAGTTCTTTCGAGTTGCCGGTAATGATGAAGTCGTCGGCATATCTCACTAACCGCACGCGGAATCGGTTGATAGCGGATCGTGGCCGGCCAAATCGCTCAGCCAGTACCGCCTCCAGTCCGTCCAGTGCGATGTTCGCGATCGTTGGCGAGGCGATTCCTCCTTGTGGAGTGCCTGCCTCCGTTGGGAAGAGCTTCCCGGATTCCACATATCCAGCTTTGAGCCAGTCCGAGAGAACTTTCTTGTTCATCGGGACGTGGTCTTCGAGCCATCTGTGCCCGAAGGTGTCGAAACAGCCTTTGATGTCCCCCTCGAAAATCCAGGGCGCGGAGTCCTTCTGTGCCAGCAAGTTGAACACACGTGCGATCGCATCCTGCGTACCTCGGCTCCGACGAAAACCATAGGAGTGAGGATCGGCTCGTGTTTCCGCCACAGGCTCCAAACCGTGCAGATGCAGGGCTTGTTGAGCGCGGATGATCATGGCGGGGATTCCCAGAGGGCGCATCTTGTCGCTGCCACGCTTGGGGATGTACACCCGGCGTAGCGGCTGCGGTCGAAGACCGCGGCTGCCCAACCGCTGGATGGCTTGCCATTTGGCTCCCGGGGTGGACCATACCTCGCCATCCACGCCCGGTGTTCGCTTGCCATCGTTTTCCGACACTCGTTTGACGGCCAATGCCTTGGCCGAGAACGAGTTGACCAGGAACCTTTGCAGGGCTTTCACCCGGCGCCAATCCTGTTCACGAGTTGCCTTGGCGATACGGGTCTGCAGTCTCCTCACATGACGATGTGCGACAGGCCAGTCAATCTGGTCCCAGTCGCTACCGTCACGGGAGACCGCAGAATCCGCTTGCGCAGATCTCATTCTTGCTTGCCTCCTGTTGAGGGGATTCGGCATACGCTCTCGCCTTACCACACCACGCGGAAGTCAGCGCCCCTTTCGGGTAGAGCACGTTGTCTCCTATCCGGGCGATTACGGCCCGGCATTCGCTTTCTCCGCAATCCGTTGCCCGCTGTCCCATCACACGCTTTACAGCTCGCAGACCCGGCCGGTGCGGCCCATCCGGACGGGAGGACAACGGGTTTACCGAGTTCCACGACGATGACCCGATGGGGAGGGTGCTACCTATCTACCGGCGGTACTGTGCCAGTGTGTTCCGAAAAAGAAGCGGAACATCCGACCGCATGCCTTTTGGCCCAGGCGCATACAGCTACTTTCGCCTGTCAACAATCACGGTAGTAACGGCAGTTCACCTGAGTTCACCCGACCACCAAGCCTAGCCCCTCATCCGCCTATAGCTGGCAGAATCCGGGGTCGTTCCTCGCGGATCGACTCCGCCGCTTGCGCGGGGGTACATTGTCCGGGCGCTTTGGACGGCTCCTCGCGGAATCCGCCTTTGCCCGTAGGCTCATTGATGACTGAACACCAAGTCGGCTCCGCCTCTCTCCGAGCAGGCAGTCCGACAATCATCGCCGTGGCTTTACGCCACTAGGAGGAACACCTCCTTAGCGACTCTCGTCGCACTCTTCTTCCTGTTGTACCCGACCGCTGTGCCCTCGGCCATGCGCGTGGTGCCGATCACCGTGCCGTCGAAGTCCAGCGTCAAGCGTGCCGGTGCATGCTTCTTCGGCCGCTCGAGCACCAGCGAGCGCGAGAGCCGGCGCAGCTCCTTCACCGCCGTCTTGTCCATCCCATCGAGCGTGCGACTCGCTGTCGCCACATCCGGCAGACGTTTCAGCCCCAGCGCGCGCTTCACCATCGGGTCGTCCCGGTAGTAGCGCAGGTCCGAGAGCCGCCGATAGCCAATCAGAAGATTCACGACCAACAGCATCACGATCGAGGCGTGCCCAAAGATGGGGCTGACCTTCAGGTGCTCGAAGCACCCGCGCAGGCGAGTCTTGAGCGAAAGGCGCTTGAGCACATGTTGAAACACCACGAGACCCGCGAAGGAGGTCAGCTGCTGATCCTCGGAACGGATCTCGGGCAGCGCGCGGGCTTTCCAGTGGACTTCGAACTTGCCATGCTTCTTCGAGACGGCCGCCTCGACGTATTGGTTGATGTGTCGCAACACGATCGTACCAGAATTGAGGCCGTCTTCTCGTTTCAAACCAACAATTAGAACGATCTCTAACGCTCGCCGAAGGTGAGACTTGCGGAACCGTTCAACCGGGCGTCTCACGCTCGAATTACAGGCGACGATGCATCGGCGACCGAAATTTTGTGCACCTGCCGGGTTAACGCAAGTGGGCGCTGGCGGTTCTCCGATGTCTCTAATCCCGTCCTGAAATCCGCACCTTCCCTGACGCGTGATCCTAGTCCATACTTTTAGAGAGCGCCGCCGCTGCCGGGGACGGTGTTGAGATTGAAAATATCCTCCGGCATGGACGGCATCACGGTGTTGGTGCGCGTTGTTGAGGATGTGGGTCAGGTGCGCCATCGGGATTTTTCGGAGCACACGGGGCTATTGCGGCTGGCTTTGGTGCCGAGCGTTGGACAGTGCCGCGGATCGCGCAAGTGATCCGCGATCGCTTTTCGGTCTCAATGGTGCTTGCCGCGGCCCTCGATGTGCGCGTGAGAGCGGAGTTCGCCCTCGAGGATCCGATCTGACGACCAGTGGGTACGATGGCCGCGGACGGATCCGGCGTGGCCGAGGGCGCCCCTGGCGGGCGCGCACGCCGCCTACTTCCGCGGTGGCTCCTTCCAGGGATTGAGAAGAGACTTGACGGCTCGCTCGAAGTCGGGCGTGTTCCGGGTCACCAGGGTGAGGTCATGGATCTGCGCCGTGGCGGCAATGAGCGCATCCATCGCATGAATGGGCCGGCCGCGCGCCTCGCCCCGGGCAACCACCCGTCCCCACTCATCTGCGATCGCTCCATCGACGCCGATGATCCGCCCCTCGAACCGTAGCGGCATCTCGCCGGTCAGCCACGCATCGAGCCGCCGGCGCCGCGCGCTGGCGGGGAGGCGCTCGATGCCGTGGCGGAGCTCGGCGAACGTCACGATGCTTAAGAAAACCTCATCCTCATCCGCCTCGGCCAGCCACTCGATGACGCCGGCGTTCGGCTTCGGCTTTGTCCACTCGGAGACGACGTTCGTGTCGAGGAGGAAGCTCACAGCGTTGGTGTGCGCAGCCGATCGCGGGAGCGGCGGACCTTCAGGCCCGAGGCGCGAAGCGGCGAGGCCTTGAAGAAATCCGCCAGAGTCCCGCTGCGCCGGGTCTTGCGCTCCCATTCCTCGGCATCGACGACGACGGCCGTCCGCCGGCCGTTGCGGGTGATCGTCTGCGGGCCGTGTGTGCGGGCGCTCTCGATGAGCTCGCTCAGTTTCGCCTTGGCCTGAGCGACCGTCCAGATGTCAGTGTCCATGGGGGATTCACCCAAGATGGTTGAGATGGTCATTATAGTCACTTCGGCATGGAGTGCCAACCGCCGCGCGGCCGCCGACCTGTGAAAAGGCATCCTGATTTGACCAGTTTTGGCGGCGCTCGGGCGTATAAGCTTGACCAGGACCTGCTCACAGAAATTCGATCTCGATCAGAGGATTGTGGCCGCGCTGCCTGATCAGTTTTGGACGTCGACGCCCGGTCAACGGTCGATGGCGGTTTGCAGGTTGCGACCTCAGCGACGACATCCACATCTTCGGTGGCGCGAATCTGGTTGGCGCGTATTGGAGTTATGAGCAGGCCAGACGCGGATCGGCCTACGAATACGAATGAATCAGATAGCTCGCCGAGGGCCTGGACAGAAATCTGCAAGATCGCAAGATTGGGATTGTCCGCACGAGCGATCA
This sequence comes from Pseudomonadota bacterium, assembly GCA_021787615.1. Lineage (GTDB taxonomy): Bacteria > Pseudomonadota > Gammaproteobacteria > Steroidobacterales > Steroidobacteraceae > 13-2-20CM-66-19. The sequence continues at coordinate 4,867 of JAJYLP010000113.1, forward strand.
CTGCAACCTTTCCTTGAGGAGCTTCTTGGCCATTTCCCGCTCACGGGCGGGGCCGATCCGGAGTGCGTTAAGGAGTGCGAGGAGCTCGTAGAGGTTCGGATCGTCAATCGCACCGAGGGGAAGCATCTCATGGAGCGGTAGCAGTGACTGGCCGCGCGACGTGCGTTCCGGATGTGCCCACACCGGCGGTAAGTCCGCGGACTGCGGTATTCGTTCGCTGCGTGGAGGCACCGCGGGGCTGGTCGGAAATCCGATGGTGGCCTCGCTTCGAACGGGAGCACAGGCGTCTGCAGCGCCGTTGAGCAGGAACGCGCGAAGCGCCGCGAAGGGAACACTCGAGGGTCGCTGACGGCAGGAGACGGCATCATGGCCAAGACCAGTCTCTCGCTCGCAGACCCGGATACCGAGAATGATTTTGCGATCGTGCGTCGCGTTCTGGCCGGTGAGCAGACCGCTTTTGCCTGCTTGATGCGTCTATTCAACCGTCAGCTCTACCGTTTGGCACGGTCAGTCATGGGCGATGACGCTGAGGCCGAAGATGCTCCTCGGGATGCCTATTTGAGCGCTTATCGCTCGCTGAGCAATTTTAGCGGTGAGCCCTCTCTCGGTACCGGGTTTTCCCGCTTCGTTATCAATAAACGCTTGAGAGGCTGCGACGCCGGGACTGCAGACAGAGCGTGATTCCCATGACTTCTTCTCCCCTCGCTGACGCGCTCGATCGGATCGCATCAGACGACTCCGGATCGCCGGATGAGTTCACCGGTCGCGCGCAGATGCGGAAATTGCTCGAGAGCAGAATCGATGCGCTGCCGGAAAGCCTTCGTGCCGTATTCGTCCTACGTTCAGTCGAAGATCTGACGGTGGCGCAAACTGCGCAATGCCGCGGCGTACCCGCGGAGACCGTACGAAGCCGGCACTTCCGAGCCAAGAGCCTGCTGCGCGAGGCGCTGGAGCACAGTGTGAGCCTTGCCGAGCGAGATGTCTTTGAATTTGCAGGCGAGCGCTGCGATCGGATCGTGGCTCGCGTGTTGGCGCGACTCACGGTCGTGCCGTGGCTTCTTGGGTGAGGGGAGTGAAGTTGCGTGACCGGCCGCAGCCCGTTGTGGCCGGGCAACGGTGCGAATGCCGCGGTGGTGCCGGTCGACGAGACGATATACATCGGCACCGTTGCGGCGAAGGCAATGGACGTGACTTGCGTCCACCCCCGAAACCCGGTACCGAAGCCGAAGCGCCCCATTGGGAGACCGAATCCTTGGCAGCTCGCCCGAACATTGGGGGTGACAGATTGCTGCTGTTGCCCGCACCTGCCTCGTCTGCGGCGTGCAGGTGCGCGTATGTGCGCGATCAGCGGTGGCTATTGCCTGTTCAGGCATTCTGAAAAATAATCAATTCTCCTCGGCGCATCCGCACAGAGGCTCTTTCTTGCCGGCTGCGCACGTTGGTGGACCCGTTTCGCTTGCGTACGGCATGAGAACAAGACACGCTTGGGCCATGGGCGACGATCATAATCATCATCACGAGCACCCCGACCATTCGGAACTCGGCGAGATGCAATCGAGGGTCCGAGCGCTCGAGAGCATCCTCACCGAGAAGGGCTACGTCGATCGCAGGACGCTCGATCTTATTGTCGATGCGTACGAGACCAAGGTCGGTCCGCGCAATGGCGCGCGCATCGTGGCGCGCGCCTGGGTCGACCCTGAATTCAAGGCACGGCTTCTTACCGATGCCACTGCTGCCGCGAATTCTCTGGGTTTTCCGAGTCCGGTGGGCGCCCATCTGATCGCGGTCGAGAACACCCCGCAGACGCACAATCTGGTGGTGTGCACGCTGTGCTCCTGCTATCCCTGGGAGGTGCTGGGCCTGCCGCCGGTCTGGTACAAATCGGCCCCTTACCGCAGCCGCGCCGTCATCGAGCCGCGCGCCGTGCTCGCCGAGTTCGGTGTCCAATTGCCCGAGGACACCCGCATCAGGGTCTGGGATTCCACCGCAGAGACGCGCTTTCTGGTGTTGCCGACGCGCCCGCCGGGAACCGAAGACTGGAGCGAGCAGCGGCTCGCCGATCTCGTGACGCGCGACAGCATGATCGGCACCGGACTCGTGAGGGGGCCGTGAATTCGATTCACGACATGGGCGGAATGCACGGCTTCGGCCGGGTCGAGCCCGAAGTGAACGAGCCGGTGTTCCATGCGCCGTGGGAAGGGCGCGTGATGGCTCTCTACCGAGCGCTCGGCTTCCTGCAGTTCTGGACGATCGACGGCGGCCGCGCCGCGCTTGAGAGCTTGCCGCCGAAGACCTATCTGACGGCTTCCTATTACGCCAGATGGCTGATGGGCCTCGAGAGGAACCTCGCGCGCGCTGGAATCGTCGGTGCCGATGAGATCGAAGCGGGCCGCTCGCTGCGCCCGGCGCAGAATCACCCGCCCATCATGACGGTCGCCGATGTCGCGAATCTCCAGCGAGGGAATTTCGAGCGCCCCGCTGCCTCCGCATCACGCTTCAGGCCCGGCGACCGGGTCCGTACCGTGAACCTCAATCCCGTGACTCACACCCGCCTGCCGCGCTATGCCCGCGGTAGGGAGGGGCTGATCGAGGCCGTGCGCGGCTGCCACGTCTTTCCCGATACCGCAGCGATCGGCGCCGGCGAGAACCCGCAATGGCTCTACACGGTCGTCTTCACCGGCCGGGAGCTGTGGGGCGCGGATGCGGATCCGACGCTCAGCATCTCGATCGAGGCGTTCGAGCCTTATCTGGCCCCGGCATGACTGCGACCGGCGCCGATCTCGCGAGTATTGCGCGTGATGCAGAAGGCCCGGTCTTCCGGGAGCCCTGGGAGGCGCAATCCTTTGCCATGGCCCTGGCTCTTTACCGCGCCGGTTTGTTCCAATGGGACGAATGGGCGGCAATGCTGGCCGAGGAGATCGCGCGCGCGCAGGCCGCAGGTGATCCCGATACGGGCCGGACCTATTACCGGCACTGGCAGGCGACGCTGGAGCGCATGATCGTTGAGCGAGGATTGAGCGATGCGCAGACGATCGATCGCTACCGCGGCGCCTGGACGCACGCGGCGCGCCGTACGCCGCACGGCGTGCCGATCGAGCTCGCGCCCGAGGACCTTCAGCGCTAGAGCGGCAAACCCGACCCCTGTCTGAAATGCCCTGACGACCTTTCGATGAAGACATCGATGACCACGGTCGCCATCCTCGCATACCGCGACATCCAGGCTCTGGACCTGGCCGGTCCCCTCGGTATATTCGGCGCCGCCAATGCGCGACGAAAGGAAATCCCGCCTTATCATTTGGCCATCATCGGTCTTGATCGCAGCGTCATTCGCGCCGAGAAGGGTCTTGCAATCATTCCAGTCTGCACGATCGGCGATGCGCCGCCGTTGGGTCCTTTGATCATCCCCGGCGGCGCGGGCAGCAAATGTGTCAACTCCGATTAACGGCTGCTTGTCTGGATTAGGAGAACGCGCGGCTACAACTCGATGCGTGGTTGCAGTGTGCACGGGCGCCTAAGTACTCGCGGCGGCCGGGTTGCTCGACGGCCGCCGCATCACGACGCACTGGCGCTTTGCGGCGGATCTGGCTCGCCGGCAGCCGGCATTGCGCATCGAGCCGGAGAAATTGTTCCTGCGCGATGGACGCCTCGCCACTTCCGGGGGGACTGAGCGCCGGCATGGACCTCACTCTGGCGCTGCACGCGGTTGCGCATCGCGTCGGAGCGAAGGTCGCCCCGCAGACGGCGACTTTCATGGAATACCGAGGCACGGGATGGAAGACCAATAAAGGCATCTCTCCGCTGACCGGGCCGGCTGTCGCCTTTCGCATCCGCGTGCGCGGGGCGAGCCCCACGTCCGCGACGCTCGAAATTTCGCGATGGCACCTCCGTGCTCTATCGGCGTCCCTCGACTTGCATGGCGACAGGGCCGATTTCATCTCTTCCGCAGGCAGTCATCCGATCCACTTTGCCGGACAGGTGATCTCACCGGGAACCATCAGCGGCACCCTGATCCGTCGGGGAAGGTCGTATCCGCTGGTCTTGCACAAGGCGAAGACGAGCTGACAATGCCCGCGGCGTCGCCCAACGCGTGCCTATTCAAAGCGAACGGATAGACTCCGGCGAAAGCGGTCATCGATCGGAGCTGGAGCCGTCATTGTCTCGTCGCTTCCAGGCTGATCGTGCGTTGCGCGGCCTGCACCGTGGCGGGCGCGAGGGTGAGCGGGCTCTGCACGGCGTCCTCCAGGCGGCCAAGGGCCTGTTGCGCACGCACCAGCGCGCCGAGCCGGTTCTGTGCGACAGCCTCATAGTCAGCGCGGGCGTTCGCCAGGTCGAGCGGCTGCAGCTCACCGGCTGCGACCTGCGCGTTGACGGAGTCGAGCTGGTGCTGGAGACCGCGCAGCAGGGAATCGGCCGTCGTGAGCTGCGCGCGCGCGGAATCGTACGCAGCGAGAGAGCCATCGATCTGCGTGACAGCGGCCGTCTGCACCGTCAGGAAGTGAGCGGCAGCAAGTGCGCGTCGTGCCTTGGCCTCGGCAATGGGGCCCTGATTGTGATTGAGAATGGGCAGCGGCAAGGAAAGCCCGAGATCCCATTGCCTGTCGCCCGAGAGCTGCGCGTTCCAGGTAAAGCCGGGTCCGAGGTGTATATCGGGCCATTGGCGCGCAATCTGCAGCTGCAGGGCTGATTGGCTTGCCGCATAACGCTCGAGCGCCGCGCGGA
>JAJYLP010000114.1 GCA_021787615.1 Pseudomonadota bacterium
GCCATTCCCTCAGTGAGTACCACTAGATGACGAAAGAGCATTGGACCGACCCGACGGTCGCGGGCGGCAATACAGATCGCATACCGTTGCTGCGACGTAACCGGCCGCGGTCGCGAAGGCGTCGCCCCCCGGGATGGTTGCGTCCGTCTTGGGATCGACTTGCTCCGAGATGATGCCGCCGTCCCAGGGGCTCGCGAGCAGGATCTTTAGCGCTTTCGAACGTGCGACACGCAACCGCAGATGATCGGCAATCGACCAGCTGGTCGTCTCCGGCAGCCGGTAGCTGCCCGGCAGGCCGTACGGCTCACCGGCATTGGAATATTTGAAGGATTTCGAGTGCAGCCACTGATAGGTGCGCCGGAACAGCGGATTGCTCTGGCTGATGAATCCGAGTGCCGGCAGCTTCAGGAGCGATCCGGGGGGAACGTCATCGAACTCGTAATGCCGGCCGTCCCATCCGAACGCGAATATCGCACCACGTATTCCGGGCGCTCCGCTCACCACGAGGCGGTGCATGATCGTCCAATGCAGATGCCGTGCACGGACATCGAGCCTGTTTGCGACCTTGCTCTCGCCCAGCGCACGGTACATCGCAGCCGCATCGCGCAATGCGCGCCAAACCAAGGCGTTGTCGTAGGACTCGTACGACCATCGGCGATTCTCGTCCTGCGAATCCTGCTCGGTCCGGTAAAGGCCGGCGCGGCCTCGATGCCTGGCCAACTTCGCGAGCAGCATTCCTAGCGCGGCGCGATGTCGTCTGACATAAGCGGTATCGCCCGTTCTTCGCCAGTATTCTGCCAGGGCGATGATCGGCGCGGCGTTCTCGTCGAGTTCATAGCCGGGTTCGAGGGTGACCCCATCGATAAAGCGGCTGTGCGTGCCGGCATCCCGCAACTGCATGCCGAGCGCCACGTTCAGCGCGCGACGGGCTCGCCGAAGGTCGCTGTCCAGCAGCGCCGGAAAGCTCCACAGCATTGCGTCGCGGTCCCAATAGGCCGCTGAAACGTAGTAGCGCGGCGAGCGCGAGGTCACGCCGACAAATTGTTCCGTGTCGTAGGTTCTGCCCCAGGCGAAGAACGAGGAGAACAAGAGATTGCGGTTCATGAATTCATCGAGCGCAGGGTTACCTGTCGTTCGCAGGCGCGGCGCAAGCCAGGCACGCTCTTCGCCAAGCACTGCTGCGGCGCCAAAGTGCAGCAGCCGTGCCGCCAGCACCCTCACCTGGTATGCGGCGCTTGACTCCTCGAGGCCGACGGAAACGATGAAATTGGCGGTGGTGCGCTGACCGGGAGCGAGCTCACGCCGGCACTCGACGGTGTAGGCATCGGCCACACGCCGCGCGTGGGCGCAATCGGGGTGCCCCAGCGCCCAGGCGAATACTGTCTCGTTTTCCACGAAGCTGAACACGTGAGTGCGCGGAATCCAAGGCGGTGCGTCCGACTGCAGCCGCTGCCCGATGATCATCGATGGGGAATAGACGACTCGAGCCAGCCCGCCCCAGCGAGCGGTAAGGCCAAAGCGAACCTTGCGGGCGACGGGGCCATCGTTGAGGACGGCGATGCGGATCCAGGCCGCCCTGGAGTGAGGCGGCGTTGCATAAGTAATCCTGAATCGCAGCGAGCCGCTGCGCGCCGTGGCGACCGGAATCCAATAGTCGATCAGGCGCCAGCTGGAGACCTGCAGCCCAGTGGACGCGGGGCCGGTTGCGACCCACGGTTGCACGGCAGGGATCCTCTTCTGCTCGGGACCCGAATTGTTGGTCGGCGAACCCTGCACCTGCAGAAGTCCGCGGTCGCGCATCGACAGGACGTTAAAGCTTACGATCGCCCCGTCGCTCGCACGGATCTCGGGCAGCGCGATCCAGTCGTTGCCCGTGGCGATGACCGCGCTCTGCTGCAGCTTCAAAGCAGTGCTCGCCGGCGCGACCAGCTGCTCGCCAGCGCACCAACTGCTCTGTGGCGCGAGCGCCAGAGTGGCCAGAACCAGCAATGAGTCCATCCGCCGCAAGCGCAAGGGGGCGGCCACATGCCGCCCGCATGGCCTGTTCGTGGCCCCGGCTTTCCCGGGGTGCGTTCGCTGCTCACTCCATTCGAGGCATGCCCGTCTCAACGTCTATGCTCCACGGTCTCGCACGCTCGCTGGGCAAGCACCGCCTGCCGCAGCATCGGCGCTCCCGGGCGCCGGCGGCGATGTCTCGGTTCAAGTGGCATTGCGACCAATTTTCAGTAGAAAAAGCGCGTCGGGTTGCAAAGTCAGGGACAGACCGCCGCCGCGCAGACGCACGACTTGCGGCGGCGGCAGCGCCGTCGCCAAGTTCATTTCCCCGACTTGCTCGACTGTCGGGTAGCGCGGACTGCCCATGGACCGGTAGACCGGCAGCACGTTACCGTGCTCGGCATCGACGCGCTCGATTGCAACCGGTGCATCGGCAGGCACTCCGCTGATCTGCAGACGCAACGTCTTGGATTGCCCCTGTAGACCGGGATCGACGAGATTCCACAGCGCGATGGCCAGGCCACCGTCACGGGTGCGGGTCACAATGACGTCGGTGGCGGAATTCTTGAGGCGCTCGTGTCCCAGCTGGTGCAACAGCTCGAAGGCGTAATAGCTTGGCTTGTTGATCCCGCCGTAGGCGCGCAAGCCGAACCCTCCCGTGAAGGGGCCCGGGTTCGGCCCATCTTCCTCGAACACATCCGAGAACGTCCAGAACGACATCATTTGCACGCTGCCGTCGCACTCGCGAATGGTGTCGGCTACTGCCGGGCCCACGTAGGTCGTATCGCGCGCGTTGTCTCTGCCCATCACGCTCCACTCGGTGAGATAAAGCGGCAGAGCTGGCAACTGAGAGTGATCGATCTGCCTGCGTACCCGCTTGACGGCCGAACAGAGGCGATCGTCGTAGGGAACCGACCGGCGGTTGCCGAAGAGCGACTGGGTAGTGTCGTCTGCATAGGCATGCGTCGAGATGAAATCGATCGGGACGTGCTTCGAGGAAACGTGCCGCAGAAACGCCCGGATCCACGCCGCATGGGCCGTCGCAGGTCCCCCGACCCTAAGGCGCGGACTCACGGCCTTCAGCGCACGCGCGGCGGTGTCATAGAGACGAAAGTACGTCTTTTGCCGCCACGGGCCGCCCCAGAAATTTTCGTTCGGCTCGTTCCAGACCTCGAAGTACCATTTGGAGACCTCAGCGATGCCGTAACGCGCGATCAGATGCCGCGCGAAGGCGCGAATGACGGCCGCCCACTTCGCGAACGTCTGCGGCGGCGACACATTCGGTCTGTACCAGAAGTCGTAACGAGCATCGGGATTGGCCGCGATCACCCTGGGCATGAAACTAAGCTCAACGAAGGGGCGCACCCCGTTCTTCAGCAGCCCATCGTAGATCGTATCGACGTTGGAAAAGTTGTAAACCAGATTGCCCCGCGAGTTCCTCGTATACACACCGACGCCGTCGTCGAGAATCCCGTGGAAACGAACGTAGCGAAAACCGGTGATCCTCCTCACCGCCCGCAGGTCCCGCAGGTAATCCGCGCGCATCGCCAGAGCCGCGTGGCCCGAGCCGAACATCTCTTCCCAGAAGTGTGGAAAGCGCGTGGCCGGCGCTGTAGCGTCGATGCGCACCACTGGCGCGGCGAATGTTCCGGCAGCGAACGACGGCGGCACCGAGAGGGCGACAACGGCGAGCGCTGCCCGCCACACACGGCGGGCGTGACCTGATCGGCACGGGCGCATAAGGGCCTGGCTTCCGATTTCTAAGGAGGCGGCGCCTTGCAGTGACGCGCAATGAATGCCTCGTGCGCTGGCACGACGGCAACGCAGCTGCCGATGACCTCTTCCACATGGTTGACGAACGTCGTGAGCTCGGCATCCGTCAGGCGATCGATCACGGGCGGATAACGGCGAGGCGCGATGCGCTGCCCAATCATCACTTGCGCCCAGCTTACCGTCTTGAACAGCTCATCGCTGCGCGGGATGATCCGCGCGCTGTCGCGAAACAGAGCAACGACCTCACGAAGCGACTCCGGGATTTCCATGGTGCGGCAGTACTTCCAGAACGGTGTGTCGGCACGCTCGGTCGCGTGGTAATGCAGAATAAGGAAATCGCGCACCCATGCGAACTCCTCGTCCATCTGCGCATTGTAGCGGCTCTGGAGCGTTTCGCTGCAGTCGCGCTCGGGAAACAGGAGCGCCAGCTTCGCGATCGCCGTCTGGATCAGGTGGATAGCCGTCGACTCGAGGGGCTCGAGGAACCCGCTCGAGAGACCGATCGCCACGACGTTGCGGGTCCATGGGCGCCGCCGCTTGCCGCCGTGGAAGGGAATGAGCTTCGGCTCCGCGAGCGGCCGACCCTCGAGATTCTCAAGCAGGATCGTCCTCGCCTCGTCATCGCTCATGTAGCGGCTGGAGAAGACGTGCCCGTTGCCCATGCGATGCTGCAAAGGGATGCGCCACTGCCAGCCTGCCGGCCGGGCGGTGGCGCGCGTGTAGGGGGTCGGTGCAACCACGTTCTCACTGGGCACCGCCCAAGCGCGGTCGCAGGGCAGCCAATGCGACCAATCCTCGTAGCCCACCTGCAGTCGCTGCTCGATCAGCAGGCCTCTGAAGCCCGAGCAGTCGATAAAGAGGTCCCCCGAGACGGTACGCCCGTCCTGCAGCACCAGCGTGTCAACGAAGCCCGTCTCCGGACGTAGGCGCACCTCCACGATCCGCCCCTCGATGCGCCGCACGCCGCGCGCCTCAGCGAATCGACGCAAGTACCGGGCGTAGAGCGACGCGTCGAAGTGGTACGCGTAGGCGATGTCCTCGAGCGGCGTATTCTTCGGCGCGTCCGTGGGCGTCGGCATGAACCGGCCCTGGCGGGCAGCCAGAACGTTGAAAGAATACAGACCGAGATCCTTGGCCGAACCCATCTGCAGGGCCCGTGTCCAGTATTGATGGAAGGGCTGCCCATCCAGGTCCAACCCTAGAGTGCCGAATCCATGGATGTACGAATCCCCAACGCGCGCCCAATCGCGGAATTCGATGCCAAGCTTGAAGGTCGCCTGAGTGGCACACACGAACTCCCGCTCGTCGATCCCGAGCAGCGCGTTGTGCCTGCGGAACGGGGGAATGGTGGCCTCGCCGACACCGATGATGCCGATCTCCTCGGACTCGATCACCTCGATGGACAGGTCCGGGTAGAGCAGCTGTCGCAGCGCCGTGGCCGCCATCCAACCGGCCGTTCCGCCGCCGACGATCACCAGCCGGCGGATGCTGTGCTCATTCATCTCGCGAACCTCCTCGGCGTCGCTCAAATCGGCGCGCCACGACGCGCACACCGGCTCCCCGAAACAACCGCGCTCCCGGGCATGAATTTCGCCATCGTGCCGGCCGGCGACCGCGGCGACAGCACCGCCGCGGTCGCGCGACGCCCTACCAATTGATCCCCGCGGTGAGCTTGAGCGTCAGAGGCACTCCGTATATCGGGCCGTTGGTTATGTACTGCGGCGGAACCCCACCGCTGACCTTCGGACTGAAAGTCGCAGCCGCATACTGCGGCGTATTGAACAGATCGAGAACATCGACGCGCACGTACCCCTTCATCCCGTAAACGCGCAGGCTGAAGTTCTTGGTCGCCTGCAAGTCGAGATTGTGCTCACCCCACATATCGCGCGGGAACCCGGTCGTCGGGAAATCCCAGTAACCGTTGCACTGCTTCAACGTGGTTGGACAGGGCGCGGCGGCGCCGAAACCGATCGGCGTCGCGAGAGTCAGTTTCGCACCGTAGACGATGTTCCATGGGCCGTTGATCGAGCCCGTGATCACGATGCGGTGTTTTGGAATCACGCTGCTCGGCACCATGGGATACATCGATACTTTCGGCAAGTCGAACAGGTAGTTGTTGTTCGAGAAATAAGTGTAGTAATCGTTCTGGTACGCATCTGAATACGTATACGCGATCGTGGCGCTCCAACGCGAGTCGCGGGTGTAGGGCTTGTCGAGGAACACCAGCACCTGCTTGTTTGTATCTTTGCCGCCGTTGTTCCACAGGACTAGATTGCCGCTGGTACCAGGCACGCCGCCCCAGGCAGGACAGACTCCCGCACTTCCCCAACCGCAAGGCACGAAGTAGGAGCCGTTCGCCGCGCGGTTGCCGAGCTGGCCCACGATTCGATTGTAGCTCTTGATCTCTGACAACGTGATGCTCGCGTCCCACTCGCCGAGGCGCGTGCGAAAGCCCAGGCTAAACTGATCGGAGTACGGATTCTGGATATGGTTGTTGACCATGTCGATCTCGCCGTACGGCGTCGTGTTGAGCGACTGCAGATTGGCGAGATTCATATAGGACGGGCTCCACGCCACGCACGGCGGGTTACCGTTGGCCGCTGTCGGATTGGCGTTCGCCGCCGTCACGCAGCCGAAGTTGCTGTAGCCGCCGCCATAGAAATCCACGTTCGGCTCGGCGAGCGCCGACTTGGTGAGCTCGAGTGACATCAGGTCGAATATGTTGCGATCGTAGGCGCGCGCGTAGCCACCAAAGATTACGTAGCGTTGATTCCCCTCGATGTCGTAGGAGAAACCGAGGCGCGGCTGGATCTCGTTGCTCTGCGGCGAGCGGTTGTGGCCATTACTGATGTAATTGGCGATGTTCTCGCCTCCGAGCGCGAGCGCCTGCGCGTAGGTCTCGGTAGATCCCGGCGAGTACGGGCCGTAGATGTCATTGACGACGGCCTGCGGCGTGACGAAGTGCTCCCACGCCGGGACCGTCTCGTAGTCGTAGCGCACCCCAAGATTGAGCTCGAGGTGAGAGTTGACGTTCCAGTCGTCCTGAAAGTAGATGCCGAACAGTTGATCGTTTGAGTTCGCGAGCACCTGCTTATTGCCCTGATAGAGAGCGGTGTAGTTGACCTGATAAGGCGTGGCGTAAGTACCCGTCGGGTCGACCGCATAATAGAACTGCGAGCCCTGACCCGCGTCCTGGTAGCTGAGTTTCGTTCCGGTGTAACTCACTCCGAACTTGAGCGTATGCGTTCCGGCGAAGCTCAAGTTTGCAAGCGTAAAGTCGTCGGAGAGCGCATAGACTTGCTGTTTATTCTTGAACTGGGAGTAGACACTCTCGCCGTTGACGTTGATGAGCGTCGCGCCGCCGGTGCTGGTGAACCACTGATACGTGAGCTCAGGCCGAGTGGAGCTCGCAAACGGAGTCTGTCCCGACGATTCGTAGCTGATACGGGCCTGGTTCGTCCAGTCGCGGCCCGCGTGCAGCCAGTAGAGACCTACTCGGCTGAAGCGATTGTCTATCGAGTTGGCGGCCGAGGCCGCTGTCTGACCGGCGGCGCCGCTGATCTGGCTCTCGAAGCGGTACAGCTCGGTGAGTTCCAGGCGGTCGTTGACCCCGGGCTCGTAGTCGAGCTTGGCGAACAGCAGGTCCTCGCTGAATGGGTTGGTGGTCGGGCCAAACTGCGACCACACGTCTGCGGGCATCAGCGACCGCAGGCCGGCGACGGTCGGAATGTTGTTTCCGGTCGCCGGGTATACGACGTTCGGCAGCGCCAGGTCCTTGTGCTCGTAGGCCACGAAGTAGTGCGCGACGTTCTTGATGATGGGCCCGCCGGCCGACGCGCCGTACTCCAGGCTCTCACCTCCGAGCGCCTTGGGGTCTCCCGGTATCGTCGAGTTCGCCTCCGCCGGCGTATCCGCACGCAGATTCTGATTGGTGAAATCGACGAAGGAGCTGCCGTGGAATTTGTTCGTGCCCGATTTGGTCTCGGCGGCAATGGCGGCGCTCGCCACCTGGGCGTACTCCGCGCTGTAATTCGAGGTGATAACGCGATACTCGGCAATCGCCGACTGTGGGAAAGGGTTACCGGGATCTCCCACGTTGGGGTTCTTGTCCGGGCCCGACTGGCCGGCGATGCCGCCCTGCACGAAGTCGGTCATGCTCATACCGTCGATGTAGACGTTGGCGTTCTCGGACTCCTGTGCGCCGCCGCGAAATGCGGTATTGCCGCTGCCGTCGACCGTAAAGGTGACGCCCGGCAGGATGTCGGCGAACTCGAGGAAGTTGCGGGTGATCTGCGGAATGGTCGCTATTGTGCGCGCCGTGACGATGCCACCGACCGCTGGAGTGCGCATCTCGAGCAGCCGGCGTCCCGAGACGACCACTTGCTTCAACGTCGCTGCGCGAAGCGTCGTATTGGTGAAATCGAAGACCACTGTAGAGGCAACGCTGAGCGTCAGGGTCTGCTCTTGGGTTCCCGCCTTCACCCGGTAGCGGCCGGGGGGCAACCCGACCAGGATGTAAGTGCCGGCCGGGGACGCGACGGCTTCTCGGCGAGCGCCGGTCGCGATGTTCGTGGCGATGATCTTTGTACCCGCCACGGCATGACCTTCAAGTGTCGCACTCGCGATCTGCGCATAGGCCGTGTGCGGAACGAGCGCCGCAGTGCTGGCCGCGAGCGTGGATGCGACAAAACTGGCAACGAGATGCTTGCGTGACCTGCAGTGCCTCGACATCTTGCTTCCCCCTCAGTTTGACAAACCGGCGATTGCGAACCCATTCCGCGGGTGCTGTGGCAAGAATTCGGCTCGGCGCATCCGACCTCGCTCTGTGGCGCACGGCGGACGCGATAGCAGACTTCTCGGTTTACCCCCCCGAATAGCCCTCCGCAGCGTCAGGCACATGGCTGGCGCGAATTCCCGGTAAATGCTACCGGCGATGCGGACTGGCTTAGCGGATCCCCACGGCGATCAGTTGTAAACGCTTACCTAGCGATGTAAACGTTTACACGTTTCTGGTGTCGTTTATATTCTCCACATTGCTCATTGTCAATATCCCTCCGCATCCGGCTGGGGGGAGGGTCCCCAGACAGGCCAAAATCGGCCCGACAGAACTTGTCTCTGCCAGCCGCACACAGGATTGTTGCGCGCGCACGACAAGATTCCAGCGTGATGGCGCGAGGGACAGCGCGCAAGCCGTGCCCGGCCTGAGCTCCCAGCTGCGCCCGAGGACTCCTCCTCGCAGACACCCGGTGCCGCGTGCCGAACCAAGGGATGCGCCGATCGAGACGAGCCGCGCCCGATGTCGCAAACACCTGACCACCCGGTGGAAATCCGGTTTGTCCCCGGCCGCCGGGCAGACTGCCTGCTCGTGACGCTCGGCCACCTCCCCAGACATCTCCCCGCGGGATGACCACGCGCAGCGTGTTGGAGAAGTTCTCCGCCGTGTGGGTGATCGACGTGCGCGCCCCGACCAGCGACGGACGAGAGCTCGCCCTCACGCGCCACACCCAACCCGGGTCGGACCTGAAGCGGCTGATCAAGCGCCTCAAGCAAACCGTGCCGC
>JAJYLP010000115.1 GCA_021787615.1 Pseudomonadota bacterium
CCGCGGATGCGACCCTGATGGGCCTGCGCGGCAGCATCGGCGATTGGCGCGCGGTGCAGCGGCGAGTGCGCGCCGAGCCCGGCGTCGAGGCGGTGGCGCCCTACGTGCAGCAGCAGGCGCTGCTCACGCATGGACAATACATCGCCGGCGCGGCGGTGCGCGGGGTGCTGCCGGCCGAGGAGGAGCACGTGACGGCGCTGGCGCGCCACCTGGAGAAAGGGGATCTCGGCGCGCTGCATCCCGGGGGCTACGAGGTGATCCTCGGGGTCGATCTGGCCCGCGCGCTGCACGTTCGCCCGGGCGGCTCGGTGGTGCTGATCGCCCCGGAGGGCATCGCGACGCCGGCGGGGTTGATGCCGCGCATGCGCCGCTTCCGCGTGGCCGGGCTCTTTCACTCAGGCATGTATCAGTACGACCGGCAGCTGGCGCTGGTGGACATCACCGATGCGGCGCGCCTGTTCGCGCTTGCCCCGGGGCGCGTCACGGGCCTGCGCATGAAGCTCGCCGATCCGTGGCAGGCGCCGACGACGGTGCGCCGCATCGCCTACGATCTTGGCGGCTCGGGCTACTACGTCAGCGCCTGGACGGATCACATGTTCAATTTCTTCCGCAACATTCAGATCACCAAGTCGATGATGTTCATCATCCTCTCGATGATCGTCGGCGTGGCGGCCTTCAACATCGTGGCGACCCTGGTGATGATCGTGAAGGAGAAGCAATCCGACATCGCGATCCTGCGCACCCTCGGCGCCTCGCCCGCGAACGTGCTGGCGGTGTTCGCCATCCAGGGCCTGCTCATCGGACTCGCCGGTACGCTGCTCGGCGCGGGCCTGGGGATTCTCATCGCCCATCATCTGCAGAGCCTCGTCGGGCTGCTCGAGCGGCTGCTGCACACCCAGTTTCTCAATCCCAAGGTGTATTACATGAGCGAGCTTCCCGCCTACGTCGAGGGATTCGACGTGCTGCGCGTGTGCGGCGTGGCATTCCTGCTGTGCGCGCTCGCGACCGTGTATCCGGCCTGGCGCGCCGCGCGCACCGCCCCGGCCGAGGCGCTGCGCCATGAGTGAGTGGTCGGCCGAGGCTCCTCAGCCGGTGCTCGAGGCGCGCGAGGTGGGCCGCAACTTCGTGCAGGGCCCGAGCACGCTCGAGGTGCTGCGGGGGGTGGCGCTGGCGGTCGGCAGCGCCGAGCGGCTCGCCATCATCGGGGCCTCGGGCTCCGGCAAGACCACGCTGCTGCAGATTCTCGGCGGGCTCGACCGCCCGACCCGCGGGCAGGTATTGATCGATGGGCGCGACATCCACTCGCTCAGCGAGCGCGAGCGCGCCGCGCTGCGCAACCGGACGCTCGGTTTCGTTTACCAGTTCCACCATCTGTTGCCGGAGTTCTCGGCGCTGGAGAACGTGGCCATGCCGCTGCTCGTGCGGCGCACCAAGGTCGCCGAGGCGCGCGCGCGCGCGCGCGAGCTGCTCGAGCGGGTGGGGCTCGGCGCTCGCCTCTCGCATCGGCCGCATCAGCTCTCCGGAGGCGAGCGCCAGCGTGCCGCCGTGGCGCGGGCGCTGGTGACACAGCCGAAAATCGTGCTGGCCGATGAGCCCACCGGCAATCTCGACGGCGCCAACGCCGAGGCGGTCTTCAAGCTGATGCTGGAGCTGAACCACGAACGCGGCACGAGCCTGATCGTGGTGACGCACGATCCGCGCCTCGCGGCGCGGATGGATCGCGTCTATGAGCTCGACGACGGGCGGCTGCGCGAGCGGACTGCTACAGCGCCTCGAGGTGGCGCGTCCGGTAGCGCCGCCTGACTTCCCAGCGCCACACGAACTCCAGCACGCACCAGCCGGCGAGCCCCGCCACCAGCGAGCACACGAGACAGCCGACCAGGAACGGCTGCCACAGGGGGCCGAGACCGTACTGCAGCCACTGCCAGCTCAGGTGGAACGCGAAGTGCTGCGGCGGCGTGCCGAGCAGCAGCGCCCCCACCCGGTAGGCGAGGTAGTAGATCGGCACCATGGTCAGGGGGTTATTGACCAGGAAGATCGTGCCGTAGATCGCCGGCACGTTCAGCCGCCAGGTGAGGGCGATCAGGCCCGCGACCAGCGTGTGCACCGGCAGCGGGATGAAGCAGATCGCCAGCCCCACGCCGAAGGCGCCGGTGACCGCGCGCCGGTGCACGGCCCACAGGCGCGGGTCCATCAGCCGGTCGCCGAACACGCGCAGCAGCTTGTGCCCCTGGATGTGGTGGGGCTTGGGCAGAATCTTCTTCAAGAACCGGCGTGGCACAGCGCGGTGACTGTACCACGGCGGCGACAGCGCCGGCCGGCAGGCGCGTATCGGCCCCGGGCGCACTCCGGTATGATGCCGCTGCACCGAATTAATGGGGTCGTTTGATGTGGGAAATCGTGCGGGCCGGCGGTCCGCTGATGTGGCCGATCATCTTCTGCTCGATCGTCGCCGCGGCGATCGTGCTCGAGCGGCTCTGGACCCTGCAGGACCGGCGTGTGTTGCCGCGCGATCTGCCGCAGAAGGTCTGGCAGCTGATTGAGACCGGCCAGGTCACGGACAAGGTGATCAGCGCGCTCGAGCAGCACTCCCCGCTCGGCCGGCTGCTCGCCGCTGGCCTTGCCAACCGCCACCGGCCGCACGATATCTTGATGGAGCGCCTGGAGGATGCCGGGCGGCACGTGGTGCACGAGCTCGAGCGTTTCCTCAACACGCTCGGGACCATCGCCGGCATCTCTCCGCTGCTGGGGCTGCTCGGCACCGTGACGGGCATCATCCGCGCCTTCGACGCCATCCAGGCCGGGGGCATGGGCAGTCCGCGCACGCTCTCCGGCGGCATCGCCGAGGCGCTGGTGTGCACGGTGGCGGGCCTGTGCGTGGCTATTCCCTCGCTCATTTCCTACCGGTACTTGCGCGGCAAAGTCGAGGGCATCGTCGTCGAGATGGAGAAACACGCGATGCGAATGGCCGATGCGCTCGAGGCGGCCGGGGATCCGGCCGCGAGCGGCGCCTGACCGGCCCATGAACCTCAAGCCGCGGCGCCACGAGGAGCCGGAGATCAACGTCGTCTCGCTGATCGACGTGGTGCTCCTGCTGGTGGTGTTCTTCATGCTCTCGACCCACTTCACGCAGGAGGGCCGCCTGCACGTCGTGCTGCCGCGTGCGCAGGCGGTGCCGGCCGCGGCAAACAAGCCCCATCCCGTGGTGGTGACGGTCACCGAGAACGGCGACTACCTGGTCAACGGCCGGGAGCTGCTCAATAACAGTCCCGACACGCTGCGCGCGGCGCTCGCAGCCGAGCCGGCCGCCTCGCGCAACGAGACCGTGTTGATCCGCGCCGACGCCCGTGCCACGCAGCAATCGGTGGTGACGGCGATGGACGTGCTCGGTGCGCTCGGTTTCGCCAAGCTCGACATCGCTACCATCAAGGCGCGGCTCGGGAGCGGCACGTGAGCCGCGCCGGCGGCGATGGGGAGCGCGAGGCGGCGCGGATCTACCAGCGGCTGCTCGGCTACCTCGGCCCCCACAAGGGCGCGTTCGCGCTCGGGATCTTCGGCGCGGCGGTGTACGCGGCGAGCTCGAGCGGTCTGGTCTACCTTGCCAAGCTGGTCGGCGTGCTGCTGGTGCATCCTGTGCCGTACATGATCGTGTGGCTGCCGGCCGCCACGGTGGTGCTGTTCGCGGCGCGCGGGGTCGGCAATCTCGTCCAGACTTACTTCATGGGCTCCGTCGGGCGGCGCGTGGTCAAGCGCCTGCGCGGGGACGTGTATCGGCAGGTCCTCGAGCTGCCGCTGGCATTCTACGACCGCAAGGCCGTCGGTTCGCTTCTCTCGCGGCTGACCTACAACTGCGAGCAGGTCGGGCAGGCCTCGACCACTTCGATCGTCATTCTGGTACGCGCCGGTCTGACGATCATCTGCCTCATCGGCTGGATGGTCTGGGTCAACCCGCGCCTGACGCTGATCTCCCTCATCATGGGCCCGCTCGTCGGCTGGCTGGTGTCGGTCATCAACCGTCACTTCCGCCGCTATGGACGGCGCATCCAGCATTCGATGGAGGATGTGACCCGGCTGGCCAAGGAGAGCTTCGAGTCGCCGCGACTGGTGAAGGTGTACGGCGCGCAGACGCACCTCGAGCGGCAGTTCGAGCAAATCAACGAGCGCAACCGCCTCTCCAACATGAGGGCGATTCTCACCACCGGGCTCGCCAATCCGACCGTCCAGCTGGTGAGCGCGATCGGCGGTGCATTCGTGCTCGGCCTCGGCATCCGCGACATCGTCGACGGGCAGATGAAGCCCTCCGATCTGCTGGAATTCTTCGCCGCGCTCTCGATGCTCGGCCAGCCCCTGCGCGAGGTGGTGAGCCAGTCCGGTCCCATCCAGCAGGGCGTGGCGGCGGCGCAGAGCCTCTTTGAGATCATCGATGAGCCGGCCGAGTCAGAGACCGGCGATTACCGGCCGCTGCGGGTGCGCGGCGATGTGGAGTACCGCGAGGTCTCCTTCAGCTACCCGCAGGGCGAGCGCGCCGCGCTGCGCTCGGTATCATTCGCGGTGCCGGCCGGGACGCAGCTCGCGATCGTCGGGCGCTCCGGCAGCGGCAAGTCGACCCTGGTGAGCCTGCTGCCGCGCTTCTACGAGCTTGCCGACGGCGCCATCCTCATCGACGGACGCGACGTGCGCGAGTACGAGCGCAAGGCCCTGCGCGAGCAGATCGCGGTGGTGAGCCAGGAGGTGACCCTGTTCGATGACACGATCCGCAACAACATCGCTTTCGGCCGCGAGGTGCCCGAGCAGGCGATCCTGCGCGCGGCGGAAGCCGCGCACGTGCTCGAGTTCGCCGCCGGCCTGGCGCAGGGGCTCGACACCGTGGTGGGCGAGCGCGGCGTGCTGCTCTCGGGCGGGCAGCGCCAGCGCATCGCCATCGCGCGGGCGCTGCTGAAGGATGCGCCCATTCTGATTTTCGATGAGGCCACCTCCGCGCTCGACACCGAGGCCGAGCGGCACATCCAGGCGGCCCTTGCGCACCTGGTGCGCAACCGCACGACGTTCGTCATCGCGCACCGGCTCTCCACCGTGGAGCAAGCCGACCGCATTCTCGTGCTCGATGCAGGGCAAGTGGTCGAGAGCGGTACGCACGCCGAGCTGCTCGCCCGCGAGGGTCTGTACGCGCAGTTGTATCGGCTGCAGTTCAGCGACTGAAGCGATGCAGGCGTGGCTCAACCGGCGCTGGTACGGCTCACAGGGCTCGTGCGCCGCGTTGCGGCCGCTCGAGCGCTTGTACGGCGCAGCCGTGGCTGCCCGGCGCGCCCGAGCGGGCGTGCCGAGCCGGCTGGCCGCCCCGGTGATCGTGGTAGGCAATCTGACCGTCGGCGGCACCGGCAAGACGCCGCTGGCGGTGTGGCTCGCCGCACAGCTGACCCGCCGCGGGGTGCCGGTCGGGGTGATCTCGCGCGGCTACGGGCGCAGCGGTTCGCGCGTGCGGCTGCTCGATCCGGACTGCAGCTGGCGCGAGGTGGGCGATGAGCCGCTCATCCTCGCCCGCAACAGCCGCTGTGTTACTGCCGTCGGGCGCGACCGGGTGGCGGCGGCCCGCGCCGTGCTCGCGCGCGGCGCGCGCGTCATCGTCTCCGATGACGGGCTGCAGCATTTGGCATTGCCCCGCGATTGCAGCATAGTGGTCGCCGACGGCGCGCGCGGCTTCGGCAACGGGAGACTGCTTCCGGCAGGGCCGCTGCGCGAGCCTCTGCAGCGCCTCGCCGGCGCCGATGCGCTCGTGATCAACGGCGAATCCGAACACTCCTCGCTGCGCACGGCAGCCGCGCATTTTCCGCGCATCGTGCTGCGCATGGACCTCGTTGCCCGCGAGGCTGTGGCCCTCGGATCACCTGAGCGCCGTGCGCTCGAGGCGTTCCGCGGCACGGCGGTGCATGCCGTGGCGGGCATCGGTCACCCGCAGCGCTTCTTCCGGGACCTGCGAGCACGCGGCATCGAGGTGCGCGAGCATCCCTTTGCCGATCACCACCCGCTCAGAGCCGCGGAGCTCGATTTCGGGGATGATCTGCCGGTACTCATGACGGAGAAGGATGCCGTAAAATGCGCGCACACGGCCGACCGGCGGCTGTGGTTCGTGCCGGTCGAGGCGCGCTTCAGCGATGCCGATGCCGCCCGGCTCACCGAACTGCTGATGCGCACGATCGACTCATTTGCAAGACCCCCCGGAGGTTAGTCCATGGACGCCCGCCTGCTCGAAATTCTCGCCTGCCCGGTCTGCAAGGGCACGCTCATCTACCGGCGCGAGGAGGACGTGCTGGTGTGCCGTATGGACCGGCTCGCCTATCCGATCCGCGACGGGGTGCCGGTGATGCTCGAGGAGGAGGCGCGCCAGCTGAGCGCGGACGATCCGCTGCTCGAGCACTGAGGCCGCCGGCACGTGTTCCGCATCGTCATTCCCGCCCGGGCGGGCTCGAGCCGCCTGCCCGGCAAGGCGCTCGCCGACCTCAAGGGCAAGCCGATGCTGCAGTGGGTGTACGAGAAGGCCTGCCGCGCCGGCGCGCTCGAGGTGCTGATCGCCACCGACGATGAGTCGATCGCGGCAGCCGCGCGCGCCTTCGGTGCCTGCGCCCGCATGACCTCACCAACGCACGCCTCGGGCACCGACCGCATCGCCGAGGTGGCGGGACTTGAGCGTTGGGCGGATGAGGATATCGTGGTCAACGTGCAGGGTGATGAGCCGCTGATGCCGCCGCGCATCATCGCGCAGGTCGCCTCGCTCCTTGCGCACTCTGCGCAAGCGGCGATCGCGACGCTGGCGACGCCGATCGACTCGCTCGAGGCGTTTCTTGACCCGAACGTCGTGAAGGTCGTGACGGATGCGCAGGGCCGGGCGTTGTATTTTTCGCGCGCGCCGATTCCCTGGAGCCGCGACGGCGCGCCGGAGGGGCTCTCGAGTCAGTCCTGCTTCCAGGGGGCGCGCCGCCACGTGGGCCTGTATGCCTACCGGGTCGCGGCGCTGCGCAGGCTCTCGGGCCTGCCGAGCTCCCCGCTCGAGAGCCGCGAGAGGCTCGAGCAGCTGCGCGCGCTCGAGCATGGGCTCGCGATTCAGGTCGCCGATGCGCTCGAGCGGCCGGGCCCGGATGTCAATACCGCCGGGGATCTGCGCCGGGTTGCGCAGCTGCTGGACTGACCGATCCGCCTTATGGAAACTTAAGGCGGGCGGCTTGAGATTCGCGCTGCACAGCGCAATATACGCCGGGAACTTCGCGGGCTCGCGCAGCGTCAACCGTCAAGCTGGGGCTGCGTTGTGAGCTTGGCCTGCAGGCCCGGTTTCGGGTAAGAGAGCGGTAACCATGCGACTTCTGTCATCGTTGACCCTTCGGCGCCTGGCGCGTCTTGCCACGGCAGCTGCGGCGCTGGCGGCCCTCGGCGCCTGCGCGACGATGCAGCCCGAGCAGCCGGTGGCCTACCAAGTGCCGCCGCCGAACACGACCGTGTATGCATATCCCATGCACAACCAGACGCCCGGGCAGCAGAGCCGTGACCGCTACGAGTGCAGCGTGTGGGCGGTGCATCAGACGGGATTCGATCCGAGCGCGCCGGGTGTGCCGGTGTATGACCGTGTGGCGGTGCAGGGACCGCCGCCCGGAACCGATACCGCCATCGGCGCCATTGCGGGGGCCGTGATCGGCGCTGCGATCTCCAATCCGTGGGACCGGGGCTCCGGCGCGGTGTTCGGCGCGCTCACCGGCGCGATGATCGGCAGCGCCAACGATGCGGCCAATGCCCAGGCGAACGATCAGGCGATGAGTGAACAAGCGCGCCAGCAGCAGCGTGCGCTCGCGCATCAGGCCATGGATTACCGGAGTGCGCTGAGTGCCTGCCTGCAGGCGCGCGGTTACAGCGTCAGGTAGAGGGTCCGACCGTCGACGCGCGTGTCGCAACGCGCGCGGCATCCCACAACAACCCGCTGAAGTCGGGGGCTTGTTGATATCCGTGCACCAAGCGCGGCATCGGCCTGAGCGCTGCGCGTCGGCTTTGGAGCCATTCATTGGGAGCCGGCCCGCAGAGGGGTTGATGTCGAGGCTTACGCTGCCCGCGGGCAAGTCGCCTCGGCGTGCCGAAGCGGCCCGGCATGGAGTGCCTGGCGCGGCAATCGCCGCGCTACGGCACAGGATCGCGCGAGCGGCCGCCGCGCGGTCCCGGGTAACTGGTCATATTGCGACGCGTTCGCGATTTTCCCGACTTTGAGAATCGATAGAGCGCACGGCCCAAATGAAAAGCTCAACCCGAGGGCATCACCGCTGTCGCCGCTTAACTCAGTGACTTGGCACCGGAGTTTCGCGGCGAATCAAGCTGTGCGGTTACTCAGTCAGTTTCGGCAGCGGTGTTGCCAGACATCCCACGAGGCGCTCCATACGCAGCTGCGCGAGCGCACGCCAAGCCTCAACCGTGCGCGCATCGGCGGCGCCTGAGGGGCTCAGGGTTGCCTCGCGCACTGCATCGAGCAATGCTTCAAGTGCGCCACCGAGTTCGCTCGTGCGCGCATCGAGGGTGGTCCAGCCGAGTTTGCGTCCCGCACGGCGATAGTCTTGCGGTTCGGTCGTGGAACGTGCGAGCGATTCGAGTTTGTGCAGCCGCGCGATGTCTTCCCGCATCAACTGCGCGCGAAACAGCCCGGGGTCGGCCGCAATACGGCTTTCGAGTTCGTCAATGAGATGCATAGGTCCTCGCAGGCGGGCATGGCATCACGCCCTCGGCGCGCACGCTATGATAGGCGCTGCCTGAGAGCAGCGGAAGAGGGCCGTGCGAGCTCATTCGCGCGCGTGATCGTCACGGATACATTTTGCAGAGGAACTCCAAGTCAGGATCCGAAACGCCAACGCCCGACCATGATCTCATCCGGGCTCGTCTGAGAGACGCCACGGAGTGCATGCGGCACGCGCAACAGAACCGCACAGATCAATCGGTATGAAATCCCATGCTCGTGAGCAGGCAAGTCCTTTGCTCGGCAGCACCCGTTGCGCTCGCGGTGGGATTTGCCGACTGAGCGCTGTTCCCGCCGTCGACCCGAATCGAAATCCTCGCTCGAGAACGAGTCGGCTAGCAGCCGCCCCTCGAGCTTGCCCAAGGGATGGCCGCATAGTGGACGCTCTCCTTACTGCGTATCATAGAACAGCACGTC
>JAJYLP010000116.1 GCA_021787615.1 Pseudomonadota bacterium
CCCGGCCGCGTGGCGGTCACTGAGCCGCGCTGCGCGAGCTCGAGGCGCTGAACGTCGCCGGCAGCGGGCCGTTCGCTGGCCGATTGAAGGATGGTCTACCGGACGACGTCGTGCGATGACCGTCCGGTGAATCGCACTTACCTGCCGGATGCCTGTCGCTCGAGATCACCGACCAGGCGGCCGTGACAAGCCTCGCGCGTGCCAACGAAATGATCCGGCGCCTGGCCCCGTGGGAGTGCTGTTTCGCGCTCGATGATTCCGGCACCGGGGCTAATTGCCTGACCTACCTCAATTCGCTGCCCTGCGCGCGGGTGAAGATCCACGGTTGCGTCGTGCGCGACATCCTCACCAATCCGCGCTCCGAGGCCACCGTGCGCGGCATCGTCGAACGTGTCCGCGCACTTCGCATCGAAACAGGGGCCGAGTCCCTCGCGACCGAGGCCATCGCCGCGAAGCTGCGCAACCTGGGTGTCGATTGCGCGCCGGGCTACGCCTTTGCCAGAGCCGAACTGCTTGATGCGATTCTGAAGTCGCTCGCGCAAGACGAGTCAGAGCGGATGCACCGCAGGGATCTGCAGATATAGCATGGGCCGGCGAGATATCCGCCGCTGCCCGTCCTCGACCCGGCGCCATGGCGCGCGCAATCGGCACCGATCGTGCTCACGCTCGAACGCCCGAAATGCGCAATCCGCGATCGTAGGTAGATCACCGAATAACGCCGCAGGCGGTAATCCCCAAAATCCCGGTGGTCCCACCAAGGGACATCGTCATTGCAGTCACACGGGAGTATCGCTATGAGCCTCGTTCGCTGGGATCCATTTGCGGATGTCGAAAACCTGTTCAACCGAATGATGCCGCGGCTCGGTGGTAGCTCGCGCCTGGCCCTGGAAGGGGATGGCGGGGTGACCGTCGAATGGTCACCGTCCGCAGACATCAGTGAGACCGACAAGGAATACATGGTGCGCGCCGATCTGCCGGGCATGAAGAAGGAAGACGTGAAGGTCACCTTCGCCGACGGCGTGCTCACGATCCAGGGTGAGCGCAAGCAGCACAAGGAGGAGAACACCGAGAAATTTCATCGGGTGGAGAACTACTATGGCAGCTTCAGCCGCTCGTTCTCGTTGCCGGACAACATCAGGGCCGACGCGATCCGCTGCGAGGCCAAGGACGGCGTGCTGAGCGTGCACATTCCGAAGGCCGAGCAGAAGAAGCCTAAGGAAATATCGATCCAGTAGCGGCACGGCGCCGCTGGCGCCGCGAGAACTGCATGGCCTTAGCCGCATGCCGCCCGCGCAGCGCCGCCCGCGCAGCAAACCGAGGGTAGCGGGCCGACCTGGGCGTCGGCCCGCCAAGCCCAGGCGCTGCCCTACGCTCGTCGCCAGGACCCGCCGGCGCGCTCCGGCTCTGGTGTGGCTCGCTCCGAGCGGCGCTGCGCACCGGCTCGCCGATCGCGGCCGTGTTCGCCGCCGCGCGAATGACCGGGAACCGATTGCGAGGAGCGCGACTCGCTGCGGTGCGTAGCCTGAGAGCGCTGCGCTGCGTGCCCTTCAGCGTGACGCTCGCCCCCGCCGGACTCCCGTCCGGAGCCCTGCTGACCACGACCGGACCTGCGGTTGCTGCGGCCGCCATTCGGTGTGCGGAAGTTTGCGGTCGATCCGTCGCGGCGGGAGTCGCGCGCGGCGGGGCGATCGGGTCGGACGGGCGTATTGAGGATCGGGAACTGCGGCAGGGGCGTCGCCTGGATGGAGCGGCGCAGCAGCTTCTCGATGTCGCGCAGCTGCGGCTCCTCGTCGGCCGAGACGAGCGAGACGGCCGCGCCCGTCGATCCGGCGCGCGCCGTGCGACCGATGCGATGGACGTAGTCTTCCGGCACGTTCGGCAGCTCGTAATTCACCACGTGCGGCAGCTCCTTGATGTCAAGACCCCGCGCGGCCACTTCGGTCGCAACCAGCGCGGTAATGCGCAGGCTCTTGAAGTCCGCCAGCGCGCGCACGCGGGCGCTTTGGCTCTTGTTGCCGTGAATGGCCGCGGCGGTGATGCCGGCGTCCTCGAGCTGCTGGGTCAGCCGGTTCGCACCGTGCTTGGTGCGGGTGAAGACCAGCACCTGCTGCCAGTTGCCCTCCTGGATCAGATGCGCCAGCAGATGGCGCTTGCTGTCCTTCGGCACGCGATACAGCGACTGGGTCACCCGATCGGCGGTGGCGTTGCGGCTCGCGACCTCGACACTCACCGGGTTGTGCAGGAAGCGCTGCGCCAGCGCGCGGATGTCATCGGAGTAGGTCGCCGAGAACATCATGTTCTGCCGCTCGGGCGGCAGCAGCTTCAGAACGCGGCGGATCGCCGGGATGAATCCCATGTCGAGCATCCGGTCGGCCTCGTCGAGCACGAAATACCGGACGCGCGTGAGATCGAGCGCGCCCTGCCCGGCCAGATCCAGCAGCCGGCCCGGGGTGGCAATGAGCAGGTCGCAGCCGCGGCGCTGCTGATCGATCTGCGGGTTGATCCCGACGCCGCCGAACACCACCGCGGTGCGCAGCTTCAGATATCGGCCGTAGCCGGTGGCATTGTCCGCCACCTGTGCGGCCAGCTCGCGCGTCGGGGTCAGCACCAGAGCGCGCGGTGCTTTGCCGGCGTCCCGCGTCAGATGCTGCAGTATCGGCAGGACGAACGCGGCGGTCTTGCCCGTGCCCGTCTGGGCGCCGGCGAGCACATCGCGGCCGGCGAGAATGGCGGGAATGGTGCCCGCCTGAATGGGAGTGGGCACCGTATAGCCCTTTTCTTCAACGGCGCGCAGCAGCTCGGGCAGCAGCCCGAGGGTTGGAAACGACATGCATACCTCTGTCAAATTAGCTCGCACAAACGACGGGCTGCCCGCTCCAGCAGTGCCGGCGGGCAAGCCTTTTCAAGGCCGTGGCGGTCGCAGCGAGGATGGTGTTTGGAGATCGAAGCGAAGCCGGAATGGCTTGACCGCGAGCGAGTCAGGCGCAGACCGCTGGGCGCCTGTATAGTCTTGCGCGGCGAAATATACCTGTCGCGCGACCCGGCGTCCATTCTTAATTCGATCACACCCGATGTCCCTGTTCACACTTCGCGATGCGCATCTCGCCTTCGGCGAGCGCGCCCTGCTCGACGGCGCCGCGCTTTCCATCCAATCGGGCGAGCGGCTTGGGTTCATCGGCCGCAACGGCACCGGCAAATCGACCGTGCTGAAGGTCATCGCGGGCGTCCTGTCGGTCGATGCGGGTGAGGTGCAGCGCCGCTCGGGTCTGCGTCTGGCATTCGTCGAGCAGGAGCCGCTGCTGCCGCCGCGCGCGACGGTGCGCGACAGTCTGCTCGAGCGGGCACGCACGCTGGCGCATTCGGCCGCGTGCACTGCCGAGGAACTGCATGGCGCGGACCGTGAGCGCTGGCAGCTGCAGTCGCGCTTGGCGGAGTTCCTGCAGCGCTTCGGCCTGCACGGCGGGGAAGACCCCGAACGCTGCTCCGGAGGCGAGCGCAAGCGTGCCGCACTCGCGCTGGCGCTCGCCTCGGGCCCCGATCTGCTGCTGCTCGATGAGCCGACCAACCATCTGGACATCGAGGGAATCGCCACGCTCGAGGATTTCACGCGCAAGGCACCTGCGGCGATCGTCGTGACCCACGACCGCGCATTCCTCGACGGTATCGCCACCCGGATCGTCGAGCTCGACCGCGGCGTGATCCGTTCCTACCCGGGCAATTTCGCCGCCTACGAGAGCCGCCGCGATGAGGAGCTCGCCGCCGAGGATATCGCCCAGCGGCGTTTCGAGAAGTTCTGGCGGGAGGAAGAGGCCTGGATCCGCAAGGGCGTCGAGGCGCGGCGCACGCGCAACGAGGGCCGCGTACGGCGACTCGAGCGGCTGCGCCAGGCGCGCATCGAGCGGCGCGACCGCATCGGCAGCATCAAGCTCGCCCTCGAAGCCGGCGAGCGCTCCGGCAACCTGGTCGCCGAGCTCACCGACATCGGGCAGTCATTCGGCGGCCGCGTGCTCATCGAGAATTTCACGAGCCGCATCATGCGCGGCGATCGCGTGGGTCTGATCGGTCCCAACGGCGCCGGCAAGTCGACACTGCTGCGCATCATCCTCGGCGCGATGACTCCGGAGCGCGGCACCGTGCGCCTCGGCACCAACGTGCATGTGGCCTACTTCGACCAGATGCGCGAGCAGCTCGACCCCGAAGCAACGCTCGCCGAGGCCATCAGTCCCGGCTCGGACTGGATCACCGCCGGCGCCGAGCGCAAGCACATCATGACCTATCTCGGGGATTTTCTCTTTCCCCCGCACCGGGCCAAATCGCCCGTGCGGATGCTCTCCGGCGGCGAGCGCAACCGGCTCTTCCTGGCGCGCCTGTTCGCGCGGCCGGCGAACCTCCTGGTCCTCGATGAGCCGACCAACGACCTCGACATCGACTCTCTGGAGCTGCTTGAGCAGCGCCTGCAGGACTATCCCGGCACGCTGCTGCTCGTCAGTCACGACCGGCGGTTTCTCGACAATGTCGTGACCCAGACGTTCGCCGCGGAAGGTGCCGGCCAGTGGCGCGCCTACGTCGGCGGTTACAGTGACTGGGTCCGCCAGCGGCCGCAAATCCAGGCGCCGCCGGGGCGCTGCGCGTCGCGCGCCAGTGCTCAGAGCGGCCCCACGGAGCCCGCCGCGCTCAAACGCCCCGCGCGAGCGGGACGTCTCGGATACCTGGAAGGTCGGGAACTCGCCGCCCTGCCCGGCCAGATCGAGGCGCTCGAGCACGAGCAAGCTGAAATCGGCCTCCGCATGAGCCAGCCGGACTATCACACTGGGGGAGTCGAGCTGATCCGCGCCGATGGTGAGCGCCTGCGGGAAATCGGCGGCGAACTTGAGCGCCTGTACGAGCGCTGGGAGGCGCTCGAGGCGCGCGTCGGGAGGGGCTAACGGGATCCGGCCGGCGGCGCCCCGCCCATCCAGGTGCGCACGGCGGCGTTGCGCGCCGACGGCGGCAGCGTGTCGGTCGAGTTCGAGCGCGAGCGCTGCGGTACGCGCTCAGCCGCGACCGCCGCCTCCGGCTTGATGAGCAGAAAATCACTGTCGAGCGCCTCGACGAGCGTCGAGGTCAGCGTGCCGACCAGCTTGACCGGGACGTTGCGGTGCGTCAGCGCACCGAGTGCCAGCACGTCGTAGTCGCGGCCGGCGGCGAAGGCGGCGAGTTCCTGCTCGGGGGTGCCGGGCAGGATGTGTGCGTGGCGCTCGTCCAGGTCGGCTTGGCGCGCCAACGTGCGCAGCTTGGCTGCGCGGTTGCGGCTTTGAGTATGGTCGCTGGGCATGCGCTCGGCGTAGACGAGCTCGAGCTCCCCGCCGGTCGCGAGCGCCAGCCGCCGGGCAATGTGGATGATGGCGCTCGCGAGCCCCTCGGTCTCCTCGTCCGAGACGTCAATCGCCGCCGCGATGCGCAGCCGCTTGCGCCAGTGCCGGTTCTGCACCAGCGCGAGAGTCGCAGGGCAGGTGCGCATCAGCTGCCAATCGTTCTCGTCGAAGGCGCTGTGGCCCCGCCCGTCGATGCCGCCTGCGGCTTTCACGACCAATTCCGGCCGGGAGCGCTGCACCTTGTGCTCAATGCCCTCGTAGAGCGGGCTCTCGCAGGCGGCGTCGACAGCCACGGAATTCACCGCCGGATCAATCAGCTTGCGCTGGCCCGTCAGGTACTCCTTGGCCCGCGCCACGCACGCGCTGATCGCCTTGCCGCGCCCGTTCGGCTGGTAGTCGTGCTTGAGGGCGTACGCCGCTTCCGCATCGCACAAGAACAGCTCAAGCCCGAACCCAAAGGCGCGCGCCAGAGCCGCCGCCTTGGCGAGCAAAACCGTATCGGACGCGCCGTGCTGAGCCACGGCCAGTATCGAACTCGTCTTGCCCATTGGGCGGACCCTCTCGGCGCACCGTACCCCGGCCGTCCGGCCGGACCACTCCATGACGGTCGCACACGCATCCGCCGAATGCCATCCGCACTGTCCGTGATCCGGTCTCGGAATCGCGACGCCGTGCTCCTGGGGATATGACGTCCGTCAGCGCAGATAGGCTTCAGTCGCGTACCGGCGCATCATGCGCTGGCTGTTGAAATAGGCGGCGTTGGTACCGATAACAGATTTCATCAGCCGTGCCCAGCCGTGCCGGCCGTCGGCGCTCTCGTAATAAAGCGGCAGCACGACCCGCTCGAGCTTCTCGTAGAGCGAGACGGCATCCGAGGCGGCCCAGCCCGTCACCCCTTCGATACAACCCTCGACCCACCAGCCGTCGAGCACCGAGAGGCTCGGCACGCCGTTGAACGCCGCTTTCATTCCGCTCGTGCCCGACGCCTCGAGCGGCGGCAGCGGCGTGTTGAGCCACACATCCGCGCCGGAAACCAGCAGCAGTGCGAGATCGAGGTCATGCTCCGGCAGGTACACCACCGTGACGCTCCCGGCGAGTTCGCGGGCGTGTGCGTGCAGGCGGGCAATCAGGCGCTTGCCCTCCTCGTCGTGCGGGTGCGCCTTGCCGGCCAGCACGATCTGCAGCGGATGCTCGCGTGCGATCGCCTTCAGGCGCTCGATGTCCGTAAAGAGCATCTCCGGCCGCTTGTAGGCAGTCATCCGCCGCGCGAAGCACAGTATCGCGGCCTTCGGATCGAGCGCCGTACCGGTGCGCGCCTGTACTTTGGCGATCAGGGCGTCCTTCGCCTTGGTGTGCGCTGCGAGAATGTCCCCATCCGCGATGCCGTGCACCCGCGCCAGCAGCTCCGGCTCGTGGCACCAGCCCGGGATGCACCGGTCGTAGAGCTCGCGAAAGCTCGGTGCGCTCCAGGTGATCGGATGCACGCCGTTGGTGATCGCCCGCACCTGATAACCGGGGTACATCTTGGCGGACACCTCGGCGTGCCGCTTGGCGACACCGTTGACGAAGTCGCTGACGTTGAGCGCGAGGCGCGTCATGTTGAGCGCATCGGTGCCGGCAAGCTCCGTCAGCATGCCGAACTCGATCGGTCCGTGTTCCGTGCCGCGCTCTCCGGACCTGGGCACCTCGTGGTTGTTGTAGCCGTACACGCTGCTCGCGAACAGCCGCTTCACCAGCGCGTACGGAAAGCGGTCATGACCGGCCTCGACCGGGGTATGCGTCGTGAACCGGCACAAATCGCGCACCCGCGGCAGGTCATAGAGCGCCTCGCCCGGGCGCACATCGTCGGCGGGGTACGCGAAACGCCGTATCAGCTCGACGCCGAGCAGCGCTGAATGTCCCTCGTTCATGTGGTAGGCGCTGATCTCGAATCCCAGCGCCCGCAGGATGCGCACCCCCCCGAAGCCGAGCACCATCTCCTGCTTCAGGCGATACGCGTCGTCGCCGCCGTACAGCTGGTGGGTGATCTCGCGGTCCTCGGGACGGTTCTCGGCCAGATCGGTGTCGAGCAGCAGCACCGGTGCGCGCCCACCCAGACGGCTTTCAATGACGTACAACCACGCATTCACCCACACCGGACGGTCCTCGATGCGCACGGCGACCTTCGCATCAAGCGGCTGTGCCCAGCGGCTCGGATCCCACGTCGCCTCGCGCTCTATCTGCTGCCCGTCCGCGCCGATCTCCTGGCGGAAATAGCCGGCGCGGCTGACCAGCGTCACGCCGACCAGCGGCAGGCGCAGATCGGCCGCCGAGCGCAGCGTGTCACCGGCAAGTACCCCGAGTCCTCCGGCATAGGTCGGAATCTCGTTGCGCAGCGCGATCTCCATCGAGAAGTACGCCACGCAGGGCAGACTGACAAATTCATCCAACATCTGTGCGCCTCCGCAGCAACACGGCCAGCGCCACCTCAGCGCAGTGCCTCGCTCGGCACATGCGCGCTCACGACCTGATCACTCTGGTGCACCAGATCCTTCGCGACCTCAGCCACCACGCAGCGGCCGAGCCGCGGCGAGAGCACTTGGCGCAGCATCCCAAGAAAGCGGGGATTGGACATCACGACGATCCGATCGAAGCGCCCCTGCCGTTGCGCGCGCTCGAGCTGCAGCGCGATGCGCCGTGCGAATGCCAGGGCCTCCTCATTGCGCGCCGAGCGCTCCCCGCCGGTACCATGATGCGCCACAGCGCCACGGCGAGTGCCAGGCGGCGCCGCGTGATCGAACACACGCCCGGGACGGTCGCTCACCAGATCCCGCTCATGAAGCCGCGCGATCGGATCGCGCAGGCGGCCGCTTGCGTGCAATGCCGCATCGGGCGGCTCCGCGTCGTAAAAGCGCGCTTCGGCCTGATCGGCCACTACGATTCGCAGGCGCATGGATTGCGGCTCCGCGGCGCGAATGCGCCGAGTCTCTGTGCCGGCACTCTACGGCCCCAGGTGCATCGGACAATACGTAGATCCCGGATGACATGCGCCGCGCAGTGACTCCGGCAACGAGAGTGCGCGCCTGCTGCCGGCCTCGCTCGGACTGGCAAGTACGTATTGAGGTGCGAGGCGGGAAACCCTCATTCTGTCATCGAGGAGGCGAGCACTGCTTCGCGGTCCGAGCACTAGGCACACGATCATCAGAGACCAGCCAGATGTACAAGAGAATACTGGTACCGATCGACGGCAGCCCCGCGTCCAATCTGGGACTCGAGGAGGGCATCAAGCTCGCCAAGGATCAGAACGCCGCGCTGCGCCTGCTGCACGTTCTGAACGAATGGCTGATGATTTCACCCGACAGCGTTGGCGCCAATCCCGCCGACATCCAGCAGGAGCTGCGCGCCGCTGGCGATTCGCTGCTCAACGAGGCCGATGCGCGCGCGCGTGCCGCGGGCGTCACCGCGACCTCGGCGCTGATCGAGCAGCTGGGCTCTCCGGTCGGCGCAGCCATCCTGAAGCATGCCGAGGCATGGCCGGCCGACCTGATCGTCTGCGGAACGCACGGTCGCCGCGGTGTCCGGCGCCTGGTGCTCGGCAGCGATGCGGAGTACATCGTACGGCACACTCGCATTCCGGTTTTGCTGCGCCGTCATCCCGCGGAAGAGGAAAAAAGCTGAATCGCTCGATCGATCAACCGCACGCCCGGCGCCGCGCAT
>JAJYLP010000023.1 GCA_021787615.1 Pseudomonadota bacterium
TGAAAGGCACCTGCCGGGCTTTCGCCTGGCGGTGCACTGGTCGAGCGAGGCGCGCCGGCTCGCGATTCTCGGTCCGTCGGGCTCGGGCAAGTCGCTGACCTTGAAGCTGATCGCGGGATTGGAGCGTCCGCAGCGCGGCATGATCCGGATCGGATCGCGGGACCTGACCGGGCTCGAGCCCGATCAGCGCCGCATCGGCTACGTTGC
This sequence comes from Pseudomonadota bacterium, assembly GCA_021787615.1. Taxonomy (GTDB): domain Bacteria; phylum Pseudomonadota; class Gammaproteobacteria; order Steroidobacterales; family Steroidobacteraceae; genus 13-2-20CM-66-19. The sequence continues at coordinate 208 of JAJYLP010000023.1, forward strand.
GCAAAGTTACGCGCTGTTTCCCCATCTCGACGTCGCCGGGCAGTTGCGCTTTCCTGCCGGCGCCGATGCGGCGCTCGCCGCGCGCTGGCTTGAGCGCCTCGGCCTCACGGATCTGGCGCACCGGCGGCCCGCGCAGCTGTCCCTAGGACAGCAGCAGCGGGTCGCACTTGCCCGCGCGCTGGTGCGTCCGGTGGATCTGCTGCTGCTCGATGAGCCCTTCTCCGCGCTCGATGCCCCGCTGCGCGGCACACTGCGCCGCGAGATGCGCGCCCTGCAGCGGGAGCTGCCCATCACCACCTTGCTGGTCACCCACGACCCCGGCGAGGCGCTGCTGCTTGCCGATGAGATCCTGGTGCTCTCCAGCGGACGGCCGCTGCAGAGCGGCCCGGCCGAGCGCGTGCTGCGCCGCCCCGTCAACGAGCTTGCCGCGCGGCTGTTGGGCGCCGACAACGTGACCGAAGGACTCGCCGCCGGCGCCCACCGGATCGCGCTCGGCCACGGGGTGACGCTGGAGGTACCCGGTCCGCCGCTGCCGGCGGGCCCCGTCGGCTGGAGCATCCCGGCGGATCGCGTCTGGCTGCACGAGGGCGGCCGGCACGCCGGCACGGTCGAGGCGCTCGGCGACGGGCCGCTGCCGCGGGCGCTGATCCGTTTCGGGGAGGCGCGCATCCGGGCGGCATGCGGGCACGATCTGGCGCCGGGACAGCAGTGCCGATTCGACCTCGATGCCGAGCGGATCCAGGTCTGGCCGCGCACCTGAAGACTGCGAATGAGACGCAGCGCCGAGCCCCCGGGACTGTTGAGGCCGTTGAGGACTCTCCGGTTCGGGACGCGTTGTGGCGTGTCGGCGAGCGGTGTATCATGAGCATGCGCAAGAAGAAGAACGCGCGGCGCGGCTGCACAATGTGCGCGCGATCGGTATCAGCAACCGGAGCGGGCTCTCGACATCGGCTTAACGGGAGGCGTCATGGGCATCATTACCTGGTTGATCGTCGGTCTGATTGCGGGCTGGGGCGCCGGCAAGGTCATGAAGGGCGGCGGCTACGGCATCGTCGTGGACATCATCCTCGGACTTCTCGGCGGCCTCCTCGGCGGCTGGCTGTTCGGCTTGTTGGGAATCTGGCATCGTGGCGGTCTGATCGGTTCGATCATCGTCGCGTTCCTCGGCGCGGTCATCCTGGTCTGGATCACGCGGCTGCTGAAGAAGGCCTGAGCGGCCTCGCGCGGCCGCGGGTCATCCGCGGCCCCGCGCCGCGTGCGCCGGGATTGCGCCATTGCCTCCATGCTCGGCTGCTCCGGCGGCGGATGGCTTGCATGCGCATTGCGCAACCAATTCATGATCATCGAGGCGCCGCCACAATCCGGGCTTGCCAGCTGCGCGCTGCGGCCGCTGCGGCGGGCGGACGTTGCGCAGTGGTATGGGTCATTGCCGATCCCTGAAGTGATCGAGCACACCAGCTGGGACCTGCGCGGATGCGAGGATCTGCAGGAGCGTGTGCGTCAATACGAGGCGCCGGATCCGCAGTCCGCGCTACGCTTCGGGATCCTCGAGGGAAGCCGTGCCTGCCTCGCGGGCACGATCGGCTGTCACTCTGAATCGAGGACGCACCGCGGCGCGGAGCTTGCGTACGACCGGGCGCCGTGCGACTCGGGCCGCGGAATCGCGACGGCGGTGTGCGCTGCCGTCACCGGCTAGTCGTACGCGGCGCTCGGCCTGCAGCGCGTGCAGGCGACAGTGCTCGAGACGAACACCCGATCCGAGCGCGTGCTGCACAACTGCGGCCTCTCGTACGAGGGTCTGCTGCGCGCCTATCGGCTGGTGCGCGGCGTCCCCGGGGAATTTCAAGATATACGCGCGGCTCGCCGGCGACCCGAGAGAGCCGGCGCCCTGATCGGACTCGACGTAACGCGCGGCCAGTGCTACGAATAGGCAAGCGCGCCGCGGCGCTTGCCGGACAATGCGGCCCGGGTTCAGCAGCAGGGAGTCAGGCACCATGGCCATCATCGACGTCCACACCCACGTCTACACGCGCGAATATCTCGAGCTGCTGCGCACCCAGGGCGGCGTCTACGGCCTGAAGATGCGGCCCGACGGCAAAGAGGAGATCTTCCGCGGCGCGACGCCCGTGGCGCTGCCGCAGCCCGGCCATCTCGACTATGACCTGCGCATCCGGCAGATGGACGAAAACCACATCGACGTGGCGATCGTCTCGTTGACCTGCCCCAACTGCTACTGGGGCACAGAGCAGGTCAGCGTCGCGGTCGCGCGCCAGTCCAACGACAGCATGGCGGCGGCGCAGCGGAAGTACCCGGGACGCATCTACTGGTACACCTCGCTGCCGTGGGAATACCCGAAGCGCGCCCTCGAGGAGCTCAGGCGCACCGTGGACAACGGCGCCTCGGGCGTGATGGTGCTCGCCAACATCCAGAGACGCAGCCTCACCGATCCGTCCTTCAGCCCGATCTGGCAGGCGATCGACGAGCGCAGGCTGCCCGTTCTCGTCCATCCCACCGATCTGCCCGGCGCGGAGCGGATGGACATGGGCCAATACGACCTGTCCTGGTCGGTCGGCTTCATGGCCGACACGACGCTTGCCCTCGCCCGGATGATTTTCGACGGCTTCCTCGACCTGTACCCGAACCTCAAACTGATCGCCTCTCACGGCGGCGGCACGCTGCCGTATCTGATCGGCCGCTTCGACAAGGGGGATGAGGTCGAGCTGCCCTCGCGCCGCCGGATCAAGGCGCCGCCGTCGGCCTATCTGAAGCGCATTTGGTACGACGGCATCTGCTACAGCCCGGAGGCGCTGAACTATCTGATCCGCATCGTCGGCATCGAGCGCGTGCTCTACGGCACCGATTACCCGCACCAGGTCCACGACATGGCGGGAATGTTCGCCAAGACCGAGACGATGCCGCCCGATCAGCGCCATGCCATTCGCGCAGGAAACGCAACCCGGCTGTTCCATCTGCAGGGCTCGGCCGCCGCGGACTTCGGCTGACAGAGCCGCTGCCGGCGCCGGCCCTCGGGCGCTGCTCACCGGCCCTGGGGGCGGCGCCGGAGATCCGGGCACTCAACCCGCCTCGATGGGCGCGAGCGCGCCTAGCGCATCGGCTCGATATGAATGGCGCCGCCCGATGTGTGCAGCGCAATGGGCGGGCCGCCGCCGCCGACCGTCCCCTGCAGAAAATGACCGGACTGGATCCGCGCCGTGCTCAAGGGGAAGTCGGACGTGATCCCGCCGCCGCTCGATCGGGCCTCGATCGAGGCATGCATGTCCTGCGGAAGCAGCAGCGTGATGTCGCCGCCGTCCGTTTTGAGGGTGATGCCCTGGTTCGAGCGCAGCTGCGCGCGGATGTCGCCGCCGGAGGTCACGGCGCGGACTTGACCGTCGTCGTTGCGCATGCGGATGTCGCCGCCGGAGGTGCGCAGATCGAGGTTCCCCGTCGAATCCACGACATGGACATTCCCGCCCGAGGTACTCAAACGCGCAGGCCCCGTGAGGTGCTGCGCATCGACGCTGCCGCCGGAGGTATGAAGGTCTACCGTACCGGTGATGTTCTCAGCCACCACGCCGCCGCCCGAGGTCGCGCCGCGCACGGCGGCGCTCACGTCCCGCACAGTCAGATCACCGCCCGAGGTCCGCACGTCGACCGGATAATCCTTCGGCACCTGGACGGTGAATCGCACCCGGTGCCACCCGAAACCAAACCAGTGGAACCAGCCGCTGGAAGGCTCGTGGGCCGCAACCGTGACCCCCGAGGGCGTGCGCTCGGTTGTGATGCGAACGCGAGACAGATAGGACTTCGGGCCCTGCAGATCGGCGTGAACGACGACATCGGAGCCGCTGGTCCCGACGACGGTCACCGAGCCGACATCGGTCCGAAACGTCAGTTTGCCGCCTGCGGGCGCGCTGACTTGCCGGTCGTAGGTCCCATGCGCCGCGAAGGCGCACGAGGAGACAAGCGTTGCGGCGATGAGCACCAAAGCTCTGACGGTCGATTTGGCCATGTCGGGCTCCTTCAGGACTGGGGCGGGCAGCGCAAGCCCGGATTCTGCGAGCCTGCTTTCCGGCCGTCCATCGTGCGGCGGCCGGGCTGGCGAGGGCCGGCTCGTCGCAAGCCGGGCATGCCCCCCCAAGAACACAGATCCCGTCAAAAGGTTGCAGGGCACGGCTGGGCGCCCCCGGCGCTTCGACGGCCGGTCTCGGCGGTGCTGCCCCCGGGGAGGGTCTGTCCGGAGCGGCCGATGGTATTCTCGCCTCCGATGCGGCCCATTTTCGATGCGGCGCTGGTGAACCGGACGTTCGGCGATCCGGGGGTGCTCATCGACCTGAAGTTCGAGCGCCGCGCGATCCTGCTCGACATCGGCGACGTCTCGAGCCTGCCCACGCGCACGCTGCTGCGGGTGAGCGACGTCTTCGTCTCGCACACCCACATGGACCACTTTGCCGGCTTCGACCGCCTGTTGCGGGTCTGCCTCGGCCGCGATACCGGGGTGCAGCTCTACGGCCCCGCGGGATTCATTGCACAGGTCGGGCACAAGCTCGCCGCCTACACGTGGAATCTGGTCGAGAACTACGAGACGGATTTCGTGATCCGCGTGCACGAGCTCGGCGCCGACGGCCGCATGCAGCGCGCGCAGTTTCGCAGCCGGGCGCGCTTCGAGCGCGAACCGATGCCGGACCAGGAGGCGCCAGAGGGAGTGCTTCTCGAGTCCTCGTCGTTTCGCGTGCGCACCGTGCCTCTGGAGCATCACGGCATCGCCTCTCTGGCCTTTGCTTTCGAGGAGCGCACGCACATGAACGTCTGGAAGAATCGTCTCGAGGCGCTGGGGCTGCCGACAGGCCCCTGGCTCACGCGCCTGAAGGAGCAGGTTCGCGCCGGCGCCCCCGACGACACGCCGATCAGCGTTCACTGGCGGACGCGAGACGGTCCCCGCGACGTTGCGATCCCGCTCGGGGAGCTGCGCGCCAAGGTGCTGGAATTCCTTCCCGGACAGAGAGTGTGCTATGTCACGGATGCGGCCGACAGCCCTCGCAACCGGGAATTGCTGGCATCCTTTCTCCGTGACGCCGATCTTCTGTTCATCGAAGCGGTATTTCTGGAAGCAGACCGGCAGCACGCTGCGCGCAAGGCTCATCTCACGGCGCACGCAGCCGGTGAGATCGCCCGCGCCGCGGGAGTGCGAGCCGCGGTGCCGTTTCACTTCTCGCCGCGCTACCTCGGGCGGGAAGACGAGCTGCGACGAGAGTTCGAAAGTGCCTGGCGCAAGACTGAAACCGCGCCAGGCTGACGCTCGCAGGATGGCATCGCCGGAGGCGCGCCGGCCAGCGCCGACGCGCCGGAAGCGCCCGTTTTCACGTCGAACACAATGTGCGCGAAGGGCTTGACCGGCCACGCCAGCAGCCCAGGCAGGCTCAGTTCCACCGCATTGCGCGGCGAGCGGCTCACCGGGTAGCGGCCGATGGGCCCGCATGCGAAGTGCGGAGGGTGCACGACGCTACGCGCCACCTGATCGCGCGCCTCGCTCAGTCAGTGCGCGATCGCCTCCTCGATATCACGGCTGACCCGATCATGCGGGACAGTCGACTTCGCAATCACAGGTGGCGGGCGACCGCCAGCCGAGTACGCGAGCGACTGCGCAGCACGTAAGGTACGGCACATCTGCCGTCCGGGCGGGAGGCGAAACCAACCCTGGCAGCAGCGGCTCACGGAGGCGCAGCTGGATCTCGTGGATCAGCTCGCGCACGCAATCGCGACTGGCGCCCCAGCCCCTCCTGCGAACCCGCTCATCGGGAAAGTCACTTGAACCCCCCGGCGGAGAAAGACCGTGATCGTGCTGATAATGAGCGTTCGAGGCAAGTTGGAAAACGCTCTGCGGCGCGGCAGCGGGTCGCTCCGCGACGCCCTCCGCCTTGACCGAACGCTGTCCACTCAGTGCTGACTGATAACGTGACCAGCTCCTGCGGCCCGCAGTGTCTCCCGAGGTCAGTTGGGAGCCCATGCGCCGGCCAAGAAGGGCTCGGCCTGAGTCAACACGGGGATACATCGCTGAGGAAACGTAAACGCCGTGCGGATTGCGATCCAAGCCACGGCGCGCGGCCGTCCGACTGGTGACTCGCCGGGCAAATTGGCCGCATCGATGCCGCGCACGCGATGCGCCACGCATAATGACTGGGACTTCGATGCAGCGTCCCACGATTTTCGATGTGGGGAGTATAGTGGGCCGACGGACGGCGATGGAGGCGTCCCTCGGGGACCCGGCGAGCCGTCGCGCCGCCCAAAATATCAAAAGGGGGAAACGGTGCACCGAAGACTCTTGTGGCTTGTGTTCCTTCTCGCAGCATTCTCGGCTTGCGAGGCGGGACGGGCAGCCAACGTGCCAACCGCTCGCCCGCCGTTGAGCGTCACGGAGAGGATCCTGTACAGGTTCAAGGGCGGCGCCGATGGCGCCCACCCGCAGGGAGGCGTGATCATGGACCAGATGGGCAATCTCTATGGCACCACGTACGGCACGATGTTCAGTGGCGCGAACGGTTGCACAGAGTGCGGCACCGTGTTCCAAATCGCTCACGGAGCTCACGCGGAAACAATCCTGCACGCGTTTTCGGGCGGCACCGCTGACGGCGCCTATCCGACAGCCGGCCTGAGCATTGATCGTGCCGGCAACCTATACGGCACCACTGAATTTGGCGGCAGAGGGTGCACCACCAACTATCTCGATGGCTGCGGCACCGTGTTCGAGGTCTCCGCACTCAGCCACACGCGATGCACTATCCTCTGCGGCAGCCACTTGGAGATCTTATCGCAGCGTCGCACCATCACCATCCTTGACTCATTCTCGGCACAGGGTGGCTGGGCCCCCGATGGTGGATTGATCATGGACCGCAAGGGAGATCTCTACGGCACGACCACGAGCGGCGGCTGCGGCAACGGCACCTATGGGTGCGGCATCGTCTTCGAGATCGCCGCAGGCACCCGCATGATGACTGTGCTTCATACCTTTGCACGCGGCAGCGACATCGATGGGTTTCCGAGGGGCCGCCTGATTTTGGATCATCATGGAAACCTCTACGGCACGACGTGGACCACCAATTTGCGAAATCACATCACCGGCATCGTGTTCGAGATCATGGCGCGCAGCCATGAGGGGAAGATCCTGCATGTGTTCTCAGGCGGACGCGATGGCAGTACCCCGAATGGCGGCTTGGCGATCGACAAGAGAGGCGATCTCTATGGAACAACGCAGTGGGGCGGCGGATTCTGCAACATGGGCAGCAGCCCCGGCATCGATGCCCAGGGCTGCGGCACGGTGTTTGAGATCCGTGCGGGAAACCACGAGGAGACGATCTTGTACCGCTTCCAGGGCGGCAGGGATGGCATGGATCCGCGTGGTGGTTTGGTCATGGATAGCGCCGGCAACCTCTACGGCACGACATCCAGTGGCGGCATAGGCTGCCGGTTTGGCTGCGGCACCGTGTTCGAGATCGCTGCCAGCACCCATGACAAGACGACCTTGTACAGATTCAAGGGCGGTCGCGACGGCGAAAGTCCCCAAGGCGACTTGTTCATTGACAACGCCGGAAATCTCTACGGAACCACGTTTCAGGGCGGCATGCATTGCCAGAAAGAAACGGAACTCGGCCCCGGTTGCGGCACCGTGTTCGAGGTCACTCGCAAGTAGCAATTGCAAAGATGCACGCGTTGTCGACCGCAGGGCAGCTGGTCGCCTCTGACGCTCACGGTCCACCCCCACCCGTTGCCCGCTGAACGGCAAAGTACTGCCCACGGCGGTCATTGACCGCCCGCGCGGAATGGACACTCCATCGGCCGCCTCGGTCGGCTGCCGGATGTCGAGCCGCGCACGGATCGATCCGCAGCAGTGGTCCGGCCCGAGTCGGTCGCATGCGGAACAGACGAATGCGGCCGCAAGCCGACGCTCGCGCATTGACTCGCTAGCCAAAACAGAAGGTGAAGGAAAAGGAATGTGGCGGTTTTCGCGCTGTCACGGGGACCCGGGCGTGGCGTGGATCCCTCGCCAGAGGGCGGTTATACCAGTCGGTAACCGGTTTCGCGAGTTGTGTGTAATCAACCGCAATCTGCAGATGGTCACGTTTCGGATACATCAACAGATCCGAGTCTGGTGTGTGCGCAGCAAGGGCGTGTGCTTGCTTCAAGCCGATGACCCGGTCACCTCTACCCTGCAGATAAAGCACCGGAGCCCGGATCTTCGGCACAGCCTCGATGGGAGCCGCCTCGGCAAAACGCACACCGGCGATCCGGCCCGCCTTCCGTTCCGCCGCTCTCCACGAGCTGGCGAGGATTAAGATGCGCGTACCAGAAGAAGCGACGCGCAAAGCGGGGGATTAACGTGGTGGCCCGCGTGTAGGGCGAGATGGCAACGACAGCAGCTAAGTGCGGAATGTCCGGCGCAGCGAGCAGGGCCGTCGCCGCACCCAGCGAGTCCCCGAGCAAACCCAGACGGCCGCGGATCAGACCGGCCTTGCGCAGGGCCGCGACGAGCTGCACGAGGTCTCTGGATTCGAGGGCCCCGTAGGTCACATACTTGCCCGTCGAGCGCCCCTCGACACGCAAGTCCACCAGAATGCTCTGGTAGCCAGCCTGTCCCAGCAGCAGCGCCCAGGGCAGCATCGATACCATACCGTTGCCGTCCCCCGGCAGCAGAATCACGGCTCCTCTGAGCACGGCGGTGCTGCGCAGGCGGGCGACCGACGCGCGGCAGCGCCGTCGAGTGCTCGATTGAAGCGAGGCAACAGTGAGCCTGAGGCCACGACGCTTCTTGTTCGATTCTGCTTTCCATCGCGCTTCCGTCATATGGTGATCAGACAACCACTTGGCCAGCCACACATGACTCGCGGCCTTCATGCGCTGTGTCTGCGCCGAGTTGGTGAGGCAAAGGGACCTGCAGCCACCTCGTTTCCTCTCGCCAATGCTCACCGCATCGTTGCCGGGTGGAACGACCTCTACCGCGAGCGTGGCAGGCGGAGGGCCCACGGCGACACCGCGGCGCACCGAAATGTATGCCTCCAAATCCTCAAGCATGAACTCCCCGCCCGGGCTCTTTTGGAGAGGGGCACGGAAGTCGCCCCCCTGAGGCGCCACAATCTCGGGAGCGATGAAACTCGCGCAACCCCCGACGAGCAGTCCTGCGCCGACGCTGGCGATGACAGCGCCCGCCCGCATCCTGTTGACATCCATTCTGTAATCTCCGCGCGGGCACTGTAGCTTGCCCTGCGATCCAGTGAGGCGCCGCAAACCCTACCCCACTCCGGCACGCCGATGACTCATCGGGCGCTGGCTTGGTCCGCATGGCGCGCCGCGCCCGTCAGCGATGGCAGGCAGGCGGGCCACATGCGCTCCAGTGCGCCCGTCTGAAGAGGCGCTTCACCTTGATACCTGACACTAGACCTCTGACGGATCGACCGGCAGGTGCACGCCTATTGTCTTGAATCACTCGCCTTCGCCGCCGAGCCCGGGTCAGTTCCCAACACTGCATGCAGTGGGGACCGCAGCGGAGCGCGGATTCCTCCGCAATCCGGCGCCTGTATCTCCCCGGAGAGATTAGCGGTCAAGGCCCGACACATTTTCATGCACCGTGCGAAATGCGCCTCCCGACGGAACCGGTCAAGTTCGGTCTGTCTCAACCAGCAGCGCCCTCCTTGGCAGAACGACGGCCGGGCATAAATCCTCGATGGTCATGCACCGAGCACCGCAAACGGTGCGTTTTCGGCGCGGATTCGGTTGGGCCGACCCTCAGCGCCATGCTGTGGCCCGAGATGCGTCCTGAGGCGCGAAATCGGGGGACCGCCTCTCCGCCGCGGCGAGCTACAATCCGCGCTCGCCGCAGACACGGCGATGCGCACGAGGACTCCGTGGACACCCACCCGATCGAGCAGCTTGAGATCAAGATCGCCTTCCTGGAACGCGCGAACGCGCAATTGAGCGACGTCGTCTTTCGCCAGCATCGCGACATCGAGGCACTGCGAGAGCAGCTCTCCGCACTGATATCGCGGATGCAGGCGTACGAGGAAGATGTCTCACCGCGCAAGCCGGAAGACGAGCGGCCGCCGCATTATTGAGAGCGTGGCGAACGGACGGCGCGTCAGACCCGGCACCTTCCGGTCGGCTGATCCGCCGCATCCGTCAGATGGCGAGCACGCAACCACACTCGCGCGTCCTGCGCATCGCCCTCGAACCAGGCGCGCGCGCTGCCCAGACGGAAGGTGTAGCCCCAGGCATCCATGTCGGCAAGGAGCCGCTCGCGGCCGACGCCGGGCAGCGCGTCCGCCAGCAGCACCTGCAGGTAGCACACGGCGGACTCCTCCGCATCATCGCCACCCGCGTCGGTATCCAGAGCCGTGCGCCGAGCGGGACTCATGCAGATGAAGTGGCACGCCTCGTGCAGAATCGAATGCACCGGTGTATCGGGCCGCGCATAGAGCCGCTCTGCCTTCAGCCCCGCTTCGCGCTCGCCCCAGTACGATCCCGGGATCTGCGTCCCCGGCTGCAGAGTCTGCAGGCGCAGCCCGTAGCGGCCGAGCAGCGCCGCGACGCTCGCCGGACCGATGCCGCCGAGCGTGAGCACCGTCTCGGTCACAGCTTGGCCAGGCGGCGCATCACGATATCGGCCAGCTCACGGCCCATGGCGCCGGTGAGGATGGTCTGCTCGTGTTGCGTGGCGAGCACAAGGGTCTCGTTGAACGTGTACGAGCGTGTGGCGCGCACCGTCTGCCCCGCGAGCAGCGTCTTGCCGCCGGCCCTCACCGAGAAGTGAACCGTGTAGCTCACCTCGTACTCGGTCGGTCGGTTGGTGGCCGACACCGACAACACGCGGCGCTTGACCTCATCATGGACATCGATGACCGCGGACGCGTGTGCCTCGCGCTCGACCGCGTGCGCGCCGGAGATCACCAGATCGCGGCGCAGGCTCTGCACGAAATCACTCTGCGGATTGGACGCCTGGATGTAGGGACGGCGCATCACCGCGGGCAGCACCGTGCGCCCCTCCAGGTGAAAGCCGCAGCCCGCGAGCAGCGCGACGACAGCAAGTGTGATGCCTGCGGCGAGCGTGCGGCGGAGCATGATGATCCTAACCCGGCCTCAGGCCACGATGTTGATGAGCTTGCCGGGCACGACGATCACTTTGCGGATCGGCTTGCCCGCGATGAACCGGCGCACCTGCTCGTCGGCGAGCGCCGATGCGCGCACTGCCGACTCATCGGCGCCGGAGGGCACCTGGATGCGCCCGCGCAGCTTGCCGTTGACCTGCACGACCAGCTCGAGGGTCTGCTGCACGAGAGCCGCCGGATCAACCTCGGGCCAGCACTCATCCACCACCGCCCGCTCGTGCCCGAGCGAGTGCCACAGGGCGTGACTGAGGTGTGGAACGATCGGCGCGAGCACCAGGGTGATGATCTCGAGCGCCTCGTGGCGCACCGCGCGCCCCATGGGCGTGACGTCCTCGAATCGTCCCACCGCGTTCAGCAGCTCCATGCACGCGGCAATGGCGGTATTGAAGTTGCGCCGCCGGCCGATGTCGTCGGTCGCTTTGGCGAGCGCCTGGTGCGCCGCGTGGCGCAGCGCGCGTTGTCCCGCAGAGAGCGCCGCGGCATCGAGACGCTGCGGCAGACCGCCACGGACATGATCATACACGGCGCTCCACAGGCGGCGCAGGAACCTCGAGGCGCCCTGCACGCCCTCGTCGGACCACTCCAGGGTCTGCTCGGGGGGTGAGGCGAACATGGTGAACAGGCGGGCCGTGTCGGCGCCGAAGCGCGCCACGAGCCCCTCCGGGTCCACGCCGTTGTTCTCGGACTTCGACATCTTGCCGAGCCCGCCATACTCGACGCGCAGCGTCCGCCCGTCGGCGCCCGTGACCTCGAAGATTTCCGCGCCGCTGGCATCGCGCCTCGCGCGCACGTCGGCGGGATTGTAGAAGCGCCGCCGGCCGTCGGCCGAGACGCTCGAATAGATGTGATTGAGCACCATGCCCTGCGTCAGCAGGTTGGTGAACGGCTCGCTGGCATGCACCAGGCCGAGATCACGCATGACCTTGGTCCAGAAGCGCGAGTAGAGCAGGTGCAGGATGGCGTGCTCGATGCCGCCGATGTACTGGTCGACCGGCAGCCAGTAGTCGGTCCGCGCATCGACCATGGCGCCACTCTGATCCGGACAGGCGTAGCGCAGGTAGTACCAGGACGAGTCGACGAACGTGTCCATGGTGTCGGTTTCCCGCCGCGCAGGGCGGCCGCAGCGCGGGCAGTCGCAACGGTAGAACGCCGGCGACTTGGCAAGCGGATTGCCGCTGCCGTCGGGCACCAGGTCCTCCGGCAGCCGCACCGGCAGCTGCTCGTCGGGAACCGGCACTTCCCCGCAGTGCTCGCAGTGGACCAGCGGAATCGGGCAGCCCCAGTAGCGCTGGCGCGAGATGCCCCAGTCGCGCAGGCGGTACTGCACGCGCTTGCGCCCGAGCCCACGCCGTTCGAGCTCCGCGGCGATGGCATCGACCGCCGCCTGGAACGTGAGGCCCGAGAACTCCCCGGAGTTCACCGTGATGCCGTGCTCGCCGTAAGTGCCAACCCACGGCGCCGCAACTCGTTCGTCGGCGCCGCTCGCGGAGCGCACGACCGTCGCGATGTCGATGCCGTTGCGGCTCGCGAACTCGAAATCCCGCTCGTCATGAGCCGGCACACCCATGACGGCGCCCTCGCCGTAGCCCATGAGCACGTAATTGGCGACCCAGATCTCGATCGGCTTGCCGGTGAAGGGATGCAGCACGTGAAGGCCCGTGCGCATGCCCTTCTTCTCCTGCGTGGCCACATCGGCTTCCATGACGCTGCCGCGCCGGCACTCCTCGACGAAGGCGGCGAGCTTCGGATCGGTGGCCGCCGCCGCGAGAGCCACCGGGTGCTCGGCCGCCACGGCCATGAACGTCACGCCGAAGAGGGTGTCGGCCCGTGTGGTGAAGACCTTCAGCACGCCGTCCGCGCCCAGCGCGGCGCGCGTGTCCGGCGCATACGGGAAGCCGACATCGCATCCCTCGCTGCGGCCGATCCAGTTCGCCTGCATCAGCTTGACGCGCTCCGGCCAGCCCGGCAGCTGATCGAGATCGCCGAGCAGCTCCTCCGTATAGCGCGTGATGTTGAGGTAGTACATCGGGATCTCGCGCTTCTCCACGAGCGCCCCGGTGCGCCAGCCCCGCCCCTCGATCACCTGCTCGTTGGCGAGCACGGTCTGATCGGCCGGGTCCCAGTTGACCACGCCGGTCCGGCGATACGCGATGCCCTTCTCGAGCATGCGCAGGAACAGCCACTGGTTCCAGCGGTAGTACGCCGGGTCGCAGGTGGCGAGCTCGCGGCTCCAATCGATGCCGAAGCCGAGGGATTTCAGCTGGCCGCGCATGTACTCGATGTTCTGGCGCGTCCAGCGCGCCGGCGGCACGCCATTGCTCATGGCGGCGTTCTCGGCGGGCAGGCCGAACGCGTCCCAGCCCATCGGCTGCAGCACGTTGCGCCCCCGCATGCGCATGAACCGGGCGAGCACGTCGCCGATGGTGTAGTTGCGCACATGGCCCATGTGCAGCCGCCCCGACGGATAGGGAAACATCGACAGGCAGTAGAACTTCTCCCGCCCCGGCTCCTCGCGCACCTGGAAGGTCCCGTGTGATTCCCAGTACTGCTGCGCGGCACGCTCAACGGACGCCGGATCGTAGGTCTCTTGCATCGGACAATTGCCTGATCTTTCGGTGCTCATCGGTGGTGGATGCCGGGACCGCTCGTCGCGATCGTCACGGCGCGCTCATTGTACGGCGCCGGCCGAGCTGGCGCAGCGCGAGCGCCGCGGCCACAGCGGCGCTCGCGAGCAGCACCGCGAGCCCGTTGCCCACGCGCGCAAACGGCGTCATGCCGGTCATGGCCGTCACGGCCGAGCGCAGCACATAGGGCCGCATGACGGGCGCGCGGGCGATAACCTGCCCGCGCGGTCCGATGACGCCCGAAATGCCGTCATCCGTGGCGACGATCATGTAGCGGCCCTCCTCGTGCGAGCGCATCCGCGCCATCTGGAATTGCTGATCGAGCTCGGAGCTGTCGTCGAACCAGGCGTCGTCTGTGACGTTCACCAGCGCGTTAGCCCGCGGCAGCATGTGCAGCATGTAGCCGCCGTACGCCACCTCGTAGCAGACCGTGGGTCCGAGTTCGAGTCCCGCCACCGCGAGGGGCTTCTGGTGCGTGCCGCCGGCGGTGAAGCTCGAGGACGGCAGGTTCATCCGCGCGAGCCAGTGCAGCACGAAGCGCGGCAGGGGAATCGTCTCGACGAGCGGGACCAGGTGACTCTTGTCGTACCAGCTCGCCTGGGTGCCGAGCGCCAGAATCGAATTGTAGTAATTCCCCGCGGACGACTCGCGCAGCACACCGAGCACGAGCGCCGAGCCGTGCGCGCGGGCAGACCGATCCAGGTGGGCCACGTACGGAAACAGGTTGTTCACCAGATCCGGCAGCGCAGACTCGGGCCAGACAATCAGGCGCGTGCCGAAAGCCGATTCGGTCATGCGCTGGTAACGCTCGAGGATCCGCTCGGCGTGCGCGTCCTGCCACTTTTCCTGCTGGGGGATGTTCGCCTGCACGACGGCCACCGACACGGGCCGGCCGAATGGATGGGTCCAGGCGATCGTCCCGAGTCCGGCGGCGGCGAGCCACGGTGCGAGCAGCACGACCGCTGCGATGATCCGCACGCGCGGCGAGCCGCGCAGCAACGCCACCAGCGCCCCGGCGCCCGTGAGCAGCACCAGGCTGATGCCGTAGACGCCCGCGAGCGGCGCCAGGTTCGCCAGCGCCGTGTCCGTCTGAGTGTAGCCGAGGGTCAGCCACGGAAAACCCGACAGCAGCCAGCCGCGCAGCCACTCGACGATCAGCCATACGCCCGGCGCGCCGAGCAGCCAGCGGACCGGGCCGGCCGGAAAGACGCGTACGACGACATAGCCGCTGAGCGCGTGGTAGCCCGCCATCAGGCCCATCAGCCCGAGCGTCGCCAGCAGGGCCAGCCAGACGGGGGCGTCCAGATGGATGGCGTGGTAGAGCCAGTAGGTGCCGACGGCGAACAGGCCGAAGCCGAACCAGAATCCCAGCCACGCCGCCCGGCGCGCCCCGGCGCGCTCCCACAGCCCGATCAGCACCGCCGGGCAGAGCAGCCCGAGCGGCCACCACCCCTCGGGCGCGAAGGCGCAGGCGAGCAGCGCGCCGGCGAGCAGCGCGAGGCCATGAGGCACGAGCGCCTCGGCCCGCGGGCCGAGGGCACGCTGTGCTCGGGCGGCGCGGCGCACGCGCGCCGCGAACCCCGGCGCGGACCCGCCGCTCAAACAGCCGACTCCGGCTCGCGCGGCGTGGCCGCTCCGGCGGGCAGCACCACGCGCAGCGCATCGATGCGGCGCCGGTCGGCCCGGGTAATGCGGAACTCGAATCCGTCGATGGTCACGGCCTCGCCGCGGCGCGGCAGCCGGCCGAAGCGGCGCATCAGCAGCCCCGCCACGGTCTCGAAGCCCTGCTCCTCGGGCAGCCGCGCGTTGAAATACTCATTGAACTCCTCGATGCGGGTGATGCCGCGCACCAGATACTGTCGATCCGCCTCCTTGCGGATGTTCTGATCGTCCTCGACATCGAACTCATCGTCGATCTCCCCGACGATCTGCTCGATGACGTCCTCGATGGTGATCAGGCCCGCGACTCCGCCGTACTCGTCGACCACGATAGCCATGTGCTGGCGGTTGCCGCGGAACTCCTTCAGCAGCACGTCGAGGCGCTTCGATTCGGGGACGAACACCGCCGGTCGCATGTACTCGCGGATATCGAACCGCTCCCCCTCCTCGTGGCCGCACAGGCGCAGCAGGTCCTTGGCGAGCAGGATGCCGGCGATGTCATCGCGGTCCTCGTCGAGCACCGGAAAGCGCGAGTGCCCCGATTCGACCACGATGGGCAGAATCCGTTTCACCGGGTCATCGCGCTGCACGCACACCATCTGCGCGCGCGGCACCATCACGTCGCGCGCGTGCAAATCGGGCACCGCGAGCACGCCCTCGATCATCGTCAGCGCGTCGGCCTGGAACAGCCCCCGCTCGCGCGCCTCGCGCAACAGCTGCAGCAGGTCCTGCCGGTCGCGCGGCTCGGAGGCGAAGGTCCGCCACAGGCGCTTCAGCCACCGACGGGTCTCACCGCGCTCGCTCATCGCATGCTCCGGTAGGGATTGACGAACCCCAGCGCGCGCAGCACCGTGATCTCGCGCCGCTCCATGCGGCGCGCGTCCGGCTCGCGCTCGTGATCGTAGCCGATCAGATGCAGTGCGCCGTGCACCACCAGGTGAGCCCAGTGCGCGCGCAGCGGCTTGCCCTGCGCGCGCGCCTCGGCGCGCACCACCTGCGCGCAGATGACCAGATCGCCGAGCGGGTGAGCCGCTCCGCTCGCCTCGGGCGGCAGGGGCGCGGCGGGAAACGACAGCACGTTGGTGGGCTTGTCCTTGCCGCGGTAGCGGGCATTCAGCCGGCGGCTTTCAGCCGGGCCGACCACCCGCACGCCGACTTCCCGGCCGGCGGCGCCCCGGCCGAGCGCCGTTTCCGCCCAGCGCGCGATCTCGGCATTGCCGGGTGCCCAGGCGCTCACGCGGCGCTGCACGTCCAGGCGCACGGAGTGCGGGGCGCTGCGCGCGCGGGCGGCATTCATGAGGACCGCTCCCCCTGGCGCGGGGCGCTCGAGCGCGACTCGTAAGCCTGGACGATGCGCTGCACCAGGGGGTGGCGCACGACATCGCGCGCATCGAAGAACGTGAAGGCCACGCCGTCCACTCCGCGCAGCACGTCGATCACGTGGCTCAGGCCCGACTGGCGGCCGGCCGGCAGATCGGTCTGGGTGACGTCCCCCGTTACCACGGCCTTGGAGCCGAAACCGATGCGCGTGAGGAACATCTTCATCTGCTCGATGGTGGTGTTCTGCGCCTCATCGAGGATGATGAACGAGTCGTTGAGCGAGCGGCCGCGCATGAACGCGAGCGGCGCCACCTCGATCACGTTGCGCTCGATGAAGCGCGACACGCGGTCGAAGCCCAGCATCTCGTACAGCGCGTCGTACATCGGGCGCAGATAGGGGTCGACCTTCTGAGTGAGGTCCCCGGGCAGGAAGCCGAGCCGCTCGCCGGCCTCCACCGCGGGCCGCACCAGCACCACTCGCCGGATGGTCTCGGCCTGCAGCGACTCGACCGCGCAGGCGACCGCGAGGTAGGTCTTGCCGGTGCCGGCCGGCCCGATGCCGAAGGTCAGGTCGTGCGCGCGGATGTCGGCG
This sequence comes from Pseudomonadota bacterium, assembly GCA_021787615.1. Taxonomy (GTDB): domain Bacteria; phylum Pseudomonadota; class Gammaproteobacteria; order Steroidobacterales; family Steroidobacteraceae; genus 13-2-20CM-66-19. The sequence goes on from JAJYLP010000023.1 coordinate 17,556, forward strand.
AGGTACTGGCGCTGATGGTGCCCGCGGGCGCGCAGCCCGCCGCGCGGCAGCCGGATGGCCGATTCCTCGCCCTCGCCTGCGCTCGCACGCCCCGACTCGTGCTCGCGCAAAGCCAGGTGCACGCGCTCCGGCGTCACCTCCTCGCTCTTGGCGAGCGCGAAGAGCTCGCGCAGCGTCTCCTCGGCGCTGTCGGCGCGCGCACCGAGCACCCGAAAGCTGTCCCCGCGGCGGCGGATCTGCACGTCGAGCCGGGCCTCGAGCAGGCGCAGGTTCTCATCGAGCGGTCCGCACAGGTTGGCGAGGCGCGCATTGTCCGCCGGCTCCAGGGCGAACTCGCGCGACGCGTCGGGCACGCTCACTGACACCACCGCCCGCGCAGACTGTGCGGCATCGCCGCCGTGACGGCGACCTCGGCGAAACGCCCGATCAGCTCGGGGGGACCGGCGAAATTGATCCAGCGGTTGTTCTCGGTGCGTCCGGCGAGCTCTTGCGCATCCCGCTTGGCCGGCCGCGCAACCAGCACGCGCTGCACGCTCCCGACCATCACCTCGCTGATCCGCCGGGCCTGCGCATCGAGCTGCCCCTGCAGCCGCTTCAGGCGCTCGTGCTTGACCGGCTCGGGCGTCTCATCGGCCAGCGAGGCCGCCGGCGTGCCCGGACGGCGGCTGTAGAGGAAGCTGAAAGACTGGTCGAGGTCCGCATCGCGCACCAGCGAGAGCGTCGCCTCGAAATCCCGTTCGCTCTCCCCGGGAAAGCCCACAATGATATCCGAGGAGATGCTGATGTCGGGCCGCACGGCGCGCAGCCGGCGCACCTTGTCCTTGAATTCGAGCGCGGTGTAGCCGCGCTTCATCAGCGCGAGCACCCGGTCCGAGCCGCTCTGCACCGGCAGATGCAGGTGGTTGGCGAGCTTGCCGACGTTCGCGTAAGCCTCGATGAGGCTGTCATCGAATTCCAGCGGATGCGAGGTGGTGAAGCGGACCCGCTCGATCTCGGCAAGCGCCGCGACGTGATGGATCAGCGTGGCGAGATCGACCTCGGCTCCATCGCTCATCGGCCCGGCGTAGGCGTTGACGTTCTGCCCGAGCAGGGTGACTTCGCGCACACCCTGCGCGGCGAGCGCGCGCACCTCCTCGAGCACCGAATCGAACGGCCGGCTGACTTCCTCACCCCGCGTGTACGGCACGATGCAGAAGCTGCAGTATTTTGAGCAGCCCTCCATGATCGATACGAACGCCGAGCTGCCCTCCACGCGCGGCGCGGGCAGGTGGTCGAACTTCTCGATCTCCGGAAAGCTCACGTCCACCTGCGAGCGGCCCGTGCGGTGCAGCGCCGCGATCATCTCCGGCAGGCGGTGCAGCGTCTGCGGGCCGAACACCAGATCGACGAACGGTGCGCGCGCGGTGATGGCCTCGCCCTCCTGGCTCGCGACGCAGCCGCCGACACCGATCAGGACCTCGGGACGCTGCGCCTTCAGCCGCCGCCATTCGCCGAGCAACGAGAAGACCTTCTCCTGCGCCTTCTCGCGCACCGAGCATGTGTTCATCAGCAGCACATCGGCCTCGGCGGGATCCCCGGTCGGCGTCAGGCCCGCTCCCGCGCGCAGCACGTCCGCCATGCGGGCGGAGTCGTACTCATTCATCTGGCAGCCGAAGGTCTTGATGTAGTAATGGCGGGGCATGGGCACTTAAGTCACGGGAAGCGGAATTTTACGGCCTGTGATGCCCGGCCGCACGGCGACGCGATGCGGGCCGCGACGGCGGAGCTGATCTCATTGATTTTCAATGACTTGTAGATCTCCCGCCGGACCCCGGGCTGGGACCCCAGTTTGGCGCGCGAGGCGACCCGGTGCAGCGGCGTAAAGCGCGCCAGGGCTGCACCGGCGGCCGAGTCGGCCGGCACTTCGCGCCAACTTATTGATCAGCCTTGAAATCTCTTCATGGTATGGATCTTGCCTCGCAGCGAGAACCCGGCGCCGCAAGCGGGCGCCCCGGGGGAGAGGGCCGTGCCGGTTCAGCCTTGCGACGAATTGCTGCGGACGGACGGCGCACCGCGGGCGCAATGCCGCGCCTTCCGGCAGCGGCTCGAGGCTCAGTCAACGCAATCCCTGGCACACAAGCGCCCCGAGGCCGATACGCTGTTTCACACGCGGGCATTACCCTTGCGGTCCACGGCGCGACCGAGGGCACCGAACGGCTGATTCCCCTCGACATCGTGCCCACCTCATCCCAGCGACGGAATGGGCCCATCCGGAGGCAGGCCTGCGGCAACGGGTCGGCGCGCTCAACGCATCCATTGCCGATGTCTATTACGAGCAGCGCATCCTGCGCGCCGGCGCGATCGATCCGGAGCGGGCGCCGTGCAACTTGCAGTACCGCCCGGAGATGCAGGGCGTGGAGATTCTCCGGGAGAATCAATGCGCACATCGCCGCGATCGACGCGGTTGGCAATGCGGACGGGAATTTCCGTGCGCGGGAAAACGATCTGCGGCTCCCGTCCGGCGTCTCGTACATGCTGGAGAACCGCAATATGTTGACGCGGCCGCTCCCGGAACCGTTTGCCGAGCACGCCGTCGAGCCGGTGGAGCATCATCCGGACCAGCTGGTGGAGAAACTCAAGCGCGTCGCACCGCCTTCCTCATCTTGAGACTATAACAAGTGGAAGTTGTCTCAGGAGCTGTTTGGATCAGCATTTTTTTTAACGCAATCGGCAGTCGATAGCGCTTGCGCACGCGCACCGGCTCGGTCCCCTCGAGCAGCATCGGCAGCGCCGTGAAGTCCATCTCCTGTGTGCGCACCCGAGACCAGTCGCTGATAAAACGGCCCGCCCGCGCTGCAGCAGCGTTTGATCGACGGCCTGGGGATTCCACGCGAACAGCGCATCAACCGAGTCCCCCGCCGTCAGGGGCTGGACCGCGGGCTTCATCTTGCGGGTCATCGCGTTGTAATACTCGGTGAGCACCCCCACGCTCGTGCGTCCCAGCTGCTCCCGCCTATTGCAGCCATTGGCGGGCGAGCGCCCGCTTGTGCGGCTCCCGCGCGTTCCGGGAGTAGACGAAGACGTCAGTATCGACGAAGAGCGTCCCGGTGATGCAGATCTTCCCGCGCAGGACGGCGACCGCCAACCCAGTCGAACACCAGTGGCGCCTCGCTCAGGTCATGGCGCATCGCCTCGTCACAGGTGCGCGCATCGGTCATCTGGTTATGCAGAATCTCCCCGACAAAGTGCGAGACGCGCAAGTTCCGCTTTGCCGCCTGGACGCGCGGCCATGCCGCCGTGCGTTCATCCAAGACGATGGTGACGTTCTTCATCACAAGCCCACGCGGTGCTCTCGACGCCGAGTCAATTAACATCAGGAACTTGGGGTATTTTCGGCGCGCAACCCTGGCGACCCTGCTGCAAACGAAAAAGCCCCGGGATTTAAGTCTCCCGAGGCTTTTATTTACAGAAATGAAATTGGTATAGCCTAGAACGGAATGTCGTCGTCGAAATCCGTGCCCTCGCCGGAGCCCCCGCCGCCCCCGCCGCCCGAGGACTGACCGTAATCGGCGCTCTCGCGCGGCGCCGAACTGCCACCGCCCCCACCGCCCCCACCGCCCGCGCCGCCCGCGCCGCCCGCGCCTCCGCGGCCGCCGAGCATCTGCATGTCGTTCGCCACGATCTCGGTGGTGTAGCGCTCGTTGCCCTGCTTGTCCTGCCACTTGCGGGTGCGCAGGCTGCCTTCGATGTACACCTGCGAGCCCTTGCGCAGGTATTCCCCGGCGACCTCCGCCAGGCGCCCGAACAGCGCCACGCGGTGCCATTCGGTGCGCTCCTGCTGCTCGCCGCTTTGCTTGTCGCGCCATGACTCGGTGGTGGCGATGCGCAGATTCGCCACCGAGCTGCCCGAGGGCATCGCGCGCGTCTCCGGGTCGGCGCCCAGATTACCGATGATAATGACCTTGTTGACCCCACGCGCCATAAGCATGCCCTCCGGAAGAGGAGCGCATTGTAGACGCGCCGCCGCCCGGCGCGAAGCGATTCGGGCGTCGTCCTCGTGCAGAAAGGCCGCTCCCGGCTACCCCCTGAGCGGCGCGGGGCGCAACGCGCGTAAACTGGACGGCCATGCAGGAAATTCGCATCCGCGGGGCGCGCACCCACAACCTCAAGGGCATCGATCTGGACCTGCCGCGCGAGCGGCTGATCGTGCTCACGGGGCTCTCGGGCTCCGGGAAGTCCTCGCTCGCCTTCGACACGCTCTATGCCGAGGGCCAGCGCCGCTACGTCGAGTCGCTCTCGGCCTACGCCCGTCAGTTCCTCTCGGTCATGGACAAGCCGGAGGTCGACCACATCTCCGGCCTATCGCCGGCGATCGCGATCGAGCAGAAGGCCACCACACGCAATCCCCGCTCGACGGTCGGCACCGTCACCGAGATCTACGACTACCTGCGACTGCTGTTCGCGCGCGCCGGGGTGCCGCGCTGCCCGACCCACGGCCAGGACCTCACCGCGCAGACGGTCAGCCAGATGGTCGACCAGGTGCTGAAGCTGCCGGCCGGCAGCCCGATCGCGCTGCTCGCCCCGCTGGTCAGCGAGCGCAAGGGGGCGCACGAGGATCCCTTGCGCGCGCTTGCCGCCCAGGGGTTCGTCAGAGCCCGCATCGATGGGCGCATCCACGAGCTCGCCGAGGCGCCCGATCTCGATCCGAAGCGCAAGCACACCATCGAGGCGGTCGTCGACCGCATGCGCGTCAAGCCCGACGTGCAGCAGCGCCTGGCCGAATCCTTCGAGACGGCGCTCGCGCTCTCGGGGGGACTGGCGAGCGTGGTGCGGCTGGAGGAGCCCGGGGCGGGCGAAGCCCCCGGCGCCATGGAGCAGCTGTTCTCGAGCCGCCACGCCTGCCCGATCTGCGGCTACAGCGTGCCGGCGCTGGAGCCAAAGCTGTTCTCCTTCAACAGTCCCGTCGGCGCCTGTCCGGCCTGTGACGGCCTCGGCACGCAGCATTTCTTCGACCCCGAACGCGTGGTCGCCCATCCCGAACTCTCCCTCGCCGGCGGCGCGGTGCGGGGCTGGGACCGGCGCAACGCCCACTTCGTGCACCTGATGCAGTCGCTCGCCAAGCACTATCACTTCGACATCGAGACCCCGTGGCAGGACCTGTCCGAGACGGTGCGAGGGGTGCTCCTGCACGGCAGCGGCGATGAGGCGATCGACCTGCGCTACGACACGAGCGGCAGCTCGCTCGGCAAGCGCCACCCCTTCGAGGGCATCCTGCCCAATCTCGAGCGGCGCTATCGTGAAACCGACTCGCACGCGGTGCGCGCGGAACTGGCGCGGTTCCGCGGGCTGCGCGTCTGCCCCGAGTGCGGCGGCGCGCGGCTGAACCTCACGGCGCGCTGGGTGTTCGTGGGCGAGACGAACCTGCCGGAGCTGACCCGCCTCAGCATCGAGCGGGCCACCGAGTTCCTCGGCGGCCTTCACCTGCCCGGCTGGCGCGGTGAAGTCGCTGCGCAGATCGCGCGGGAGGTGCTCGCCCGGTTGCGGTTCCTCGCCGACGTCGGACTGCGCTATCTCACGCTCGATCGCAGCGCCGAGACGCTCTCGGGCGGGGAGGCGCAGCGCATCCGCCTGGCGAGCCAGGTGGGCTCGGGACTGACCGGGGTGATGTACATCCTCGATGAGCCCTCGATCGGCCTGCATCCGCGCGACAACCGCAAACTGCTGGCGACGCTGAAGCGGCTGCGCGACCTGGGCAACACGGTGATCGTGGTAGAGCACGACGAAGAGGCCATTCGCGAGGCCGACTACGTGGTGGATCTCGGTCCCGGGGCCGGCGCACACGGCGGGCAAGTGGTGGCGCGCGGCACTCCCGCGCAGATCCAGTCGAGCGAGGCGTCCCTGACCGGGCAGTACCTCAGCGGCGCTCGGCGCATCGAGTTGCCGCGATCGCGCGTGCCGGGCTCACCGCAGCGTCAGATCCGCATCCGCGGCGCCACGGGAAACAACCTGCGCGGCGTGGATGCGAACATTCCGCTCGGCCTGCTGACCTGCGTCACCGGAGTCTCAGGCTCGGGAAAGTCGACACTGATCATCGATACGCTCTTCAGTCATGCGCGGCAGCGCTTCACGGCCGGCGGCGCGCAGGCGGCGCCGTGCGAGCGCATAGACGGCCTGGAGCAGATCGATGCGGTCATCGATATCGACCAGAGCCCGATCGGGCGGACGCCGCGCTCGAATCCCGCGACCTACACGAACCTCTTCGGCACGGTCCGCGAGCTGTTCGCCGCAGTGCCCGAGGCGCGCGCCCGCGGCTACGAGGCGGGCCGGTTCAGCTTCAACGTCAAGGGCGGGAGGTGCGAGGCCTGCCAGGGCGACGGGTTGCTGCGCGTCGAGATGCACTTCCTGCCCGACGTCTACGTGCCGTGCGACATCTGCCACGGCCAGCGCTACAACCGCGAGACCCTCGAGATCCGCTATCGCGGCAAGAACATCCACGAAGTGCTGCAGATGACCGTCGAGGAGGCGCTGCGATTCTTCGCCAACGTGCCGGCGATCGTCGCCAAGCTGGCGACGCTGCGCGACGTCGGGCTTTCGTACCTGCACCTCGGGCAGAACGCAGCCACCCTCTCCGGTGGAGAGGCCCAGAGGGTCAAGCTCTCGCGCGAGCTCGCCAAGCATTCCGCGGGCCGCACGCTCTACATTCTCGATGAGCCCACCACCGGGCTGCACTTCCAGGATGTGGCGCAGCTGCTCGAAGTGCTGCAGCGCCTGCGCGATCAGGGCAATACGATCGTCGTCATCGAGCACAACCTCGATGTCATCAAGTGCGCCGACTGGCTGATCGATCTGGGGCCCGAAGGGGGCGAAGGCGGCGGGCAGATCGTCGCGAGCGGAACGCCGGAAGAGGTGGCCGCCGATGCGCGCTCGCACACCGGGGCCTTCCTGCGGCCGCTGCTCGCGGTGCACGCCGAGGCCGAAACGGCCCACGGATGAGGCGGGCCGCAAACGCAAGACACACGACCCGGGCGGCGCGCTCGCGCGCACCGTCCGGGTCGTGTGAAGCTGAAGTCAGCCGGGGCTGAAACCCCGAGGACGACTGCTTATTTCTTCTTCGGCGGAGTGGTCGAAGAAGAGCCGTTGCCCGAGGCCGGCGGCGGGGTGGTGCTGCCAGAGCCGGTGCTCGAGCCGGAAGTGGACGACCCGGTACCCGTGGAACTGGCCGGCGGCGTGGTGGTGCTGGGGGCCGGCGCGGTGGAGGCCGGCGGCGCGGCGGCCGGCTCGGCCGTCTGGCTGGACGGCTGCTTGGCGCAGGCGGTCAAGAGCACTGCGGCGGCAAGCGCGCTAAGAGCAACTTTCGTATTCATCGATAGTACCCCGGTGAAATGAGAGCTTCAGAGGAAAGAACAACTTTTGAACGAGTTATAGTCGTTCCGCGAGTCCTTCACGGGTCGCGCGGGCGACGATTTTATAGGTTAATAATCTGATTTGAAACCGTCTCCCTGTCGCCGTATGCCGACAACAAGGGGTTTCCACGAGCCAGCGCGGCCGTCCAGGAGGCACGCGTGAACGCTGCGGGGCTTTGGGCGGCGTCCTGCAGAGATCGACCCCACGGGGTCACCCGAGTTCCGCGCCGGGGCCTTAAAATGCGGACAATACCCATTGACGAGGGCTTCCATGTCCCTATCCCCTCTCGTCCCTGCAGCACGCGAGCCGCTCGCCGCCCTGTTCGGCCCGCACCTGGCGGCGCTGGGTCAGCGCACAGCCGCCGCCCTGGAGAGCTGCGGCTACGAGGCCTTGCTGGTGCACTCGGGGTCCCTCCTGCCGGTGTTCCAGGACGACCGCACCTACCCCTTCGAGGCGAACGCCCCGTTCAAGGTCTGGACACCCCTTGCCGAGGTCCCCGACTGCTTCGTCCATGTCCAGCCCGGGCACCGGCCGAGGCTGCTGTTCCACCGCCCGACCGATTACTGGTACAAGCCGGCGCCGCTCCCGCAGGACTACTGGACGGCGCACTTCGAGATCGTCCCTTGCACCGACCTGACGGCAGCGCGGGCGGCTCTGCCGCGCAGCCTGGCCCGCACGGCCTACCTGGGCGAGGACTTCGGCACGCTCGCTGCCTGGAATGTCGGTGAGGTCAATCCGCCGCGGCTGATCCGCCATCTGGACTTCCCGCGCGCGATGAAGAGCCCCTACGAGCTGGCCTGCCTGCGGGCCGCGAACCGTCTCGGGGCATTGGGGCACCTGGCCGCCGAGCGAGCCTTCACCGACGGGGCGGCGGAGTTCGACATCGAGCTCGCCTTCCTCGCCGCCTGCGGCCAGCGCGAGCAGGACTTGCCCTACAACCCCATCATCGCCCTGAACGAGAACGGGGCGGTGCTGCACTACCAAGTGCTCGAGAAGCGCGCGCCGCAGACGCGCCGCTCGCTGCTGATCGATGCCGGCGCTGAATTCGGCGGCTACGCCAGCGACATCACGCGCACCTATGCAGCTGCCGCCGGAGACTTCGCCGCGCTGATTCAGGCGATGGACACGCTGCAGCAATCCCTCTGCGCGCACGTCAAAGCGGGGGTCGACTGGCGCGAAGTGCACCTGCTCGCGCACCAGCTCCTGGCGCACGTGCTGCGGGACGCCGATCTGATCAGCTGCGACCCCGACGAGGCCATCGCGAGCGGCGTCACTCGCGTCTTTCTGCCGCACGGCATCGGCCACCTGCTCGGCCTCGAGGTTCACGATGCCGGCGGGTTCATGCGCTCGCCGGACGGCGGGGACATCGCGCGACCCGAAGGACACCCGTACCTGCGGCTCACCCGCACGCTCGCTCCCGGCTTCGTGGTCACCATGGAACCGGGCCTCTATTTCATCGAGCCATTGCTGGCGGCCGCGCGCGCCGACGCGCGCGCGCGGCTCATCCGCTGGTCGCGGGTCGACTCGCTGCAGCCCTGCGGCGGCATCCGCGTCGAGGACGACCTCGCGGTCAGCGCCACCGGCTGCGAGAACCTGACGCGCGACGCATTCGCCGCCGCGCACAACGGACGCTGAACGCGCCTATCGCTTTGCCAGCAGGTCGCGGATCTCTCCGAGCAGTTCCTCGGACTTCGTGGGCGGCGGCGGCGCGGCCGCGGCCGGAACCGGCGCGCGCTTGAGCCGGTTGATCACCTTGACGACGAAAAAGATCGCGAGCGCGATCAGCACGAAGTCGAAGATCGCCTGGATGAACAGCCCGTATTCGAGCATGACCGGCTTGCCGCCCGGACCGGTGCCGATCTGCGCTGCGAGCTTGTTGAAGCTCACACGGCCGATGATCAAGCCGAGGGGCGGCATGATCAGGTCGGCCACCAGCGAACTGACGATCTTGCCGAATGCCGCGCCAATGACCAGGCCGACCGCCATGTCGACCACGTTACCCTTGATGGCAAATTCTTTGAATTCTGATACAAGGCTCACGGCGAGATACCTCTTGCAGATAATGGAAGCTGGAGCGTAGCCCAACGCCTTGTGGTCCGCAAAATGACAGCGGGCGCGGATCAGGCCGTCTTGGCTTTGCGCCGCCGCGGAGCCTTGTTCTTGACCTCGGTGCCGGCAGCCGGCGCAGCCTCGGCGATATCGCGCTTCGGCGCGGCGCGCTTGCGCCGCGTCTTGTTCGGCTCCGGCGCCTCGGCGACCGCTCCCGAACCCTCCACGAGCTGCATCAGCGCCATCGGCGCCGAGTCGCCCGGGCGCGGGTTCATGCGCAGGATGCGCGTGTAACCGCCGGGGCGCGTCTTGAAGCGCGGACCGAGATCGGTGAACAGCTTCTCGACGATTGCGGCATCGCGCAGCCGCGAAAACGCCAGCCGCCGGTTGGCATCGCCATCGGTCTTGCCGAGTGTGATCAGCGGCTCGACGACCCGGCGCAGCTCCTTGGCCTTCGGCAGCGTGGTGCGGATGGTCTCGTGCCGCAGGAGCGACACGCTCATGTTGCGCATCAGCGCGTGCCGGTGCGAGCTGTTGCGGGACAGTTGCCGGCCAGTCAGGTGGTGACGCATTGCAGGAAATCCTTAGATCGTAGGTTCGTCGCCGTGCTTGAGGCTGATCGGCGGCCAGCCGTCGAGACGCATGCCGAGCATCAGGCCGTGGCTGTGCAGCACCTCCTTGATCTCGGTGAGCGACTTCTTGCCGAGGTTCGGCGTGCGCAGCAGCTCCACTTCGGTGCGCTGCACCAGATCGCCGATGTAATGGATGTTCTCGGCCTTCAGACAATTGGCGCTGCGCACGGTGAGCTCGAGCTCGTCCACGGGGCGCAGCAGGATCGGGTCGAACTGCATCTCGGTGACCTTGGCGGTGGTCTCCTCCTCGCCCTGCAGATCGACGAACACCGACAGCTGATCCTTCAGGATGCTGCCGGCGCGGCGGATCGCCTCTTCCGCGTCGATCGTGCCGTTGGTCTCGATATCGATCACCAGCTTGTCGAGATCGGTGCGCTGCTCGACGCGCGCGGCCTCGACCGAGTAGGTCACGCGGCGCACCGGAGAAAACGATGCGTCGAGCTGCAGACGCCCGATGGGACGGGTTTGCTCCTCGAACGCCGCGCGGGCCGCCGCCGGGCGGTAGCCGCGGCCGCGCTCGATGCGCAGCGTCATGCTGAGCTCGCCCGCCTGCGTCAGATTGGCGAGCACCAGCTCCGGATTCACCACTTCGATGTCGTGGTCGGTCTGAATGTCGCCGGCGGTCACGGGGCCCGGGCCCTTCTTGTGCAGGCGCAGCTCCGCGTTATCGCGCGAGTGCATGCGCAGCGCGACGGACTTCAGGTTCAGCAGGATATCGACGACATCCTCCTGCACGCCCTCGATGCTGGTGTACTCGTGCAGCACTCCGTCGATTTCGACCTCGGTGACGGCGCTGCCGGGCATCGACGAGAGCAGCACGCGCCGCAGCGCATTGCCGAGCGTGTGGCCGAAGCCGCGTTCGAACGGTTCAATGGTGACGCGCGCCTGGCGAGGGGCAACGGGCTGCACCTTCACCACGCGCGGCTTCAAGAACTCTGTGACGGATCCCTGCATTGCAGTCTCACCTTGCCGGCTGATGACCGGCGCAAATCGAAAACGCGGGCACGAACGTCGCAGCGGCGGCGCCGACTGCGATGCGCTGCCGATTACTTCGAATAGAGCTCCACGACCAGGTTCTCGTTGATATCCGGCAGGACATCATCGCGGCCCGGCGGCGTCTTGAACACGCCGCGGAACTCCTTGTCGTTGACCTCCACCCACTCCGGCAGGCCCACCTGCTGCGCGATGTTGATGGCGTTCTGGATGCGCAGCTGCTTGCGCGCCTTCTCGCGAACCTCAACCGAGTCGCCGGCCTTGACCTGATACGAGGCGATGGTCACCGCCCGGCCGTTGACGTTGATGCCCTTGTGGCTGACGAGCTGGCGAGCTTCGGCGCGCGTGGCGGCGAAGCCCATGCGGTACACGACGTTGTCGAGCCGGCACTCGAGCAGTCGCAGCAGGTTCTCGCCCGTCGCGCCGGCGCGCCGCGCCGCCTCCGTGTAATAGTTGCCGAACTGCCGCTCGAGCACGCCGTACATGCGGCGCAGCTTCTGCTTCTCGCGTAGCTGCAGACCGTAGTCGGACAGACGGGTGCGGCGCTCTCCCTTGATGCCGCCCGGCGGCACGCTGAGCTTGCATTTGCTCTCGAGAGACTTGACACCGCTTTTCAGGAACAGATCCGTGCCCTCGCGGCGTGCGAGCTTGCACTTGGGACCGAGATAACGCGCCATGCTGTAGTGCTCTTAGGTTCTGGGCTTACTTGCCGTGTCGGAAGCGGTCAGACTCTGCGCTTCTTCGGGGGACGGCAGCCGTTGTGCGGGATCGGCGTGACGTCCGCGATGCTGGTGATCTTCAGCCCGCAGCCGTTCAGCGCGCGGACCGCCGACTCGCGTCCGGGGCCGGGGCCGCCGACGCGAACCTCGACGTTCTTCACGCCGTGTTCCTGCGCGGCCACGCCAGCCTTTTCGGCCGCCACCTGAGCGGCAAACGGGGTGCTCTTGCGCGAGCCGCGGAATCCGCAGCCGCCCGCCGTCGCCCACGACAGCGTGTTGCCCTGCCGGTCGGTGATCGTGATGATGGTGTTGTTGAAGGAGGCGTGTACGTGCGCGATCGCGTCGAGCACGTTCTTGCGCGCCTTCTTGGGCTTCTTGGCGGCCGCGCCGCCCTGCTGTTGCTGTTGCTGCTTCTGCTCAGCCATGATGCAAAATCCTCGGCTCAGACCTTGCCCGGAGGCGCGTTCAGTTTGACGGCCTGCTTGCGCGGGCCCTTGCGCGTGCGGGCGTTGGTGCGGGTGCGCTGGCCGTTCACCGGCAGGCCCCGGCGGTGACGGATGCCGCGGTAGCAGCCCAGATCCATCAGCCGCTTGATATTCATCGACACTTCGCGCCGCAGATCGCCCTCGACAGCGAATTTGGCGATCTGGCTGCGGATCGCATTGATCTCGGCCTCGGTCAGATCCTTGACCTTGGTCTCGGGGTTCACACCCGCGCCGTCACAGGCATGGAGCGCCCGTGTGCGGCCCACGCCGTAGATGTGCGTCAGGCCCACCCAGACGTGCTTGTTCAAAGGAATGTTGATGCCGGCTATGCGTGCCATATTGCTGTACCAGAGCCGCGGGGAAAATGCGGCATTTTAACAAAAATTCGACGTATTCCAAATACTTGCGAGACTCGGCCTCGCCCGGCGGCGCACCGGCCAGCCGACGTCGCCCGATGTGCGGATGGGGTCTGGGCGCTCATCCCTGGCGCTGCTTGTGCCGCTGGTCCGTGCAGATCACGTACACCACACGCCGGCGGCGTACGATCTTGCAGTTCTTGCAGATCTTCTTGACCGAGGGTCTGACTTTCATGATGCGCTCCGCGCAGTCGTAAGGGCGGACCGATGCGGTCCGCGGCCTGAAGTGGCGCCGTGCGCCGGGATAGAACGATTCATCATCCGCGCTGCCCTCATCCGCCCTGGCCCGAACGGCCGTAGCCGAGCAGGTTCGCCTTCTTCATCAGGCCCGGGTAATGGTGCGACATCAGGTGCGCCTGCAGCTGGGCCATGAAATCCATGACCACCACCACCACGATCAGCAGCGACGTGCCGCCGAACTGGAACGACACACCCTGCTGGCCCTCGAGGAACACCGGCAGGATGCACACCGCCGCCACGTAGAGCGCGCCCCAGAGCGTCAGACGGGTGAGCACCTTGTCGATGTACTCGGCGGTCTGCTGGCCGGGCCGGATGCCCGGGATGAACGCGCCGGACTTCTTCAGGTTGTCCGCGGTCTCGCGCGAATTGAACACCAGCGCGGTGTAGAAGAAGCAGAAAAAGATGATCAGCACGCCGTACAGCACAATGTAGAGTGGCTGCCCGAAACCGAGCGCCGCGGCCACGTCCTGCATGACGCTCGCGATGCCGCCCTTGGCGCCGGTCCCCAGGAAGCTCGCGATGGTGGCCGGGAACAGCAGGATGCTGGAGGCGAAGATCGGCGGGATCACGCCCGACATGTTGATCTTGAACGGCAGGTGGCTGCTCTGGCCGGCGTACATGCGCCGGCCCACTTGGCGCTTGGCGTAGTTCACCGCGATGCGCCGCTGGGCGCGCTCCATGAACACCACGAACGCGGTCGTGAGGACCACCACGATGATGAGCAGCAGCGCGAACGGTCCCTGCATGGCGCCGGAACTCACCGCCTCGGCGGCGTTGCCGATCGCGCCCGGCAGGCCCGCGACGATGCCCGCCAGAATGATCATGGAGATGCCGTTGCCGATGCCTCGCTCGGTGATCTGCTCGCCGAGCCACATCAGGAACACCGTTCCGGTGGTCATGGTCACGGTGGCGGTGAACATGAACTGCCAGCCGCCGATGAGCGTCATGCCGCCCTTGACCAGAGCCCCCGCGGCCGCAAACGACTGGAAGACCGCGAGCGCGACCGTCCCGTAGCGGGTGTAGTCGGTCATCTTGCGCTGGCCCGCCTGACCCTCCTTGCGCAGCTCGATCAGGCTCGGCACCACCATGGACATCATCTGGATGATGATCGAGGCCGAGATGTACGGCATCACGCCCATGGCGAAGATCGACAGGCGCTGCAGCGCGCCGCCGGAGAACATGTTCGCGATGCCCCAGATCGTGCCCGAATTCTTGCTGAAGAAGCGGGCCACCTCGACCGGATTGATGCCCGGCACCGGGATGAAGGTGCCGATGCGATACACGATCATGGCCCCGATCAGGAAGAACACGCGCGAGCGGATCTCCCCGAGTCGGGCGGCTTCGCTGAGCGCGAAAGCTGGATTGTTGAGCGTGTTCGCCACGATGTCTTCCGGATGAGTCTGGTTGGGCGCTGCGGGATGCCGGTCCTACGCCTCGATCTTGCCGCCGGCCGCTTCGATCGCCTGGCGGGCGCCGCGCGTGACGGCGATGCCCTTCAGCGTCACGGCCTTCTCGAGCTTGCCCGAGAGGACCACTTTGGCGCGCTCGGCGCTCACCGGCACGATGTCGGCCGCCTTCAGCGCCTCGAGGTCGATGATGGCGGCGGTGACCTTGGCGAGCTCACCGAGCCGCACTTCGGCGCGCGTCGCGGCCATGGCGGAGCGGAAGCCGACCTTCGGCATCCGGCGCTGAATGGGCATCTGGCCGCCTTCGAAGCCGACCTTGTGGTAGCCGCCCTTGCGCGCGCGCTGGCCCTTCACGCCGCGGCCGCAGGTCTTGCCCTGGCCGGCCGAGGCGCCGCGCCCGACGCGCAGCCGCGCGCGCTTGGCGCCGGCGGAAGGCTTCAGTGTGTTCAGTCGCATGTTCGAAATTCCTCTCAACCGGCGTGCTCGACCTTCAGCAGGTGCACGGCGGTCTGGATCATGCCGCGATTCTGGGGCGTGTCGGCGACCTCGACGGACTGGTGAATCCGGCGCAGGCCGAGGCCACGCGCGGAGGCGGCGATGTTGGCGAGCTGGCCGTGCAGGCTTCTCACGAGCGTGACCTTGAGCGCCTTTGCTTGCTTGCCCATATGTTTCAGCCCGTGATCTCTTCGATGGTCTTGCCCCGCTTGGCCGCGATGTCCTCGGGCGAGCGGACTTCGGCGAGCGCCTTGACGGTGGCGCGCACCACGTTGATCGGATTGCGCGAGCCGTAGCTCTTGGCGAGCACGTTGCGCACACCGGCGCACTCGAGCACGGCGCGCATGCCGCCGCCGGCGATGACGCCGGTACCTTCCGAGGCCGGCTGCATGTACACGCGGGTGGCGCCGTGAATGCCCTTGACCGGGTAGAACAGCGTGTTGTTCTTCAGCGCCACGGTCACCATGCTCTTGCGCGCCTGCGCCATGGCCTTGGAGATGGCCACCGGCACCTCGCGCGCCTTGCCGAAACCAAAGCCGACGCTGCCGGCGCCGTCGCCGACCACGGTCAGCGCGGTGAAACCGAACTGGCGGCCGCCCTTGACGACCTTCGCCGTGCGGTTGACGGCGACCAGCTTCTCGACGAGCTCATCGGCCGGCTGGGCCTTTTCTGTTCTTGCCATAGGGATACCTGACCTCAGAACTCAAGACCCGCTTCGCGGGCTGCATCGGCGAGCGCCTTGACGCGCCCGTGGTATTGAAATCCCGCCCGGTCGAACGCCACTTGGGTGACGCCCGCGGCGCGCGTGCGCTCGGCGATCGCGCGGCCGACCGCCTTGGCGGCCTCGATGTTGCCGGTGCCCTTCAGCCCGGTGCGCACCGCTTCCTGCACGGTCGAGGCGCTGGCGATGACCTTGGCGCCGGCCGCATCGGTGACCTGCGCGTAGATGTGCCGCGGCGTGCGGTGCACCGTAAGGCGCGCGACGCCCAGGTTGCGGATGTGCGCTCGGGTCTTGACGGCGCGGCGCAGCCGCCGGCCCTTCTTGCTCAGGCTCATTTCTTCTTCCCCTCTTTCAGGGAAATCTGCTCGTTGGCGTAACGCACGCCCTTGCCCTTGTAGGGTTCAGGCGGGCGGATGTCACGAATCTCCGCCGACACCTGGCCGACTTTCTGGCAGTCGACGCCCTTGACCACGATCTCGGTCTGGCTGGGCGTCTCTATGGTGATCCCCTCGGGGATGGGGAAGTTCACCGGATGCGAGAAGCCGAGCGTCAGGTTCAGCACCTTGCCCTGCACCTGGGCGCGGAAACCGACGCCGACCAGCTCGAGCTTCTTCTCGTAGCCCTTGGCCACGCCGTGCACCATGTTGGCGAGGTGCGCGCGGGTCGAGCCGGCGTGCGTGCGCGCGGCGCCCGGGTCACTGTACTTCACCTCCAGGCGCTTCTCGGACTGCACGACCGAGACGCCCGGGGTGAGCGCGAGGCTCAGTGTGCCCTTGGCGCCCTTGATGGTCACAGCGGTCTCGGTGACCGTCGCGCTCACACCCTGCGGCAGCGGAACCGGAGCTTTGGCGATTCTGGACATGGATCAGTCTCCGGTCACGCGACGATGCACAGCACTTCGCCGCCCTGGCCGATCGAGCGCGCCTGCTTGTCGGTCATGACGCCCTTCGGAGTGGAGACGATCACGGTGCCCATGCCGCCGAGCACTTTCGGCAGCTCGTCCTTGCCGCGGTAGATGCGCAGCCCCGGGCGGCTCACCCGCTCCAGGCGATCGATCACCGGCCGGCCTTCGTAGTACTTCAAACCGATGGTCAGCGTCGGCTTGCCGCTGTCCTCATCGAGGCGGAAGTCCGCGATGTAGCCCTCGT
This sequence comes from Pseudomonadota bacterium, assembly GCA_021787615.1. Taxonomy (GTDB): domain Bacteria; phylum Pseudomonadota; class Gammaproteobacteria; order Steroidobacterales; family Steroidobacteraceae; genus 13-2-20CM-66-19. The sequence continues at coordinate 34,243 of JAJYLP010000023.1, forward strand.
CCTTCAGCACCTTGACGATCGCAGTCTTCAGTTTCGAGGATGCGAGCTGCACCTCGGCCTTGCCCGCGGCCTGGCCGTTGCGGATGCGCGTCAGCAGATCGGCGATAGGATCGGTCATGCTCATAGGGCGCCCCTCACCAGCTCGCCTTGGTCAGACCCGGAATTTCGCCACGATTGGCAACCTCGCGGATCTTGACGCGCGACAACCCGAACTTGCGGTACACACCGCGTGAGCGGCCCGTGATCGCGCAGCGGTTGCGTCCGCGCGAAGGACTGGCGTCCCGCGGCAGCGTCTGCAGCTTCGCCTGCGCGGCCGCCCGAGCCTCGGGTGAGGTCTTGGGGCTGCGGATCAGCTCCTTCAGCTGAGCCCGCTTCGCCGCGTACTTCTTCACGATCTTGGCGCGACGCTTCTCGCGCTCGACCATGCTCGTCTTCGCCATAGGCGTACCAGTTCCTCTTACTTCCGGAAGGGGAAGTTGAAAGCCTCGAGCAGTGCTCGGCCCTGACGGTTGTCCCTCGCCGTCGTCGTAATAGTGATGTCCATGCCCCGGATCTGATCGATCTGGTCGTACTGGATCTCGGGGAAAATGATCTGCTCCTTCACGCCGAGGCTGTAGCTGCCCCGGCCGTCGAACGAGCGCGGCGAGACGCCGCGGAAGTCGCGGATGCGCGGCATCGCGATGTTGATCAGGCGGTCGAGGAACTCGTACATCCGAGCCCCGCGCAGCGTGACCTTGCAGCCGATCGGCAGCCCTGCGCGGATCTTGAACGAGGCGATCGCCTTGCGCGAGCGGGTGATGAGCGGCTTCTGGCCGCTGATCTTGGCGAGATCGGCGGTCGCCGCGTCCATCACCTTCTTGTCGGCGACGGCCTCGCCGACACCCATATTCACCGTGATCTTGCTGATGCGCGGCACCTGCATCGGATTGCCGATGCCGAGGTCCTTCTGCAGGCGCGGAACGACCTGCTCGCGATAGTACTGCTGTAGCCTGGCCATGGGTTGCTCTCGTGACCGGCGCCTCAGGCGTCGATCATCTCTCCGTTGGATTTGAAGAAGCGCACCTTCTTGCCGTCCGCGAGCGTCTTGAACCCGACGCGGTCGCCCTTCTTGGCGGCGGGATTCCACAGCGCCACCTTGCTCATCGGCAACGGCATCTCCTTGTCGATGATGCCGCCCGGGCTGTTGGTCTGCGGGTTGGCGCGGGTGTGCTTCTTGACCTTGTTGATGCCCTCGACGATCACCTGACCGCCATCGAGCACCTTGAGCACCGCGCCGCGGCGACCCTTGTCGCGGCCGCTCAACACGACGACGTTGTCGCCCTTGCGAATCTTGCTACTCATTAGAGGACTTCCGGCGCGAGCGAAATGATCTTCATGAACTGCTGGGTGCGCAGCTCGCGTGTCACGGGCCCGAAGATGCGGGTGCCGATCGGCTCGAGCTTGTTGGTCAGCAGTACCGCGGCGTTGCCGTCGAAGCGAATCAGCGACCCGTCGGCGCGGCGCACGCCGCGGCGGGTGCGCACCACGACCGCGTCATACACCTCGCCCTTCTTGACCTTGCCCCGCGGGATCGCGTCCTTGACGCTGACCTTGATGACATCGCCCACCGTGGCGTAGCGGCGGCGCGTGCCGCCGAGCACCTTGATGCACATCAAGGTGCGGGCGCCGCTGTTGTCAGCGGCCGAAAGCATGGTGCGCAGCTGGATCATGCCGCGGTCCCCTTCAGCTCGGCGGCCTTCTTCACCACCTCGAGCAGTCGCCAGGACTTGCGCTTCGAGAGCGGTCGGCACGGGACGATGGTGACCAGATCGCCGACGTGCGACTCGCCGCGCTCGTCGTGCGCCAGGAGCTTCGTGGTGCGGCGGACATACTTGCCGTAGGTCGGATGCCTGATCAGCCGCTCGATCTCGACGGCGATGGTCTTGACCATCTTGTCGCTCACCACGCGCCCGGTGAGGGTGCGCTGGCCCTTCGGCGCCTCGGCGGCTCCCGCCGGGGTGTCGTTGTGCACTTCGCTCATCGCTTCTCTCCGCCGGCCGTGCGCTGCTCGCGCAGGACGGTCTTCACACGTGCGATATTGCGCCGCACCTTGCCGAACTGATCGGGCTTCGGTGCCTGGCCGCTCGCGCGCTGCAGGCGCAGCGCGAATTGCTCTTTGCGCAGCTTCACGAGCTCATCGCTGAGCTCGGCCGGATTCTTGGCGCGCAACTCTTTGGTGTCCATTTATCGAACCTGCCGTTTGACGAACATGGTGGACACGGAGAGCTTCGAGCCGGCGAGCCGGAACGCCTCGCGGGCGGTCGCCTCATCGACCCCCTCCATCTCGAACAGCACCTTGCCGGGCTGAACGCGCGCGACGTAGTACTCGACGTTGCCCTTGCCGCTGCCCATGCGGACTTCGAGCGGCTTCTTGCTGATCGGCACGTCCGGGAAGACGCGGATCCAGATCTGGCCGCCGCGCTTGACGTAGCGCGCCACTGCGCGGCGCGCCGCCTCGATCTCACGGGCCGTCATGCGGGCGCGGCTGGTCGCCTTCAGGCCGTAATCGCCGAAGGACACGTCGCTGCCGCGATGCGCCATGCCGCCGTTGCGGCCCTTGAACTGCTTGCGGTACTTGGTGCGTTTTGGCTGCAGCATGTCTGAGCGCTCCTAGACCTGCGCCGGAGCTTCCGCCGCGGGCGCAGCGGCCGGCGGGCTGGCGGGCGCGGCGGCATCGGTCTCCGCGGCCTCGGCGGTCTCGGACTTCTCGAACACCTCGCCCTTGAAGATCCACACCTTCACGCCGATCACCCCGTAGGTCGTGCGGGCCTCGGCCAGTCCGTAATCGATATCCGCGCGAAAGGTATGCAGCGGGATGCGGCCCTCGCGGTACCACTCGGTGCGGGCGATCTCGGCGCCGTTCAGACGCCCGGACACGCGCACCTTCACCCCGAGCGCGCCGCTGCGCATGGTGCTCATCACCGCGCGCTTCATCGCGCGGCGGAACATGACGCGCTTCTCGATCTGCTGGGCGATGCTGTCGGCGACCAGCTGGGCATCGAGCTCGGGCTTGCGGATTTCCGCGATGTTCAGGCGCACGTCGCCGACGGTCATGCCGAGCAGCGCGGCCGTCTCGGCGCGCAGCTTCTCAATGTCCTCGCCCTTCTTGCCGATGACGATGCCGGGGCGCGCGGTCTGGATCGTGATGTTGACCTTCTTCGCGGCACGCTCGATCTGCACGCGGCTCACGGAGGCCTCGGCGAGCTTCTTCTTCAGGAACTCGCGGACGCGGAAGTCGGTGTGCAGCTGCTCAGCGAACTGCTCGCGGCCGGCGAACCAGCGCGACGTCCACTCGCGGGTGATGCCGAGCCGTATGCCAATCGGATTGACCTTCTGACCCATGCGTTAATCCTTCTTGCCGTCGCTCACCGCGACGGTGATGTGGCTGTTGCGCTTGACGATGCGGGCGCCGCGGCCCTTGGCGCGGGCCGCGAACCGCTTCAGCACCGGAGCGGTGTCGACGTGAATGACGCTGACCTTCAGCTCGTCGATGTCCGCGCCGTGGTTGTGCTCGGCGTTGGCGACCGCCGCGGCCAGCACCTTGCGCACCAGCTCCGCGCCCTTCTTCGGGCTGTACTGCAGAGTGGCGAGCGCGTTACCGGCCGGCTTGCCGCGCACCAGGTCGGCGACCAGCCGGCACTTTTGCGGGGAAATGCGCGCGTGGCGCAACTTGGAGGTGACTTGCATCGTGTATCTCCGGTCGCGCTTACTTGCCGGCCTCGACCTTGCGATCGCCCGAGTGCGACTTGAAGGTGCGCGTCGGGGCGAACTCGCCGAGCTTGTGGCCGACCATGTTCTCGCTGACCAGCACCGGGATGTGCTGACGGCCGTTGTGTACCGCGATGGTCAATCCCACCATCTCGGGCACGACCATCGAGCGGCGCGACCAGGTCTTGATCGGCTTGCGGTCGTTCTTCGCGCTCGCAATCTGCACCTTGTTGGCGAGGTGCAGATCGACGAAGGGACCCTTCTTCAGTGAACGTGGCATCTTGGCTCGAGCTCCCGCTAGCGAATCCGGTTCTTGCGACGCTGAACGATCATGTTGTCGGTGCGCTTGTTATTGCGCGTCTTGAGCCCCTTGGTGTTCCAGCCCCACGGGGAGACCGGATGGGGATTGCCCTGGCCCGACTTGCCTTCGCCGCCGCCGTGCGGATGGTCCACGGGGTTCATCGCCAGGCCGCGCACCGTCGGACGGATGCCGCGCCAGCGCTTCGCACCGGCCTTGCCGTAGCTGCGCAGGTTGTGCTCGTCGTTGCCGACCTCGCCGATCGTGGCGCGGCAGTCGATGTGCACCTTGCGCGTCTCGCCCGACTTCAGCCTGAGGTAGGCGTAGCTGCCCTCGCGCGCGGTGAAGGCCACCGAGCTGCCGGCGCTGCGCGCCAGCTGACCGCCGCCGCCCGGCTTCAACTCGATGTTGTGCAGCGTCGTACCGACCGGGATATGGCGAAGCTGCATCGCGTTGCCCGCCTTGATGGGCGAGTCGGCGCCGGAGCGGACTTCATCGCCCGGCTGCATGCCCTTCGCCGCGAGGATGTACCGGCGCTCGCCGTCTGCGTACTTGATGAGCGCGATATGGCCGGTGCGGTTCGGGTCGTACTCCAGACGCTCCACGACACCGATGATGCCGTCCTTGTTGCGCCGGAAGTCGATGATGCGGTACTTCTGTCGCGAACCACCGCCGACGTGACGCGTGGTGATGCGGCCCGAGTGGTTGCGCGCGCCGGTCTTGCCCTGGCTTGCCGTGAGCGGCAGGTAGGGCCCGCCCTTGTGCAGGTGGGAGCGGTCGATCTTGACGACCGACCGGGTGCCGGGCGAGGTGGGTTTGTACTTGATGAGCGCCATGTCAGTGCTTCCGATCAGGCCCGCGAGCGGGCCTCGTAGTCGATCGCCTGACCCTCGGCCAGGCTGACGTACGCCTTCTTCCAGTCCTGGGTGCGGCCGAGGGTCTTGCCGAAGCGGCGCTGCTTGCCCGGCTCGTTGATCACCTGCACGCCGCTCACCTTGACTTCGAACATCAGCTCGACGGCCTTCTTGATGTCGGTCTTGGTCGCGTTGCGGCGCACGCGGAAGGTGTACTGATTGTGGTTCTGCATTGCGCGCGAGGTCTTCTCCGTGACATGCGGCGCGATCAGCACGTTCATGAGCTGTTCTTTGTTCACTGCAGCCGCTCCTCGATCATCTTGACCGCGCCGACCGTCATCAGCACCTTGGCATGGCTCACCAGCGACAGAGGATTCAGCGCCGCGACCTCGATCACCTCGACGTGCGGGAGGTTGCGCGCCGCGAGGAACAGCTTCTCGTCGAGCGCCTCGACCACGATCAGCACGCTGCCGAGCGACCAGGACTTCAGCTGCCCGGCGAGCAGGCGCGTCTTCGGCGCATCGAGGGCGAGCGCCTCGGTCACCACCAGCCGCTCGGTGCGGGCCAGCTCCGAGAGCATGGCGCGGATGGCGCCGCGGTACATCTTGCGGTTGACCTTCTGCTCGAAGCTGCGCGGCTTCGCGGCGAACGTCCGGCCGCCGCCGACCCAGATGGGCGAGCGGCTCGAGCCGGCGCGCGCCTGGCCGGTGCCCTTCTGGCTCCAGGGCTTCTTGCCGCCGCCGCGCACTTCGGCGCGGCTCTTCTGCGCCTTGGTGCCGGCGCGGCCAGTCGCGCGATACGCGGTCACCACCTGGTGCACCAGCGCCTCGTTGAATTCGTGGCCGAAGGCGGCTTCGGACACCTGGAGCTCGCCGGCTCCGTCGACCATCTTGAGCTTCATGACGGCTTACTTCTTCGACTGCTTCATCGGGTTGGCCGACGGGCTCGATCCGACCTTGGTCGGGGCGATGGTCTTGCGCAGCGCGCGCCGACCGGCCTTGAGCGCCGGGCGCACGATCACCTGGCCGCCCTCGGCGCCCGGAACGGCACCACGGATCAGCAGCAGATTGCGCTCCAGATCGACCTGCACGACCTTGAGATTCTCCGTGGTGCGGCGCACCACGCCCATGTGGCCGGACATGCGCCGGCCCTTGAACACGCGGCCCGGAGTCTGGCGCTGGCCGATCGAGCCCGGCGCACGGTGCGACACGGAGACGCCGTGGGTCGCATGCTGTCCGGCGAAGTTGTGCCGCTTCATGGTGCCGGCGAATCCCTTGCCGATGGTGGTGCCCGTGACGTCCACGGACTGCCCGGCGGTGAAGATGTCGACCTTGAGCTCGGCGCCCGGAGCCAGTTCGGCCTTGTCCGCGGCCGTGAGCCGAAACTCGACCAGCGAGCGGCCCGGCGCGACCCCCGCCTTGGCGTAATGGCCGTTGAGCGCCTTGGAATACAGCTGGGGGCGGCGCACGCCGAAGGTCACCTGCACGGCGCGATACCCGTCCTTGTCTTCGGACTTCACCTGAGTGACGCGATTGGGCAGCACCTCGATGACGGTGACCGGCACGGTCTCGCCGCTCTCGGTGAACACTCGCGTCATGCCCGCCTTGCGGCCGACGACTCCGATTGCCATTGACTAGCCTCTCTATAGCGCTCGACGCGCGTTGTTCCCCGCCCCGCGCCCCACTCTGAAACGATTGCCAGAATGGTCACCGGCGCCGGACTGCCCGAGCGAGGCGAAACGACTGAGATGGCACGACCCGGAGCGGCCGCGCGGCGGAGAATCCGCCCATCTCGAGTGGTCTTGGGGCCGATGCCCCAACCTCGCCCGATGCGAAAGGGGCGCGAAGTATACGCGCCCGGTCCGTTCAGTTCAACTTGATCTGGACGTCTACGCCTGCCGGAAGCTCGAGCTTCATCAGCGCGTCGACGGTCTTGTCCGTCGGGTTCAGGATGTCCATCAGACGCTTGTGGGTGCGCAGCTCGTACTGGTCGCGCGCGTCCTTGTCCCCGTGCGGTGAGACCAGCACGGTGAAGCGCTCCATCTTGGTCGGCAGCGGCACCGGACCACGGACCGTCGCGCCGGTGCGCTTGGCGGTTTCCGTGATCTCCCGCGCCGAGCTGTCGATCAAGCGGTGATCGAATGCCTTGAGCCGAATGCGGATGTTCTGGTTGGCCATGACTCCGCTCCTACTTGAGAATCTTCGCGACGACGCCGGCACCGACGGTGCGGCCGCCCTCGCGGATGGCAAAGCGCAGCCCCTCTTCCATCGCAATCGGGCTGATCAGCTCCACCGTCATCTTGATGTTGTCCCCGGGCATGACCA
>JAJYLP010000117.1 GCA_021787615.1 Pseudomonadota bacterium
TCGCTGAAGCTGATCGAGATCCACGAGCAGATCGAGCGCGAGTACCCCGGCAGGATCGACCTGACCGAGCTGTTCGACTTCCCCACCATCGCCGAGCTCGCCCGCCACCTCGAGGGCAAGCTCGCCGCGACTTGCTGACTGGGGCCGATCCCACACGATCGTCTGCGCGCCCGGCGCGAGAGATCCGGCAAGACCGCAAGCGTGCAGCGCTGCGTGACCCAATGACTGGCGCGGGTGCTCGCGGGCCGATGGACTGAGCTCTGCGGTTCGGGCAACCTATTGCGCCCGGGGCACCTGTGGGCGCCGGGGCACTCGCACGGGCACGTGGCATCGCAAAGCCGACCCACCCGAGGGCGGTTCGCACGGCTCGTCAGGATGGGGTCCCAAAATGGCCGATTCACTCGACTGCGACGTCTGCGTCATCGGGGCCGGTGCCGCCGGACTGTCGGTGGCGGTCGGCGCGGCGCAGCTCGGGGCACGAACCGTTGTGTTCGAACGGGGCGAGATGGGCGGGGACTGCCTCAACTATGGCTGTGTCCCGTCCAAGGCGCTGCTTGCGGCGGCGCATGCCGCGCATGCCGCGGTGCACGCACGGCAATTCGGCCTGAGTGCGAGTGCGCCGCAGGTCGACTTTCCCGCCGTCATGCGGCACGTACGCGAGGTCATCGCGCAGATCGCTCCGCACGATTCGGTCGAGCGGCTCGAGGGACTGGGTGTGCGGGTTATCCGTGCACAGGCGGTATTCAGCGGCCGCGAGGAGGTGAGCGGCGGTGACATTCCCGTCCGTGCGCGGCGTTTCGTGATTGCAGCAGGCTCCTCGGCGCTCATTCCGGCGATCGCGGGCATACGCGATGTTCCGGTGCTGACCAACGAAACGCTCTTCGCGCTCAATGAGCGTCCCGCGCATCTGCTCATTATCGGCGCAGGGCCGGTAGGAGTGGAGATGGCGCAGGCCTTTCGCCGCCTCGGCAGCGCGGTGACGCTGTTTGAACAGGGATCGCTCCTGCCGCGCGATGAGCCGGAGCTCGTGAAAATACTTCGCGAACGGCTTGCGGCGGACGGTATCGACATCCGCGAGGGCGCGCGGATTTCCGCGGTCGCGCGCGCGGCCAGCGGTGTCGTGATAAGACACGGAGACGACCGCGAGGTGCGGGGCTCACATCTGCTGGTTGCCGCGGGACGGCAGCCCAGGCTCGCGGACCTCGCTCTCGAGCGCGCGGGAGTCGCGTATACCTCGCAGGGCATCACGGTCGATGAACGCCTGCGAACCACTAACAGGAGAGTCTACGCACTGGGCGATGTGATCGGGCCGCCGCAGTTTACTCACGTAGCCGGCTATCAGGCCGGGATTGTGATCCGCAACACCCTGTTCCGGCTGCGAGCGAAGGTCGATTACCGCGCCCTGCCAAGGGTGACCTACTGCGATCCGGAGCTCGCGCACGTCGGCCTCACCGAGGCGCAGGCGCGCGAGCGGTTCGGCGCGTCCGTTGCGGCCGTGCACGCAAGTCTTGCGGAAAATGATCGCGCCCGCACGGAGCGTCAGACGGCCGGCGCCATCAAAGTGGTGATCGACAGGCGCGGGACCCTACTCGGGGCCGGCATTCTTGCCCCGCACGCCGGCGAGCACATCCCGCTCTGGGGGCTTGCGATGACGCGGCGGCTCAGACTCAGCGCGCTCAGTGACCTCATGGTTGCCTATCCGACCCGCGGGGAGCTCTCGAAGGCGGCCGTGAGCGCATTCTACGGTCCGAAGCTCTTCAGCCCCTGGCCGAGGCGCCTCGTGCGTCTGCTGCTTTCCCTGACGTGACCGGTTATGGCGGCGGACATTGCCGAACAAACCGGCGCCCTGCTGGACGTGTCAGTCATCATCCCGACGCTGAACGCGGCCCCTCAACTTGCGAACACGCTCTCGGCCTGCCGTGGAGTCGCTGAGATGCTCGTCGTCGACGGGGGTTCAACAGATGAAACCGTCGCGATCGCGATGAGACTGGGGGCTCGGGTCATCGCGTCGGATCGCGGCCGCGGCGTTCAGCTGCACAGGGGCGCGAGCGAAGCGCGCGGGTCGTGGCTGCTCTTTCTGCACGCGGACACCGTACTGACCGGAAGCTGGCCGCGGGACCTGCAGGACTTTACCGGGCAGGCGTCAAATCGCCTGCGCGTTGCCGCGTTCAGCTTCGGACTCGATGATTCAAGCGCCAGCGCACGAAGGCTGGAGCGCATCGTCACCTGGCGCGTACGCCATCTTGGTCTGCCGTACGGCGATCAGGGTTTGCTGATCCACCGCGAACTGTATCGGCTGCTCGGCGGCTACCGGGCGTGGCCGCTGATGGAGGACGTCGATCTCGTGCGCCGCGCCGGCCGCCGTCGGCTCACGGTGCTTGCGGCTGTCGCGCGCACTTCTGCAACGCGGTTTAGGCAGGAGGGTTGGCGGCGCCGCAGTTGGCGCAATTTCGGGTGCCTCGCGCTCTACTTCCTCGGTGTTTCCCCGCGAGTCATTGCGAGACTCTATGGAAAATGAGCTGCTACGCTGCAATGAAGCAAGCAGGGACGCTCGCGAGCCCATCGGCGTGAGCGGTTTTCGCAGCACCCACGGGATACATCTGAGACGCATCGCCACGAAGTTAATTTCATGTTAAACATTATAAAAGATGTGTAACATATTGGTTTAACAGCAATGACAAGTCATATTTGAGTCGATGCAAGCGGGAGCGGGCGGTCGAGGAGGGGCGGTCGGCGAAATATTTGTCGATCGTATGGAAGTACCTGACCGAGTCGCTGTGTTGAGCGACACGCGATTCATGCCCCGTGACAGGGATGCGTGCTCTCATCGAGGCATTCACCGCCCTCGAGCTGTACCGTTGCATGGGTGACCCCATAACGATCACGCAACTGTTCGAGAATCCGCCGCAGGACCTCCTGCTGGTCTGTGTCCGCATCGACTGTGGCGTGCAGAGTCACGACGGGCGCTTCGCCGGTCAATGACCACACGTGGACGTGATGCACATCGCACACGTCCGGGAGGCGTTCGAGATCGCGGACGATCTCCTCGGGATCCGCCGTGTGCGGCGCCCCCTGCAACAGGACGTATCCGGCATCGCGTGTCAGCCGCCAGCCGGAGCGCAGAATCAGTAACGACACCAGCAGGGATAGGATCGGGTCCGCGAGCCTCCAGCCCCACTCGAGGATCAGCAGCGCAGCCCCGGTGGCGGCCGCCGAGCCCAGCAAATCGCTGAGGACATGGGCGCGAGCTCCGCGCTCGTTGAGAGAGCGGGTGCCCGTTAGGGTGAGCAATCCGGCGAGGTTGGATACGCCACCCAATATCGCAATGACCAGCATCAGTTCGCCGTCGACCGCGGGCGGGGCGATGAGACGGTGCACAGCCTCTGCCATGATCCATGCCGTGAGAGCGAGGAGCATGAGGCCGTTGGTGTACGCGGCGAGAGTCTGGTACCGGCTTGAACCATAAGTGTGCCGGGGATCGGCCGGCCGCCGGCTGGCGCGAATCGCAAGGACGGCGAGCAGGAGCGAGGCGCAGTCGGCGAGCATGTGACCGGCCTCGGCCAGCAGCGCGATGGAATTGGCGAACCATCCGCCGAGCGCCTCGACGAGCGTGAAGGTCAGGAGAATGCCGAGTGTCAGCAGCAGCCGCCGCTCGCTCGCACCGCTGCCGCGCTCGTGCAGATGATCGCCCGCGTGGGAATGCTCGTGTGCCACGGAACTACCGGGACGGCGCAGATTCGTTTGCGGGGATGAGCATCGCGGCCTATCCTAAAACCTATAGTGACTGGAGCTTCAAGCATGGGCGAGCTGTCCATTCCAATCGGCAAGCTGGCGCGCAGCGTGGGCTGCAAGGTTCAGACAATCCGCTATTACGAGCAGATCGGGTTGCTGCCGCCGCCGATCCGCACGGCCGGCGCGCAGCGCCGCTACGGGGAGGGCGACCAGCAGAAGCTGAGCTTCATCCGGCATGCGCGCGAGCTCGGCTTTCCGCTCCCGGCAGTCCGTGAGCTGCTGGCGCTGTCGGACGAGGCGGACTCCGATTGCGCCAAGGCGGATGGGATCGCCCGGCGGCAGCTCGAGGCGGTCAATCGGCGCATCGCAATGCTGAGCAGCCTGCGCTCGGAGCTCGAGCGGATGCTCCGTCACCGCCACGGGCATCGGATCCGCGAGTGCCGCGTCATCGCGACCTTGGCGGATCACGCCCTGTGCAGTCAGGATCATCACGCCGAACTCGCCGAATCCTGAGCCTCGAGCTCGGTTGCCCGAGAAGATCGCTGGGAGCGATCGTCAAAGTCCGACCGTCAGGCGCCTCGCTGGAGATTATGGCCATGGCCACCACACGTACCGCATCCGCCCTCGATCCGCAGTTCGTCCGGGCGCAGTTTCCGGCCTTCAGCGAGCCCACGCTCGAGGGACAGGCTTTCTTCGAAAACGCCGGCGGGTCGTACGCCTGCGGCGCGGTCATTCGCCGTCTGAGCGAGTACTACCGCCGCCTCAAGGTGCAGCCGTACTACGCGTTCGATGCTTCCACCGAAGCCGGCGAATGGATGGACGTGGCGCGGGCCCGTGTCGCGGAGTATCTGGGCGTGTCGCCCGGTGAGGTGCAATTCGGTCCCTCGACCTCCCAGAACACCTACGTGCTCGCCCAGGCGTTTCGCGCCTTGCTCAAGCCCGGCGATGAGATCATCGTCACCAATCAGGATCACGAGGCCAACAGCGGCGTGTGGCGGCGGCTGACGGAGCACGCAACAGTCATCAAGGAGTGGCGGGTGGATCCGCAGACCGGACGCCTCGATGTGCGGCAGCTCGATGACCTGTTGACGCACCGCACGCGGCTGGTCGCCTTTCCGCACGCCTCCAACATCGTCGGCCACGTCAATCCGGTCGCGGACATCGTCGCACGAGCACACGCCGCGGGCGCGCTGACAGTCGTGGACGGGGTGTCCTGGGCGCCGCACGGCCTGCCGGATGTGCGTGAACTGGGTGCGGACGTGTACTTGTTCTCGCTGTACAAAACCTTTGGTCCCCATCAGGGCCTCATGGTGGCGAGCCCTCGGCTCCTCGAGCAGCTCGGCAACGAGGGTCATTATTTCAACGCGCGCGAGCCGTTCAAACGACTGGTGCCGGCCGGCGCTGATCACGCACAGGTGGCCGCCGCGCGCGGAATCGCGGAGTACTTCGATGCTCTGGATGCGCACCATTATCCCGGCGCCGACCCTCTGCGCCGCCCGCATCGAGTCCGCGAAGCTCTGCGCGCAGTGGAGCTGCCGCTGCTCGCGCAGTTGCTCGAGTTTCTCCAATCCCGAGGGGATATCCGCGTGCTCGGTCCCATACGCGCCGCAGAGCGCGCGGCGACGGTCGCTTTTGTGCCGCAGTCGCTCGAGCCCGAGGAGCTCGGTAAGCGCCTGGCCAGGCGAGGGTTCATGATCGGCTACGGCGGCTTCTATGCCGTGCGGCTGCTTGAGGCAATGCAGGTCGATCCGGCGCGCGGTGTCGCGCGCATCTCCTTCGTGCATTACACGACAGCGGCCGAGATCCAGGGCCTGATCGCGGCGCTCGAGGCATCGCTGCAGGGCTGAGCCGCTGCGCCCGGCCCGGGCAAGCCTCAGCGGCTCGGCGCGGGCTTGGCGTCGGGTATCAAAACCTCGGTGCTGAGGTGTGTGCCGAGGGTGAGCTGGTGGGGCACGCAGTTCGATTGGTAGCTGATGTGCCGCGTGGTGAACAGCGGCAGGAACGTCTCCTTGAACTGCTCGATCAGCTCGCAGTTGCCCTGATCCTCGAATCCGGCATTGCTCGCCATCAGCACGACGTTCTGCCAGTGCGCCGCAACCGCGGCGCCGGCCGCCTTGCCGTGCTCCGAGGCGGCCGGCACGAGCACCTTCATGGTCACCCTCACACCGGGGAAGGGCTCGACTCCGGCCCCCCTGATGCACCCGAGCGCGCCGACCCTCAGATCGCGCGCACCGAGCTTCGTGAGCATGGTGTGGATCTCATCGCGCAGGCCATCGCAGGAGTAGTGGGTTGTGAAGCCCTGATAGATGAAGGTGACGTGACGGGGCGCCCAAACGGCCGCGACACGGCCCGGAGTCGCCGCCAGAGCCGGCAGCGTGCCGAGCAGAACACAGGCGGCGCCTGCCGCCACGTGAGTGAGGATTTTGACGCGCATGGGAACAGTCCTCCTGGAATTTTGGACACTCGCCGGCCCTTGAGCGATCAGCATACACCACCGCTGCCGCGAGGAGACTGCAGCGCGCCGCGCGCACGGGCAAGTTCGTACATCCCACGAGCCGCTCGATCGGTGGCCAGCGGGCAACGCCGTTGCGCGATGGCAGCGCCTGCGTCACCGCCACTCGGCAGCAGTTGAGGTGTTGTGATCTTGCCGTGTTCGCCCCGAGCCGTGCGGTTGCTGTATTCGAGGCCGTTCAGCGGCAATGCCGCAGCGGCGCGGCAGCCGGGCGCCGGCCGGCGGCCCTCGGGGACTGTGCTAGCATACGATGGCTTCATCTTGACAACGGGCGCATATGAGCTACGTACGATGTCTGCGGGGCTTGGGCTCGGGCCAGGAGTATCCGGCCGATCAGCTGATGAATCTCGATCCCCTCGACAATCGCCCCGTCGAGATGGTGCTCGATGTGCCACGGCTCGCGCGCGAGCAGCCGGACCTCGGCTGGTACCACCCTGAGCGGCGGGACCTGTGGCGATTCGGCGCGCTGCTGCCGCTCGATATCGCCGATCCCGCTGACCAGCGCCATATCGTCGCGCTCGGCGAAGGCCACACGCCGTTGCGCGAGTACCCGGAGCATCCGCTCGCGCGAAAGGTCGGTTTTCGGCTCCAGATCAAGGACGAGGGCAAGGCCGAGCCGGGTTACGGCGCCAATCCGACGCAATCCTTCAAGGACCGCGGCATGGCCATGGCGGTTTCCATGGCGCGCCGCTTCGGTCTCACTAAGCTGGTGGTGCCCACTCAGGGCAATGCCGGAGACTCGCTCGTGGAATACGCGCTGGCCGCGGGTCTCGAGGCGGCGGTGATCATGCCGACCGACACGCCGATGCCGATCCAGGGCCGCATCGCGGCTCTGGCGATGCGGGGCACGGGCGTGAAACTGGAGTTTGTCGAAGGCACGATCCGCGAGGCCGGCGCCCGCATGCGGGAGCGGTATCTGCCGCAGGGTTATTTCAACGTTGCCACGTTCCAGGAGCCGGGCTGGCGCATCGACGGCAAGAAGACGCTGGGTCTGGAACTCGCCGAGCCCGCGCCCGGCGAGCGGCACTGGCAGATACCGCACGCAATCGTCTATCCGACGGGCGGGGGCACCGGGGTGCTCGGCATGTGGAAGGCGTTCGCGGAGCTGCAGGCATTGGGCCTGATCGGCCCAGAGCGCCCGCGCATGATCTGCGTGCAGGCGGCCGCGACCGCCCCCATTGTGGAAGCATGGGCGCGCGGGGGCGCGGATAGCGGGCCGACTGCAGCGGGCAAGACACTGTGCGTTGGCCTCAACGTGCCGGGCGGCGTCGGACATTTCAAAGTGCTGGAGATTATCCGCGCGAGCGGCGGCTGCGCCGTGTCGGTCGCGGAGGCGGACATCGAGCGGGCGCTCTCGGCCATCTGGCGCGAGAAGCACTGGTGGATGTGCCCCGAAGGCGCAGCCTGCCTCGCGGCGCTCGAGCCGCTTGCTGCGCAGGGAGCGCTCCGGCCGGGCGAGCGCATTGTGGTGGTCAACACCGGCTCGTTGGAGAAATATCTGCCCGATCTGCGGCATCTGCTCTGAGCCCACGTGCCGCGCGCCCGCGTGTCACCCGCCGCAAACGCGCCTGAGCCCGTCCATCCTGGGCTGGTGCGCGCGGTCTCGCGCTGGCAGCTCGTCGGGCTGGCCATCAACGATGTGGTCGGAAGCGGCATCTATCTGTTGCCGGCGGCCGTGGCGGGACTGCTCGGCGCCGCCAGCGTGTGGGCTGTGGTGCTGGCCGGGCTCGCGGTGGCGCTGCTGGTATTGTGCTTCGCGGAGGCCTCGAGTCACTTCGATCAGCCGGGCGGCGCTTACCTCTACGCCCGCGAGGCGTTCGGACGCTTTGTGGGATTCGAGGTCGGCTGGATGAGCTGGCTGTCGCGTGCCGCGGCCCTCGCTTCGCTGGCGAATGGCCTCGTCCAGGCGAGCACCGATCTCTGGCCGGCCGCGGGCAGCGGCTCGGCGCGTGCCGCCATCCTATGCACGGCGATCGTGCTGCTGGCCTGGATCAACATCAGAGGGATCAAGGCGGGCGCCCGCACCGGCGTGGCGCTCGCCATCGCGAAGATGCTGCCCCTCATCTTTTTCGTCGTCGTCGGCGTGTGGTTCATCGACGGCTCACGTCTTGCGCTGTCGCACATGCCGCGCAGCCCGGCGATGGGCCGGGCGGCGCTGCTGCTGCTGTTCGCCTATGGCGGATTCGAGAACACGCCGGTGGCGGCCGGCGAATACCGCAACCCGCGGCGCGACGTGCCGTTCGCGCTGCTGTTCGTGATCCTGAGCGTCACGCTGATCTACACTGCCGTGCAGGCCGTTGCGATCGGGACGGTGCCGAATCTCGCCGGCTCGATTTCGCCGTTGGCCGAGGCCGCGGGCCGGTTTGCGGGCCATTGGGGCGAGTGGCTGTTGACGCTGGGCGCGATGCTGTCGATTCTCGGCATCATGAGCAATTCCACCTTGGGGGCGCCGCGCTATCTGTTCGCGCTCTCGCGCGACGGTTACGGCCCGGGTTGGCTCGCGAAAGTGCATCCGCGCTATCACACACCGGCTCTGGCGATCATGGCGCAAACCGTGATCGTGCTGGTCCTGGCGCTG
>JAJYLP010000118.1 GCA_021787615.1 Pseudomonadota bacterium
CGGCGCCTCGGCGCTGCCGACGGAGCTGAAGCAGGTGGGCAGCAACCTCAGGGTGAGCGGCTGGCTGTGGTGGCGGCGCGTGGCGCTGCCGGCGGTGTTCCCGTTCTACGTCACCGGGGCGATCACCGCCGCGGGCGGCTCGTGGAACGCGAGCATCGTCTCGGAGGTGGCCAACTGGGGCAACACGCACCTGGCGGCCGCCGGGCTCGGCGCGTACATCGCCAATGCGACCCGCGCCGGCAACTTCGCCCAAACGGTGCTCGGGATCGTGGTGATGAGTTTGTTCGTGGTGATCATCAACCGCCTCTTCTGGCGCCCGCTCTACGCGCGCGCCGAGCGCAAGTTCCGCATGGACTGAGCCGCCGATGAACGATGTCGTATCGCCCGCCGCCGTGACCGCAGCCCTGCTTCAGGTGCAGGGGCTCGGGCGCAGCTTCTTCAAGCCCGACGGCGATGAGCTCGTGGTGCTCGAGGAGGTGAACCTCAAGCTCGAGCGCGGTGAGATCGTCGGCCTGCTCGGGCGCTCCGGCTGCGGCAAATCGACCCTGCTGCGCCTGATCGCCGGGCTCGATGCGCCGTCGCGCGGCGCGGTGCGCTACCTTGGCGCTCCCGTCGAGGGGCCGGCGCCGGGCATCTCCATGGTGTTTCAGAGCTTTGCGCTGTTTCCCTGGCTCACCGTGCTCGGCAACGTGCAGCTCGGCCTCGAGGCGATGCGCCTGCCCGAGACCGAGATCCGCAAGCGCTCGCTCGCGGCGATCGACCTGATCGGCCTCGACGGCTACGAGTCGGCCTATCCGCGCGAGCTCTCCGGCGGCATGCGCCAGCGCGTCGGCTTCGCCCGCGCGCTCGTGGTGCATCCGAACATCCTGCTGATGGACGAGCCGTTCTCGGCACTCGATGTGCTCACCGCCGAGACGCTGCGCAACGATTTCCTCGACCTCTGGGGGCGAGGGGAGCTGCCGATCGGCGCGGTGCTGCTGGTGACGCACAACATCGAGGAGGCGGTGCAGATGTGCGACCGGCTGCTCATCTTCTCGACCCATCCGGGGCGGGTGGTGAGCGAGATCCGCATCGACCTGCCGCACCCGCGCGAGCCGCTCGACCCTCAGTTCCTCGCGCTCGTCGACCGGGTGTACGTGGAAATGACGGCCCGGCCGCGCCAGGGACGCGACGGGGCGCGCGCCGAGCGGCCCGCCATGGTCGGCATCGGCACACCGCTCGAGCACGTCTCGACCAACCTGCTCTCGGGCCTGATCGATGCGCTGAGCGAGCCGCCCTACAACGGGCGGGCGGACCTGCCGGCGATCGCCCAGGCGCTGCACATGGAGGGCGATGATCTCTTCCCGGTGGCCGAGACGCTGCAGATACTGCACTTTGCGGAAGTCGGCGGTGGCGACATCCGCCTGACGGAGGCGGGGCATGCCTTCGCCCGCTCCGACACCGATGAGCGCAAGAGCCTCTTCGCCCGCCACCTGCTCGCGCACGTGCCGCTTGCGGCCCACGTGCGCCGGGTGCTCGATGAGCGCAGCAGCCACCGCGCGCCGAAGAGCCGCTTCTTCGATGAGCTCGAGGACTCCATGGCCGAGCAGGCCGCCGAGCAGACGCTGCGCGCGGTGATCAGCTGGGGCCGCTACGCGGAGGTCTTCGCCTACGACGACCAGCGCCAGGTGTTTACGCTCGAGAACCCGGCATGAGCCCTGCGGCGGAGGCGCGCACGAGACTGCTCCTCGTCGATGACGATGCGGAGCTCTGCGCGATGCTGCGCGAGTACCTCGAGCCGGAGGGCTTCAGCGCCGAGAGCGCCGAGAACGGCCAGGCGGCGCTCGAGCGGCTCGCGCGCGGGGGCATCGACCTGGTGGTGCTCGATGTGATGCTGCCGGGGCTGAGCGGCTTCGAGGTGCTGCGGCGCCTGCGGGCCACGAGCCGCGTGCCGGTCTTGATGCTCACGGCGCGCGGGGAGGAGATCGACCGGGTGGTGGGGTTGGAGATGGGCGCCGATGACTATCTCGCCAAGCCCTTCAGCCCGCGCGAGCTCGTGGCGCGCGTGCGCGCCATCCTGCGCCGCATGGCCGACACCCCCGCCGACGGGCTGTTCACGTTCGGTCCGCTGACGCTCGATGCGCGCGCCCACCGCGCGTTTGTCGAGGACCAGGACCTGGAGCTCACCAGCGCGGAGCTGCGCCTGCTCGAGCTGCTGATGCAGGCCGATACGCGCACCGTCAGCCGCGAGGAGCTGATGCTCCAGGGGCTCGGCCGGCGGCTGCTGCCCACCGACCGCAGCCTCGACACCCATGTCAGCAACCTCAGGCGCAAGCTCGCCCGCCGCACCGGGCACATCAGCATCCAGGGGGTGCGCGGGGCGGGCTACGCCCTGACGCAGCGCTGATCCGATGCACTCGCTCTTCTGGCGCATCTTCTGGTCGTTCTGGCTCGCCATCGCGCTGATCCTCGTCGGCACGGTGACCGCCGCGGTGCACGAGGCGATCGCCTTCCGCGAGCAGCTGCCCTGGGCGCAGCGCGGCAAGCTTTTCCAGCAGGCGGCCATCGCCTTCGAGCACGGCGGCCCGCCGGCGCTCGAGCGCTGGGCGCGCACGCTCAAGGGCGGCCCGTTCTACGACCGCACCTTCCTCATCGGCCCCGATGAGCGCGACCTGCTCGGCCGCCCGCTGCCGCCGCTGCTGGAGGCGTTTCTCACGCCCGGCGCGGGGCCCACGCAGGGCCGCCCGCCGCCGATCGGCGGGGCGCTGGTGCTCACCCAGCCCGACGGGCGCATCTATCAGGTGGTGGTGACCGACCTGAAGCAGCATCCGCTCTTGTTCTTCGGCGCGCTCGGTCTGCCGGGGGTGGCCGGCACGACGCTCATCCTCGCTCTGGTGGTGAGCACGCTCATCTGCCTGCTGCTGGCGCGCCACCTGGTCGGTCCCATCGACCGGCTGCGTCAGGCGGCGCGCACCGTCGCGGCGGGCAATCTCGATGTGCGCGTGGGGCCGGGCATGAAGGGCCGGCACGACGATCTGGCCCGGTTGGCGGCGGACTTCGATGCCATGACCACGAGGGTGCAGGGGCTGCTCGAGACCAAACAGCAGCTGCTGCGCGATGTCTCCCACGAGCTGCGCTCGCCGCTGACGCGCCTGCAGCTCGCCCTCTCGCTCGCGCAGCGCCACGAGGAGCTGCCGCGCCAGCTCGATCGCATCGGCCGCGAGGCCGACCGGCTCGAGCAGCTGATCGCGCGCATCCTGAAGCTGGCGCGCCTGGAGCGTCCCGCCGCGCCGCTTGCGGGCGAGCCGGTCGACATCGGCGCGCTGCTCGGGCAGATCGTCGCGGACGTCGCCATCGAGGCCGATGCCCGCGGCTGCCGCATCGCGGTGCGAGCCGGGCAGGGGCTCCAGATGAGCGCCGACCCGGAGCTGCTGCGCAGCGCGTTCGAGAATGTCATCCGCAACGCGGTGCGCTACGGGGCCGCGGGGTCCGAGGTGAGCGTCGAGGCGCGGCGGGAGACCCCCCAAAGCGCTGAGGCGGCGATCGAGGTGACGGTGCGCGATCACGGCCCCGGCGTGCCGGGCAAGGATCTGGAGGCGGTCTTCGAGCCGTTCTACCGGGTCGATGCCGCGCGCCACCGCGCCGTGGGCGGCGATGGTCTGGGGCTGGCGATCGCGGCCCGGTCCGTCGCGGCGCATGGCGGGAACATCAGCGCCCGCAACGCCGAGGGCGGCGGGCTGATCGTGCGCATGCGCCTGCCGGTGCGGGCCGCCGTGCCCGCTTGATTCGCGCGCTGGCGGGCGCGGGCCGCTTTCCGGTAAAATTACGCCCATGAAAGTCGCTGTTCTGACGGGCGCCACTGTGGTGCTGTGCGTGGGTGTCGCGGCGTTCGCGATGCACTTCGAATTGAGCGCGCGCACGCACGCGTATCATGAGCTGCAACAGCTGCGCGGCCAGGCCAGCACCGACCTGAAGAGGCACCGCATCACCCAGACCCGCGCCAGCACGCTCGATTACCGCCTGCACGAGGCGGGCCTCGATCTCGAGGAAGACGATGTCCGCGGCGCGCAGAAACTGCTCGATGGCGTGAAGGCCAGCCTCGCGGCGCAGACCCGCGCGGCCTGAGCCCGCACGCCCGCGCCGCCCCTGCGGCGCATCCCCCAGACGGATCGGATTCCGTGGCGCCGCGCGTCCGCGGGCGCTTGGCGCCTCCGGCGCGTATTGCGTAGAACTACCGATGCCGGCGGCGCGCGCACGCCGCTAGATTCAGGCTCGCCGGCACGGGTCGGCGCCGCAGGCGAGGGCGGCGCGCCGCGGCGGCGTGTCTTGCAACGGGTCAGCGAAGGGATTGCCCATGAGCGCTCCCAGTCCATCCAATCCCGTGCTTAAGCGGTGCTGGCAGGTGTTCGCGGCGCTCGCCGTGCTGGGGCTCGCGGGCGCCGCGCGCGCGCAGCCGCCCGGCGCGCTGCTGCACCCCTGGGTGCATCCCGGCAACGCGTTCATGGAGCAGAACGGCTACCACGGCGCAAAGACCTGCCTCCTCTGCCACGCCCACGCGCTCGATGAGATTGTGCACACGGTGCACTGGAGCCTCGCCTCGCCGGTGAGCAATGTCGAGGGCCTCCCCGAAGGCTCGTGGTGGGGCATGGCCGACCGCCAGTGCGCGCTCGCCGGCTGCATGGCCGCGGCGAACTGGCTGGCCTCGACGGACGGGAAGTTCACGGTGCAGTCCTCGGGCTGCGGGCTGTGTCACATCGGCTCTCTGTCCGCCCCACCCATGCCCGGCAAAGCCCCGACGACCGCGCAGGTGCAGACGGTCGATTGTCTCGTCTGTCACGCGAAGGTGTACGACTGGAGCAAGCGGGCCACGCTGGTCAAGGATGCCTCCGGGGCGCACTGGGGAGAGGACAGCTCGCTCAAGAGCGCCCTTAGCGTGACGCGGGTGCCCACGAACGAGGCGTGCCTCAGGTGCCACGAGCACGCCTTCTCGGACGACTACAAGCGCGGCACGCCCTTCACCGCAAGCAATGACGTGCACGCGCGGGGCGGGCTGCGCTGCGTCACCTGTCACCTCACCGAGCACCACAAGATCGCCAAGGGCCTCTACGAATCGGACATGGTGGCGAACGACCTGCCGGAAGTGCCGGTGAGCTGCGCGCGCTGCCACGGCCCGAGCCCGCACACGGGCGCCCTCGGCGCCGTCCTGAACGCGCACATCGCGAAGCTCGCATGCCAGAGCTGCCACATCCGGCGCGTGAGCGGCATCGTGTACGAGAACTGGGGCCAGCCGGTGCGCGATGACGTTCATGGCCCCATCAGCGAGCTCTCGCGGTATGACCACATTGCTTCGATCCGCGGGGCGTACGTGCCCACGGTGCGCATCGTGAGCGGTCCGCCGTCCTACATGTGGCGGGTGTCCAATGCGCCCGGCCACCCCGAGGCGCAGAGCTGGATGGCCTTTGCGACCGCGACGATGCGCACCCCGGGGGCGAAGATCTTCCCGGTGCGCGCGCTCACCCAGATCATGCTCTTCGACCGGCAGCGCAAGATGTGGCAGGCCCCAGGCATGGCCTTCATGAAGGACAATCCCCAGACGGCGCTCTTGCCGCTGCTGCTCGCGCCGAACCGCGCGGTGTACAACCGCACCGGCAACGTAACGCTTGCGGTGGCTGCCGGCATGAAGGCGATGGGCGTGCCCTGGAGCGGGCAGTGGATGGCGATGCGCGTGCCCGGGACGTCCTACATCTCGGTGAATCACGGCATCCAGAAAACCGGGCTCGCCTGCGCCTCGTGCCACGCACGGCACGGCGTGATGGATTTCAAGGCCCTCGGCTACTCCTCGACAGAGGTGCGCGCGCTCGAAACCGCCCTCGCGGTTGGGCGCTCCGGGGCGGCCCGCGGCTCTCACTGACGCCACGCGGCGACGCCGCGGCCGTGAGACACGCGCTCCACGTTGGAAAATTCGCATCGCGGAAGCGGGAGCGTTTCCGATAAGATGACCTGCGCGCACCGCCCGGCGACGGTGCGTGTTGCAGCCGAGCGCAGTGTCAGATCCACCACAAACCGAACCCACCCAGCAACCCCTCCTGCCCGACGAGGCGGATGAGCACAGCGCGCCGGGAGCGCCGCCCGCCGCACCGTTCGTGCCGCTCGATGCCCCCGCGGTGCACGTGCCGATGCGGGCGATGCGGGCAAGGATCGATCGGCTGCTCAGCACCCGCAGCCGGCGGTTCTTCCTGCAGGTCGGGCTGCCGTGGGGCACCGCGCTGCTCGTCGGCCTGATGTCGGTGCTGTATGCGCGCTGGAGCACAGACGCCTACGACGTGTTCCGCGACTGGATCCGCGGCCGCGAGTGGCTCGCGTTCATCCTCACACCGGGATTGACGGTGCTTGCGGTCACCTGCACGCGCCGCTGGTTCTACGGCGCAGAGGGCAGCGGCATCCCGCAGGTGATCGCGGCCATCCACGCACCTCGCGACCCCATGGACGATACTCTGATGAAGCGCCTGTTCGGGCTGCGCATCATCTTCGGCAAGATCGGCGTCTCGCTGCTCGGCTTTCTCGGCGGACTGACCATCGGCCGCGAGGGCCCGACGGTGCACATCGGAGCGGCCATCATGGCCGAGACGCGGCGCTTCTATCCGCGCCGCAGCGCTCGGCTGGAGCGGCGGCTGCTGCTCGCCGGCGCCGCCGCGGGACTGTCCGGCGCCTTCAACACGCCGCTCGCGGGCGTGATCTTCGCCATCGAGGAGCTGGCGCGCAATTTCGAGTCCCGCACCAACGGCACCATGATCACGGCGGTGGTGTTCGCGGGCCTGACCTCGCTTGCATTGGCGGGCAATTATCTTTATTTCGGGCAGCTCAACGTCACGACGCCCCTCGGCCTGAGCTTCATCATGCCGGTGCTCATGGCGGCCGTGGTGTGCGGACTGCTCGGTGCAGCGTTCAATTACGCGCTGCTGCACTGGCGCAAGTGGATGCCGGCGCGGGTGCTCACATTCCGGATGGGCCGGCCGCTGTGGTATGCGTTCGCGAGCGGCGTGCTGATCGCGGCCATCGGCGTCGCCACCCATGGGCAGACCTGGGGCAGCGGCTACGATCAGGCGCGCGAGCTGCTCGACGGCACCGCGCCGCTCAGCCAGGCGTTCGCCGTCACCAAGTGGGTGACCCTGGTGGCAAGCTACCTCTCGGGCGTGCCGGGCGGACTGTTCTCGCCGTCGCTGTCGATCGGCGCCGGCATCGCGCAGTGGGTCCACGCGGCCTTCTCCTGGACCTCCATGGCCGCCGTGATCGCGCTGTGCATGACCGGCTATCTTGCCGCCGTCACCCAGTCGCCCATCACCTCCTTCGTGATCGTGATGGAGATGACCAACGGCAGCGCCATGGTCATCCCCATGATGTTCGTCGCGCTGGTGTCGGCGCGCATCTCGGGCCTGTTCACCCCGCCGCTCTACGCGGCGCTCGCCGAGGACCGCTACTTCCACTACGAGCCCCCGCCGGAGAGCGCCCCGGGGCGGGCCAAGGCGGCGGCTTCGGCTTCGGCCACGGTCTGAGCTGTGGCCTCGCGCTCAGTGCGCCTTGCCTGACGCGTCGCGAAGCGTCTCCAGGGAACGTGCACAAATCCGTCTGAACGCCTCGCTCAGACGTTCGTCGTCGACCAGGAATGTCCAGTAGTGCTCGGCCAGCGCCCGTGCCGCAGGCCCTGTGCGCAGCAGCGCCGCCGTCGGCGTCGGCGGCAGATACTCCCGTTCGACGATCTGCTCGTGCTGCGGCGCAAAGAGCATGGGGAGCATGTCATACGCGGGGGCGAGCTCGAATGCTCCCTCGTATCGATCGAACAGGGTGATGTTGCCGAAGTGCCGATCGGTGTTCGCGATCAGCATCGCGAATGCCTCGAGGAAGCCGATCCGCTCGGTATCCGCGCTTGAGAGCAGCCGCTCGTTGTGCGGACGGCGCGCGCACTCGCTCCAGCGATCCAGCTTGCCGTAACGCGTGAGGTCGACGGCGCGGAGCGATACCACCCCATGGCGTCCCTGCCTGCCGAGACGGTCGAAGCGCTCGATCTCGAGATAGGTTCGCTCATCGTAGGTGAACAGCCGCGAGCGGCATGAGGCGATGCCGGCGCTCTCGAGCAGCTCATGCGCCCGGTGCTCGCACCGGAGCCGATCCGCCCAGCGCTGACCGGTTTCGCTTACGCGTGGCGGGGAGAACTTCACGAGCACGAGCGTGCGGCGTTCGCGCTCCTTAAGCCGCGCGAGAGACTTCGGCTGCTCGCCCGCAGCGCAGGAGCCGGCGGGAGTGCCCGCCATCGCGGCCGCCGCGCACGCCGCCTAGCCGCTCTCGCGCTGGGTCGAGTCGATGACTGCGATCGCCCCGGGGTCCGCCAGATCGCGCTCGATAGGGCGCTCGCCGAGGACCCGGTCGCCGATGGGGTCGGTAGCCGGTTGGCTCAGGTAGTTGAGGAAGTGCTCGTCGGTGCAAGCGGCGATGCGCGGCGGCAGCGCCAGCTCGGGAAACTGCTGGGGCACGGCGCGGCCGGGGAAGCCACTCGGCCGAGCATCCTGCAGAACATAGGGGATACCCTCGCCAAGCCCGCGCAGACGCTGCGGGCCCTGCGGCAGGTCGTCGTCATTGCGTTCGAGAGCGTGGAGCCGACCGATTTCAATGGTGTGCCGTCCGATTCGATCCGGTACCGCGGCCAGCGCGAACCCACCCCGCCGATTGACCGGGACAGGCCGTAGCGTGCACCCCGGGTGGTCCCACCCGCACCACGCGACCTTCCTGCCGCAGCGCGCTGCGCGCCCTGGAAATCACCGGCTGGGAAA
>JAJYLP010000119.1 GCA_021787615.1 Pseudomonadota bacterium
AGCAAGTCGACCGTGCCGGTCGGGACGGCCGACAAGGTGCGCGGGGAGCTCGAGAAGACCCTGCGCGGCCGGGGAGCGGCGATCGAGTTCGACGTCGTGTCCAACCCCGAATTCCTCAAAGAGGGGGCGGCGATCGCCGATTTCATGAAGCCCGACCGCGTGGTCGTCGGCACCGACAACCCCCGCACCACCGAGCTGCTGCGCGCGCTCTATGAGCCCTTCACGCGCAATCGCGACCGCCTGATCGTGATGGACATCCGCTCGGCGGAGCTCACCAAGTACGCCGCCAATTCCATGCTCGCCACCAAGATCAGCTTCATGAACGAGCTGGCGAACATCGCCGAGCGGCTGGGCGCGGACATCGAGAAGGTGCGCATCGGCATCGGCTCGGACCCGCGCATCGGCTATGGGTTCATCTATCCCGGGGCCGGCTACGGCGGCTCGTGCTTCCCGAAGGACGTCAAGGCGCTGATCCGCTCGAGCGTTGATGCCGGCCACGAGGCGGCGCTGCTGAATGCGGTGGAGGCGGTGAATGCCCGCCAGAAGGAGGTGCTGCTCGCCAAGATCGCGCGCCACTTCGGCAATGCGCTCGCCGGGCGGACCATCGCGCTCTGGGGCCTGGCGTTCAAGCCCGACACCGACGATATGCGCGAGGCCTCCTCCCGCGCCCTCATGGAGGGGCTCTGGCGCGCCGGTGCCCGGGTGCGCGCCTACGACCCCGTGGCCACGGTCGAGGCGCAGCGGATCTACGGCGAGCGGCCCGACCTCGTGCTCGCGGACAATGCCTATGAGGCGGCCGAGGGGGCCGATGCGCTCGCCATCGTCACTGAGTGGAAGGAGTTCCGCAGCCCGGATTTCGAGCGGCTGCGTGAGCTGCTCAAGACCCCGGTGATCTTCGACGGGCGCAACCTCTACGATCCGCACATGGTCGAGGGCTTCGGGATCTCCTACTACGCCATCGGCCGCGGCCGCTCTCTGGAGCGATCAGGGAGCTGAGTCGCCCCGGCGGGGCGGCGGATCCGTCCATTGCGCGTAAGCGCGAAGCGCCGCTTCGGGAAGCTCACCGGCATAAAGGCGCCGCGCGAATGCAAGGCGGCGCTCCGTGCGCGTGAGGCCCGGCGGCAGAGACGATTCCACGATCCTGCGTGCCGCCTCGAACATCGACGAGGCGATTCTCACGCGCTCATCGGGGCTCATGCGCCGGTAGCGCTCAGTGATCATCCTCTCCATTGCAGGGGAGGTATCGCTCATTGTCTGATCTCCTCGAGCATCTGGCCGATCCCCAGTTTGGGAGCCCATTCGTCCACGTAGGCCCAGTCGAGCCGCTCATCGAGCAGTGATCACGCATCTGCAGCTCCGAGTGCGCATCCCCGGCCCACACGAGTTTGGACAGAATCAAGTCTTCGCGGCTGACAATCCATGTCGGTACTCCGGCCAGCTCGATGGGTTTGCGGCGCGCAAACTCCGCTTGCCGGTATGGCGAGTCTTGCAGCACGATGAGGTCGATTTTGATGCCGCTGCCCAGATGCATGAGATTGAACATCCGGCGCGTCTTGATCGCGGTGCGCGCCTCATCCTCGTCAATGTAGAAGTCGGGCGACAACGATTGCACCCGTTGGCTCACGTGCGGCTCCGTCAGCGCCACGACGAAATCCAGATCGCGCGTCATGCGCGGCTTGGCGTAATATCCGAGGGCGAATGAGCCGGTCAACATGAATGCAACGTGCACCGATTCCAGTCGCTCCCCGACGATCTTCAGGATTTCAAGCTCATCGATCACCGTACGGCTTATAAGGCGAGTGATCCAAGGAATCAATGCAGCTGTCCGTGAGGACGCACTCCGCCGCTGCAGAGTGACGGTCACGGGCGGAGAAGCGATGATCCTGGCGCCGCGGGGCACGCAAAGGCAGGCCGGGCAGCGGCCATGCCGCCAGCGCAATGACGGTCAATCTGCCGGCGATCCATCCAAGAGATCAATGCCGCGCCAGCCCGGCCGGGTCGCTCGGGCGGCACGGACTGCGTCGTTGAGGACAGCCGCCGCTTCCGCTACCCTCCCGGCGCCAGTGGTCGCTCGTCCGCTCTCGCGCACGCAGCGGCCCGCCCCACGGGAACCCATAGGAACCGTCCCATGCTCACTCCGGTGATTCTCTCCGGCGGCGCCGGTACGCGGCTCTGGCCGCTCTCGCGCGAGCTGTACCCGAAGCAGCTGCTGGCGCTCACGGGCGAGCGGACCATGATCCAGCAGACGGCGCTCAGGCTCGAGGGGCTCTCGGCCGCCGGCCCCGTGGTGGTGTGCAACGAGGCGCACCGGTTTCTCGTCGCCGAGCAGCTGCGCGAGATCGGCATCGAGCCGCAGGCCATGGTGCTCGAGCCGCTCGGGCGCAACACCGCCCCGGCAATCGCGCTCGCCGCCCACGCGGCGCTGAAAGCGGCCGGGGGCACCGATCCGCTGCTGCTGGTGCTGCCGGCCGATCACGTGATCCGGGACGTGCCGGCCTTCCAGAAGGCCGTGCGCGCGGCGCTCGCGGCGGCGGGCTCCGGCAAGCTGGTCACCTTCGGCATCGTTCCGACCCACCCCGAGACCGGCTACGGCTACATCCAGCGCGGCCGGCCCGAGGGCGCCGGTTTCGCCATCGCCCGCTTCGTCGAGAAGCCCGACCCCGAGCGCGCGCAGCAGTTCGTGGCGGCGGGCGAGTACTACTGGAACAGCGGCATGTTCCTCTTCGGCGCCCGGCGCTATCTCGAGGCGCTCGGCCGGCTCGCCCCGGAGATGGCCCGGGTGTGCGCCGAGGCGTTCGCTGCAGCCCGCGCGGACCTCGATTTCACGCGCATCGAGGGGCAACGCTTCGCGGCGTGCCCGGCCGACTCGATCGATTACGCGGTCATGGAGAAGATCCGCGATGCGCTGGTCGTGCCGCTCGCTGCCGGCTGGAGCGACGTGGGCTCGTGGGCGGCGCTGCACGAGGCCTGTGACGCTGATGCTCACGGCAACGTGGCGCACGGCGATGTGATCTGCGAGGACGCCGAGGGCTGCTACCTCTATTCCGAGAGCCGGCTGGTTTCGGCCGTGGGGCTGAAGGATCACGTCGTGGTCGAGACCAAGGATGCGGTGCTGGTGGCCCCGAAGGACCGAGTGCAGGACGTGAAGAAACTGGTGCACCGGCTGAAGGAGGCCGGGCGCTACGAGCACAGCCTGCACCGGGAAGTCTTCCGCCCCTGGGGCAGCTACGACAGCATCGAGAGCGGGCCGCGCTTTCAGGTCAAGCGCCTGAAGGTCAAGCCCGGGGCGGTGCTCTCACTGCAGCTGCACCATCACCGTGCCGAGCACTGGGTGGTGGTGTCGGGGACCGCGCGCATCACCCGCGGGGATGAGGTCTTCCTCCTGGAGGAAAACCAGTCGACCTTCATCCCGATCGGCGTGCGCCACCGCATCGAGAACCCGGGCAAGATCGCACTGCACATCATCGAGATCCAGTCGGGCTCCTACCTCGGCGAGGACGACATCGTGCGCCTCGAGGACCAGTACGGGCGCGAGGGCACCACGAGCTGAGCGCCGAGGGCGGTGCGGCCCGCGGGCCGCACGGAGGGGCCACGGCGGCGAGCGCATCGCGGCAGGCGAAGCGCTGTCCTCGGGGCAGTTGCCCAGCGAGTGCCATGCCGACCGGGCGCGCAAGCCTGTTCAGCCCGCGTCATGACGAGACGCGCGCTCGAACCCGCCTCACGACGGGCTGCGAGCCACGCCAGAGGCCCGCAGGGCTTAAGGCCCCACAAGCTCAGTGCGCAACAGCGCCGACCGCTGCCGGCCCCGCGCTGGGGGCATCTCTTGTGCAGAGCCTCTCCGCGGGGGCGCCGAGGGGTCTGCCCGGCGCGGCGTGATCTGTGCGAGGATGGCGCATGATTCGCAACTTCTCCGATCACGCCGCGAATGAGCGCACGTTTCTCGCCTGGGTCCGTACCGCGATCGCGGTGATGGCGTTCGGCTTCCTGGTCGCGAAATTCAATCTGTTTCTGAAGATCGCGGCGCGCTCGCTCGCGCGTGGCGGCGCCGCGCCGCTGCCTGTCCCCGGCGGCATCTTCGGGGATCTCGCCGGGTTGCTGCTGATCGTGGCCGGCACGCTCATGGTGGCGATGGCCGCGGTGCGCTTCATCCGCACCGCCCGTGCGATCGAGAGCGCGCAGCCGCACGCGGACGGGGCGCGGCTCGATCTGGCTCTGGCCGCCCTCCTGGTGGTGCTGGGGATTGCGCTCGTGCTGTATCTGTCGCACACGCTGTGGACGGGGGTGTAGCGCACGGGCTGCCGCGCTGGCGGGCGGGCGCGGCTGATTGAGCGGGCGGACTCGCCGCACCTGGCCCATCTGCGCGGCAGCGCGCAGGAGCCTCCCGTGCTCAGCCCGCACGGCCTCAGCCCCCCTTGGCCGCGCCCGCATGCCGACGAGCCGGCGTGCTGCGCGCTGCCCGGATCTATGCGGGGCAGCCCGGCGAGTCCCTGGTCGTTCAAGAATCCTCCGCAACCGGAGCGTCTCGCTTCCCCTCGAATCGGCGAAGAGCGCCTATGGTCCGCGCTCTTGCGGGAGGGACACGACCCCGATGCCGAGTCCAAAGAGTCGCAGCAGCTTCTCCAGCTTCTGAGTCATCGGTGCGGATCGTCCACGCTTGACCGTTGGCCAGCACCTTGGGCGCGACGCCGCAGAGAGCGGCATACTCGGTCTGGGACTTTCGCGTGATGAGCCTCATGGTCTTGATGACCTCGGGGATGCTCATGCGCGCTTGCGGGATGAGGCTGGCGAGCGGGTCGCGAAGCGCCTCGGCCTCAGCGCGGCTTGAGTTTCGATGCACGCGCTGCATCGTTCAACCGCCCAACTCGGCGAGTGCAGCGATGAGCCGCTCGATCTCGGGCCTGCGTCGGGCTACGACGCCCTCATCTGCTCCGCATTCGCGTAGCAGATCGGGCGGTGCGCGCAGTTGAGGCACGGTCTGCGCCGCAGCTGGCTCAAACCATGCGCAGGACGGCAGGCGCTCGGCCTCTTCGAATCTGATGTCCAGCCGCTCGCATACGTTTCTCCGGCTTGCGCCACCCGGCGCTTGTGTGTCCCAGCGAATCACGCGCGCAATGGCGCGTGCGCCGAGATAGGCGGGGCCGAAGTCGCACCTCGGCAAGCGCGTTCCTCCCGTCCACGTCACTGACCCGATGGTGCCCGAGCCCCTCTCGGCTGCCGCGGCCAGCCGCACCGAGCGGACACGGGCCGAGGGCCAGGGGACGACCCGTTGCACTCGATGAGAGACCGCGCGTGATGCCGAGCCGTGCCGATCGGGCCAGAGGTTAAGATGTCCCGTTTCCCGGGCGGCTCGGGGTGCCATGGCTGAGACTCTCGATCTTTACATCAATGCCCGGCGCCACTTTGCGGTGCAAAAGGCTGACTTGCCCGCTGCGCCGGCGCTGCCGGTGGCGGCGGCCTCCCGCATCGAGCGTGCGTTCGCACCGGGCCAGGGTGCGGGGCTCATGCACCTCGCGAGCACCGAGGCCACGACCGCTCTGCCGCCGGGACTGACTTTCGCCCGCGATTTCGCGCAGCGCTATGTGACCCGGCTGTGCCATCTCGGCGATGCGCTGCCCAATGCGCCCGGCGTCCTGGTGGAGCTGCCGTCGGAGGCGGAGCTCGAGGCCCTGAGGCTCGCGGCCCCATCCATCAAGGGCCTGGAATACCTCGATGCGGCCATGCTCAGCATGGCCTGGCGCGACATGGAGGATTGGCTGCGCGGGCAGGCGCTCGCGGCTCAGGAGAGCCTGCGCACCTACCTGCACCGGCGCAATCCGCTGTGGCGGCTCGTCGGCCGGGTCACCTTCCATCTGGCCGAGAACCCGCGCGACGAGGCGTTTCCGTTTGCGTTCCTCGTGACCTACGCCGAGGGCATCTCGGAGCAGGGGGTACCGCGGCATCTGCCGCTCGGGCGGGCCCTGCAGGAGTACACCGGCCCGGCGAACCGCAAACGTCTGGTGAGCCTGCTCAAGCCCATCCGGGACGCCTCCGAGCGTCTCGCGTGGGTGCGCGAGTTGATCGAAGGCGGCGACATCTACCACCCGCTCGCCTGGAGCCCCGCGCAGGCGCTGCGGCTGCTGCGCGACACCCCGGTCCTTGAGGCCTGCGGGCTGGTGGTGAGGATCCCGGACTGGTGGAAGGCGGGCCGCGCGCCGCGGCCTCAAGTTCGCGTGCAGGTGGGGGGCAGACCCGCCGCCCGCCTCGGCGCCGAAGCGGTGCTCGATTTCTCGGTGAGCATGACCCTCGAGGGCGAGGCGCTGACGGAGGCTGAGAAGGAGCAACTGCTCGCGGCGGCGGGCGGCCTGATCCGGCTGCGCGGCCGGTGGGTCGAGGCCGATGGCGAGAAGCTCGCCGCGGCGCTCGAGCACTGGCAGCGGGTGCAGCGCGAGGTGCGCTGCGGCGGGCTGTCGTTCCACGAGGGCATGCGATTGCTGGCCGGTGCTCCCACGGGCCGTGAAATCACCGAGCTGCCTGAACCACTTGCGGCCTGGTCCGGCGTCGAGCCGGGCGAGTGGCTGCATGAGCTGCTCTCGAGGCTGCGCAACCCCGAAGCCGAGCATGAACTCTCGGGGGCCGGCCTCGATGCCACCCTGAGGCCCTACCAGGTCACCGGCGCCAAGTGGCTGGCGCTGCTTTCAGCGCTTGGCCTCGGCGCCTGTCTTGCCGATGACATGGGCCTCGGCAAGACGGTGCAGGTCATCGCCCTGCTGGTGCATCTTCACAGCCGGGCGGGTCGCGGCGGCGCCGCCGAACCGCGCCGCTCGCGCACCCATGGCGAGGCTCCCGCCCCCAGCCTCATCGTGGCGCCCGCCTCGCTGATCGCCAACTGGAAAAGCGAGATCGAGCGGTTCGCGCCGGTCCTCAAGGTTTTCGTGGCGCACCCGTCCGAGAGTGACATCGATCTGAATGTCGCCGCTGCGCTGGACTCTGCTCTTTGCGGGATCGACGTCGCCCTGAGCACTTACGGAGTCGTCACCCGCTGCGAGGCGCTGCGATCAAGACCGTGGCGGCTGGTGGTGCTCGATGAGGCGCAGGCCATCAAGAACCCGGGCGCCCAGCAGACCCGCGCGGTCAAGCAGCTTAAAGCCGGCGCCCGCGTCGTCCTCACCGGCACGCCCATCGAGAACCGGCTCTCGGACCTGTGGTCGCTGTTTGATTTCTTGAACCCGGGGCTGCTCGGGGCGGCGCGCGCCTTCGGCGAGGCTGCGAAACGAATGGCCCAGGGGGGCGATGCGTCCTATGCACCGCTGCGCCGCCTGGTGCAACCCTACATCCTGAGGCGCTTGAAGACCGACAAGCGCGTCATCGCGGACCTGCCGGAGAAAACCGAGGTGCGCGCCTTCTGCGGCCTGACGCGTGAGCAGGCGACGCTCTACGAGCGCTGTGTGAAGGAGCTCTCGCACGCGCTCGAGCGCACCGAGGGCATCCGGCGCCGCGGCGCGGTGCTCTCCTACCTCATGCAGCTGAAGCAGATCTGCAACCACCCGGCGCAGTGGGCGGGGCAGGGCCCCTACACGGGCTCGCGCAGCGGCAAGTTCGCACGCCTCGGGGAGATCTGCGAGGAGCTCGCCGAGCGCCAGGAGCGGGTGCTCGTGTTCACGCAGTTCCGCGAGCTCACCGAGCCGCTCGCGCAGCACCTGCAGCCGGTCTTCGGCCGGGCGGGCCTCACTCTGCACGGCGGCACGGCGGTCGCAAAGCGCCAGGGGCTGGTCGAGCAGTTCCAGCGCGAGGACGGCCCGCCGTTCTTCGTGCTCTCGCTGAAAGCCGGCGGCACGGGACTGAATCTCACGGCCGCCTCCCAGGTGATTCATTTCGACCGCTGGTGGAACCCGGCGGTCGAGAACCAGGCCACCGACCGGGCATTTCGCATCGGTCAGCAGCACAACGTGCTGGTGCACAAGTTCGTCTGCCGCGGCACGGTGGAGGAGAAGATCGATGCGCTCATCGAGGCCAAGCGCGGGCTCGCCCGGGATCTGCTCGATGAGGGCGGGGAGACGCTCCTCACGGAGATGAGCGATGCGCAGCTGCTCGCGACCGTCGCGCTCGACATTCACAAGGCGTGCGATGTATGACCACCGCGGCGGCCGATCGCGAAATCATGCGCAATTGCGCGCCCCGTCACGGGGTCCGGGATGAGGATCCGGCCCGGTCGCGCAACGGGACGGCGCAATTGCACAGGATCAACTCGCAGCATCCCATGGGTTGAGGACGTCCAGCCCGCTGACCCGGAACGGGCCGGTGTCGCGCGTCGCAACAACAAAGCCCCCTGAGGAAGCAATCGGCGCAATGTGGCCGTCCGCTCGATCACCCGCGCGTCCGGAGATGGACGCAACGGCTCCGAGATCACGTTCGGATCGACCAGAATCATCAGTCGAATCTCATTGGCTCGGCCGGCGTCTTGTCTCGCGAGCGCTCAAGGACAGCCCGTTCGCCGTCCCGCAGTTTCACCTCCCGGCCGATTCGGGCCGGCAGGGAACCCAATTTGACCCGTCCTGCGGGCTTTGCGGCCTTCTCCAGGATGTCGCGCACCTCGGCCTCGGTGCTGCGGCCGTGCAGGGCGGCGCGCATCTTGAGGGCGCGATGAGTCTGCTCCGGCAGGTTTCGAACGACCAAGGTTGCCATTGATCTCACTGGCCTAAATTGCTTTGACTGCTATCAATTTAGTCAATCGCTAGCATTGTGCCAGCGACGAACGGCATCGTTCCGCAGCAGGGTAGCGGAC
>JAJYLP010000120.1 GCA_021787615.1 Pseudomonadota bacterium
GCGGGTGCGCAGCCCCTCGCGGATCAGGTAGTGGTGCAGGCCGCTCACGGCGAGCAGCGCCGGCACCGCGGCGAAGTCCCGCGACACGCCCCGGTCGCTGAGCACGAGGATATTGACCTCCTCGTCCTCGATCATGCGCCGCGCCGCCAGGCACAGCTCCTCCATCGACTTGATCAGGCCCTTTTCCCCGCGCGTGGCACGGAACAGGATCGACAGCGCTCCCACCTTCAGTCCCGGCAGCGACATGCGCCGCACCTGCGCGAACTCCTCGTTGGTGAGGATCGGGCCGGTGAGCTCGAGCCGGCGGCAGTCGGCCGGCTGCGGCCTGAGCAGGTTCCCCTCCGAGCCGAGCCACACCTCGGAGGCGGTGATCAGCTCCTCGCGGATGCAGTCGATCGGGGGGTTGGTGACCTGCGCGAACAGCTGCTTGAAATAGTCATAAAGCAGGCGCGCTCGCTGCGACAGCGCCGCGAGCGGCGTGTCGTTGCCCATGGATCCGACCGCCTCGACGCCGTTCCTGGCCATCGGGGCGAGCAGCATGCGCTGATCCTCGAACGTGTAGCCGAAGGCGATCTGCCGCTGCAGCAGCGTCTCGGGATCGGCGGCCGGCACTTCCGAGACCGGCGGCAGGTCCTTCAGGTACACCAGGTGCTGCTCGAGCCACTGCCGGTACGGGTGGCGCGCTGCGATGGTGCGCTTGATCTGCTCATCGTCGATGATCCGGCCCTGCTCGGTATCGACCAGGAACATCCGGCCCGGCTGCAGCCGTCCCTTCTGCACCACCTCCTCGGGCGGCACCTCGAGCACGCCGGCCTCGGAGGCCATGATGACCAGGTCATCGCGCGTGACGTAGTAGCGCGAGGGTCGCAGACCGTTGCGGTCGAGGACCGCCCCGATCTGCTTGCCGTCGGTGAAGGCGATCGAGGCCGGGCCGTCCCACGGCTCCATCAGGCTCGAGTGGTATTGGTAGAACGCGCGGCGGTCCTCGTCCATGGTCTCGTGGTTCGACCAGGGCTCGGGGATCAGCATCATCATGGCGTGCGCCAGGGGGCGGCCCGAGAGCACGAGCAGCTCGAGGGTGTTGTCGAGCATGGCCGAGTCGCTGCCGTTGGGGTTGACCACCGGCAGGATCTTCGGGGTGTCCTCCCCGAAGAGGTCCGAGTCGAACAGCGCCTCGCGCGCCTGCATCCAGTTGAAGTTGCCGCGCAGGGTGTTGATCTCGCCGTTGTGCGCCAGGTAGCGGTACGGGTGCGCACGGTCCCAGCTCGGGAACGTATTGGTGCTGAAGCGCGAGTGCACGAGTGCGAGGGCCGTCTCGACCGCCGGGTCGGTGAGATCGGGGTAGTACTGCGCGAGCTGATCGGCGAGCAGCATGCCCTTGTAGACAATGGTCTTGTGCGAGAGGCTGCAGAGGTACCAGTGCTCGGCGCCATCGATGGTCGAGGCGCGGATCTCGCTGTAGGCGCGCTTTCGGATGATGAACAGTTTGCGCTCGAACTCGGCCGCATCGGGCACCTGCGGGCCGCGGCCGATGAACACCTGGCGGATGAACGGCTCGCCGGACTTGGCGGTCTCGCCCAACATGGAGTTGTTCGTCGGCACGGTGCGCCAGCCGAGCATGATCTGGCCCTCGGACTGGACGATGTGCTCGAAGAACTCGACGATCCGCCGCCGCAGGGTGGGGTTGCGCGGCAGGAAGATCAGGCCGCTGCCGTACTCCCCGGGGGCGGGCAGGCTGAGATGGTTGCGCCGCGTGATCTCGCGCAGGAAGGCATGCGGCATCTGGATGAGCACCCCGGCGCCATCGCCGGTGTTGGTCTCGCAGCCGCATGCGCCGCGGTGCTCGAGGTTGCGCAGCAGCTGGATGCCCTGCTCGAGGATGCGGTGGGATTTGCGTCCCTTGATGTCGACGACGAAGCCGACGCCGCAGGCGTCGTGCTCGTACCACGGGTCGTAAAGCCCCTGCTTGCCGGGGGCACCCTGGGGGCGGCGCGTCGGCCCGGGGGCGACCCGGGGCGCTCGCGCCACAGCGCTGCGGCGCTGATGTCGCATGATCGGCCTCATTGGTTGGTGGATCCGGCCAAAGCCGCCCGAAACGGCGTCTCGCCGGAGTGTCCCATCGCCCGCCCCGACGGCAGGACGGTCCGCACAGCGGGCCGGGCCCGCCGCGCCGGCCACCCGCCGGCATGGCGAGCTGCTGGGCAACGCTTGCGGGTGCGCGCACTCCCTGGCACCGGCGGCAGCCCCGATGGGTCCGGGGGATGCGTCTCGCCGGTGGCTCCCGCATGACTCAAGTTGAATGAGGCGGATCGCGCCGCGCCCTGTCGCTCTCACTCGGTGGGAGCCGGGCAGCCGAAGCGGTCAATGCCGCCGATATGACCCTGATCATATCCGTCTGCGCCGACGGGTCAATGCCGGCGGGGCGGTTTTCGGGGGATTCAGAAAAATTTATTTGGCGCGGCGCTAGGCGCCCGCCGGGGGCGGCTCGGGCCGCGCCGCGCCGGCCCGCTCCAGGATCAGCCGCTGCGTCGGGTAGGCGAACTCGATCCCCCGCCGCGCGAACTCACGGTGCAGCTTCAGGTGGATCTCCTCCTGGATGGCCATGTGACGGGCATAGTCCGCGGTGAGCACGTAGTACACCGTCTCGAAATCCAGCGAGACGGCGCCGTGCGCGCTGAAGTGGCTGCGGTCGAAGCGGGTGTCGGGGATCGCCTCGATGATGCCCCGCACGATGCCGGGGATCTGCTCGATCTGCTGCACCGGCGTCTCGTAGGTCACCCCGGTGGTGAACAGCACCCGCCGCTCGGTCATGCGCCCGTAGTTGCGCAGCCGGCTCTTCAGCAGATCGGCGTTCGCCAGGATGATCTGCTCGCCGGTGATGCTGTGCAGGCGAGTGCTCTTGATGCCGATGTGCTCGACGGTGCCGGAGAAGGTATCCACCGCGACGAAGTCGCCGACGAAGAACGGCTGATCGAATGTGATCGAGAGCGAGGCGAAAAGGTCCCCGAGGATGCTCTGCAGCGCCAGCGCCACGGCGATGCCGCCGACGCCGAGGCCGGCCACCAGGGTCGTGATGTTCACGCCCAGGTTCTCGAGCGCCATCAGCACGACCAGCACCCACACGAGCGCCTTGGCGATGAAGCCGATGACTGCGAGCGAGCTCGCCGCGACGCGATCTTCGGCGTGGCGCATCTGGCGGTTGCGCTCGAGCCACCAGCCCACCGCCACGCTCGCCCATACCCCGATCTGCCAGAACGACACCACGGTGAGCGCCGAGTCGATGAGCTCGCGTCCGCGCGGCGGCAGATGCAGGAACTGCAGGCCGACAAAGACCGCCACGGCCGCGAGAAACATCGTCTTGGTGCGGCCCGCCAGATCGAGCGGCAGTTCCATCAGCTCGGTGCGGCCCGCCTCCCGGGCGCGCCGGTAGTAGTGGCCTGCGATGCGCCGCGCCAGCAGCGCCGCGCCAAGCAGCGCGATCGCCGCGCCGGCGCCCTGCAGCAGATCGAGCGGTGCGCTGCGCACAATGGGCAGCAGAATGAGCAGGTGCAGATGTTTCACGGCCCAAGATTAGCGCAATCCGCAAACGCCTGCGCGCGGCGCGTTGTGCGCCGCGCGCCGTCCGGCTACCCTTGTGCGCATCGGGCGCGTGTTGCGCCGTGCGAAGTTGAGTTACTCCATTGCCAGTCCGTCCCCGCCAGACCGCCGCACCGCGCGCGGCCGGAGCCGGCGCCCCTCGCGCCGCGATCGAATTGCACACGCTGCAGGATCTGCGCACGGTGGTCGGCTCGGCCCGGCGGCACGACGCCCGCATCCGCCGCGCCACCGGCATCTCCGGCTCGCAGCTGTGGGCGCTCGATGAGGTCGCACACGCCGCCGGCATCACCGTCAATGCGCTCGCCCGCCGCCTCGCGCTGCACCAGACGACCGCGAGCAACCTCATCAACGCGTTGGCCGAGCGGCGCCTGATCCGCCGCTCGCGCGACCACCGCGATCAGCGCGTGGTGCATCTGCACGTCACGCCCGAAGGAGCGCAGCTGTTGGCGCGCTCTCCGCAGCCGTGCAGCGGTCTGCTGGTCGATGCGCTGCGCCGGATCGGTGCGCGCGACCTCAACACGCTCGCCCACAGCCTCGCGGTGCTGCTCGGCGCGATGCGTCAGGCGGCGCCTGCGGCCGCAGGCGAGACTCTCCTCGGCGAATAACCCCGCCGCACTCCGGGTTGCGCTCGCGGGCGCGTCTCGCTATCCTCATATATTCGGACAAATATATTATCATACGGTCTCGGGCGGCCAGAAGGAAGGGCCGTTGCGCAACCAGACAAACGACCGGCAACGGCGCCGCACGGTCGCTCGCAAGGAGACACGCATGCAGCAGTACGCCACGCTCAACGCGTCGAAGGCGAACTTCGACAACATTTACGACCAGCCGGATCCGCGCGGTTATTTCTCGGTGCTCGGCGCGCTCGATTACATGATCCCGGATGTCGCCGAGCCCGTCATCCGCCAGATCCTGCGCGCGCGCGAGAAGCGCCTCGGCAGGCCGCCGGCCGTGCTCGACGTCGGCTGTTCGTACGGCATCAACGCCGCCGTGCACCGCTTCCCGCTCAGCTTCCGCCGCCTGCGTCTGCGTTACGCCAATTCTGATATGGCGGCGGTCGAACCCGAGGAGCTCGCACGGCTCGACCGCAGCTACTACGGAAGCTGGCCGCAGACCGGCACTGCGCGCTTCATCGGGCTCGACATCTCGGCGCCCGCCGTGCGCTATGCGGTCTCGGTCGGGCTGCTCGAGGCCGGCGTGATCGCCAATCTCGAAAGCGGCGAGCCGCGGCGCGAGGACCGCCAATCCCTGCGCCGCGCCGACGTCGTGCTCTCGACGGGCTGCGTCGGTTATGTCACCGAGCGGACGTTCGCGGCCATCCTGGATGCCACCGAGCGGCCGCCATGGGTCGTGTCATTCGTGCTGCGCATGTTTCCCTACGAGGCGATCGCCGCAACGCTCGCCGAGCGGGGCCTGGTGACCGAGAAGCTCGCGGGGGCGACCTTCGTGCAACGGCGCTTCCGCGACCTGAAGGAATTCGGCAACTGCCTGGCGACGCTCGAGAAGCTCGGCATCGACACCAACGGCCTCGAGGCCGAGGGACGCTTCCAGGCGGAGCTGTTCGTGTCGCGGCCGCGCGCGGACGCGCTCGCCGCGCCGCTCGGCACGATCGTGACGGTGGTGAGCGGCCGCAACCGGACCGTCGGCACGCGCTACGTGCGTGTCGGGCGCGGCGCCGATGCGCAGGTGGTGCGCGTGCCCTCGTGATCGCACTGCAGGGTGTCTCGAAGTCCTTCGACCG
Organism: Pseudomonadota bacterium; assembly: GCA_021787615.1. GTDB lineage: Bacteria > Pseudomonadota > Gammaproteobacteria > Steroidobacterales > Steroidobacteraceae > 13-2-20CM-66-19. The sequence continues at coordinate 5,339 of JAJYLP010000120.1, forward strand.
GGGCGCGACCTACGCGGTCCGGGACATCACTCTCGAGGTACCCGCGGAATCCTTCCTTGCGCTCGTCGGCGACTCCGGCTCCGGCAAGACCACGCTGCTGAAGACCATCAATCGCCTGATCGAGCCCGAGGCCGGCGAGGTGTTCATCGATGGCGAGCCGGCGCACGCGACCCCGGCGCACGGCCTGCGCCGGCGCATCGGCTACGTGTTCCAGGGCATCGGGCTGTTCCCGCACATGAGCATCGCGGAGAACATCGGCATCACGCCGCGGCTGATCGGCTGGCCGCAGGAGGCCATTCGCGCGCGCGTCGAGGAGCTGATCGATCTGGTGTCGCTGCCCCGCGCGTACCTGACACGACGGCCGGCCGAGCTCTCCGGAGGCCAGCGACAGCGGGTCGGAATCGCGCGCGCGCTCGCAGCCCGGCCGAGCATCCTGCTGATGGATGAGCCCTTCGGTGCGCTCGACCCGGTGACGCGCGAGGCGCTCGGCAGCGAGTGCCGGCGGCTGCACGAGCGCATGCGCCTCACCACCGTCATGGTGACACACGACATTCTCGAAGCGGTGCTGCTCGCTGACCGGATCGTCGTGATGCGTCACGGGCGGATCGTCGCCGACGGCGAGCCGCACGCGCTGCTTTGCGGTCATGACGATCCAGCGGTGCGCACGCTGATGGACATGCCGCGGCGGCAGGCGGCGCGCGTGCGGGCCCTGCTCGAGGAGCGCGGTGCGTGAACTCGCGCCTGCACTCAGCTCTGCGCGTGCTGCCGCAGTATCTGGGTGATCACGTGTTGCTCAGCGCCGCGGCCCTCGCGCTCGGCATCGCGATCAGCGTGCCGCTGCTCATCGCCGCGCGGCGCAGCGCGCACGTGCGCTGGCCGGTGCTCGCGGCGGCGAGTCTCATCCAGACGGTGCCGGGCATCGCGCTGCTCGCGCTCTTCTACCCGCTGCTGCTCGGCCTGTCCGCGCTCACGCATCGCCTGGTCGGATGGCGCCTTCCGGCGCTCGGATTTCTGCCCTCGCTGCTGGCGCTGACGCTTTACTCGATCCTGCCGATCCTGCGCAACGGCATCACCGCCATCCTCAACCTGGACCCGGCGATTCTGCAGGCCGCGCGCGGCGTCGGCATGACCAGCCGCCAGCGCCTGCTGCGCGTGGAGCTGCCGCTGGCCGCGCCAATGCTGATGGCTGGCGTGCGCACCTCGGCGGTCTGGGTGATCGGCACGGCGACGCTCGCGACGCCCGTCGGGCAGACCAGTCTCGGCAACTACATCTTCACCGGATTGCAGATGCAGGACTGGGCGTGGGTGCTGTTCGGCTGCGGCGCGGCGGTGGCGCTGGCGCTTGCGACCGATCAGCTGCTCTGGCTGATCGAGCTTGGGCTCGCGCGGCGGCGGCCCGCGCTCGCCTGGCTGGGCCTTGCGGTGCTGCTGGCGGGAGTGGGGGCGGCCGCCGTGCCGCTGCACGCGGCGCAGCGCGGCGGTTATGTCGTCGGGGCGAAGACCTTCTCCGAGCAGTACATTCTCGCCTCGCTGATCGCGCGGCGCATCCGCGCCACGGGCCATCCGGTGACCGAGCGCACCGGCCTGGGCTCGAGCCTCGCGTTTGAGGCGCTCGCGGCCAACGAACTCGACGTGTACGTCGATTACAGCGGCACGCTGTGGCACGACGTCCTGCACCGGAACAGCAGGCCCTCGCGGCACCGGATGCTGCGCGAGCTGCGCACATCGCTGCGCCGCCGCTATGGCGTCGAGCTGCTGGGCGCACTCGGCTACGAGAACGCCTACGTCCTGGCGATGCGGCGCGGTGAGGCCGACGCGCTCGGCATCCACACCATTGCCCAGCTGGCGCGCGCCGCCCCGCGCCTCACCCTCGGCGCCGACCTGGAGTTCTTCGCGCGCCCGGTCTGGAAGGCGCTCGAGCGTCGCTACGGGCTGCACTTCCGGGCGCTGCGTCAATATGAGTCGACCTTCATGTACCACGCGCTCATGAGCCGCGAAGTGGATGTCATCGCGGCATTCTCGAGCGACGGGCGCATCGCTGCCGATCACCTGATGGTGCTGCAGGATCCGCTGCACGTCATCCCCCCTTACGATGCGGTGCTGCTGCTCTCGCCGCATCGCGCGCACGATCCTGTGCTGCGCCGCGCGCTCGAGCCGCTGATCGGGGCCATCCCGATCGCCCTGATGCGCCGGGCCAACTACATGGTGGACCGCCCGCGGCACAAGCGCTCCCCGCGCCAGGCGGCCGAGTGGCTCGCGCACGCGGCGCACCTGCGCTAGGGCCGCCCGGCGCCCGCGGGCCTTACTCCTCGGCGCCCGCTCCGACGGCCACCCAGGCGAGGTCGCGGTGTGAGACCGACTCGAGCTTGAAGGCGCGGGCGGCGGCGGCCATGCGCGTCAGCGCCTGGCCCATGGGCATCAACGGCGCGGCGCTTGCCTTGCGCGGCTTCAGCCAGCGCACGGGGTTGATGCGGGCGACGACGTAGTTGCGCAGGTACGGGGAGCGGAAGCCGCGCTCCTGCAGGCCCGCGACGATGCGTTTGACCTCGGCGTCGATGCCGAGCAGCCGTGCGGCGTAATCCTGCCGCTGGCTCAGGCTCTTGGCGAGCGGCTGATCGCTGAAGCGATCCACCTTGCGCAGCAAGGCGCTGTAGGCGCCGCCGGCAAATCGCCCGGAGCCCTCGTACAGCAACCCGAGGGTGAGCAGCTCGGGCGCCTCGAACTGCTCGGCCCAGGTCCGCTCGCTCAGCCGCCCGTGCTCGCGCGCCAGGCTGCGCGCCATGCGGATCACCTCCAGGCTCCGGTCGCGCAGGTTGTGCGCCTTCTCGGTGTTCAGGGCGAGGATGCGGTAGGCGAGCGCGGGGTCCGGACAGATGAGCGCGGTGATCTGGCGCAGGCCGAGCACCTTGGCCGCCGCCAGCCGGTGCCGGCCGTTCGGCGTCCACAGCCGTCCGTCCTCGCCGCGCACGACGATCAGCGGATCCAGGAACGCGCCGGTCTCCCCGATGCGCTGCGCCAGGCGCTGCGTGTGGGTAGGGGACAGGTCGCGCTGGAACGGGGTCGGCTGCAGCGCCGCGAGCGGCACGGTGGCCAGCAGCAGGGGGCCGCCGTTCAGGGGCTCCCGGTAGGCGCCGAGCGGCGCGCCGCCCGCCTCGCGCACTTCCCCGACCAGCGCGGCCACCTCCGGGCTCTCCAGGGTCAGCGCCGTTTCGGCCGCCGTGAGGCCCTGCTTGCGCGCCCCGGGCGCGAGCATGCCCGGGGCGCGGCGGGCGGCGCGTTTGGCACGGCG
>JAJYLP010000024.1 GCA_021787615.1 Pseudomonadota bacterium
ATGATGATCATGGTGGCGTCATAATCGTTGAGCACGCCCTCGAGCCACCGGATCGAGTGAATGTCGAGATTGTTGGTCGGTTCATCGAGCAGCAGCACGTCCGGCTTCGAGAACAGAGCCTGCGCCAGCAGTACCCGCAGCTTCAATCCGGGCGCCACCTCACGCGTCGGCCGCTCATGCAGCGATTCATTGATCCCGATGTCGCTCAGGATACTGCTGGCGCGCGCCTCGGCGTCATAACCGCCGTACTCGCCGAATCTCACCTCGAGCTCCGCCGCCTTCATGTAATCCAGGTCGGTCGCGTTCGGGTCGGCGTAGATTCGATCCCGCTCCTGCATGGCACGCCACATCTCGAGGTGGCCTTGCATCACCACGTCGAGCACACGCTCATCCTCGTAGGCAAATTGATTTTGCTTGAGGGTGCCGAGGCGTCTCCCGGGTTGCAGCACCACATCGCCCGCACTTTGCTCGAGTTCGCCGCTCAGGATCTTCATGAGCGTCGATTTGCCGCAACCGTTGGCGCCGATCAGGCCGTAGCGATTGCCATCTGTGAATTTGGCGGTGACTTGCTCAAACAGGGGTTTGGCCCCGAACTGCATCGTGACGTTGAATGTGGAGAGCATGTCCGTCCGTTCAATTGGTGCGGGCCAGGACCCGCCTGTACCTCGTACGTCAGGCCGTTCGCACAGGGTCTGGGCGCGACGATCGTAAGGTCATACCCCGTCCTGCCGGGTGACCGGCGGCCGTCAGTTGCGAATGGGCCGGGGTGCCGCGCAGGGTGGCTCGCTGCGGGGCCGCGCAGTCTAGTCGATGGGCGGCCTGCGTGCAACCAACTCGCGGGAACGGCTGAGCCGCTCTAGGGAAACCTTGCGCAGGCGGTAGCGAGCGCAGTCGTGGGTGAGTAATTGGATCGGATCAGCATGCGGTTCGGCCCCGAACGCGCGGCGGAAGCCCGCCTGGCGGCCTTTGAAGGCCGCTCTGGCGGGTTTCCCCGCTCAGCATCCACAACACGCGTTGCCTGTGGCGGCAGCAGCCGCCTGACCATGTACAAGTTTGCCAGCGCCGAGGCGGCGAACAGCCAAGCGGTCTGCTTGGGAAGGCCCCGGTGGCGCGCCTGGGTGAAATCCCAGAGGCGCTCCGCGACGTGAATGGCGTGCACCCTGAGAGCCCGGGTGGCCGAGCGCAGACGGTTAAGCCGACGCTGGTGTTCGGCCAGGGGGGCGTCCAGCGTTCAGGCTCTCTGCAGAACGCACGAGCAGCGTCGGACGATATCTCCCAATTGCCCGGAAGCGCAACGGCGCTTGCGTTCGGTGCGCGACGGCATCGTGGCAGTCAGAGCCCTTGAGCGCCACGAGTGGCGCGACTCTGATTAGAGCCAAAACACGGCGTTCACGGTGCGAGGTTCGGCCGGACCCGCTGCGTAAGATCCGAGACCGACTGGCGAATGGGGCGGTCCTGCGGCGGATCTGCGAGCGTGCTCAGCCACAGAGAATCAACCTCATCCTCATCAATGAGATCGCATGACAGCCCCGCCAAAATGCGCCGGGCCGAGGGCGGCAATTCCTCCGGGATGCGCCTGCCGCTCAGCGTTGCCCATAGACCGCTCCAGCACCGGGCCACGGTCCACGGGTTGTAACCCCCTCCTCCGAGCACGACCGCAGCCGGGGCAAGATCAATCAACTCCTCAACCGCTGCCCACAACGCCCCGTTGCTCAATTCCATCCCGCACAACGGGTCACCGGCGAGCCCGTCCGCTCCGCAGGTAATGACTACCGCCTGCGGCCGCACATCGCGCGCGTAAGGCAACACGGCGGCGTGCATTAGAAATCGCAACTCCGCATCGTGAAAACCCTTGGGCACCGGAAAATTGACCGACCGACCGCCACCACGGTCATCCGCACCGCCGGTGAACGGCCAGCGACCCGCCTCGTGAATCGAGAGAGTGTACAGGCGCGGATCGTCACACACGGCATCCTGGACGCCGTCACCGTGATGGGCGTCGAGATCGACGTACAGGATCCGACTCAAGCCGCGCTCTGCAAAGCGGCGCAGTGCAAATACCGGATCGTTGAAATAGCAGAACCCGCTGGCGCGGTCTGGTCGCCCGTGGTGAGTGCCACCGCTCGGGTGAAACACGATGTGTCCCTGCAGCGCAAGCTCCGCGGCCAGCAAAGAGCCGCCCACCGTAGCCGCCGCCCTGGAAAAGAGGCCGGGAAACAGCGGATTCTCACGCGTTCCAATCCTGAAGCGCTCGCGTATCCGCACGCTGGCGACACCGGCCGCCTCAGCCTCGCGCAGCGCCGAAATGTACTCGGCGTCGTGGAATTGGCTCAATTCAGCCACGGACGCTCGGGGACTCTCGCGTAGCTGGCCGGCATCGAGCCAGCCCAGCTCTGCGCACAGCGCGAGCACCGTCGCCACGCGCGGGATCGCAAGAGGATGATCGCTCCCGAAGCCCGGCGCCTTCACCGCGGCACCGCCGATGAGCACCGCCGGACGGCCTGATCGCATGCGTTTCGATTCCCAGTGAAGTGACTCTGGAGACGAGCACTCTATCGAATGTGGCCATGCACCGATTGATGAATCGCGCGGTCGGGAGCCGCCGAATCCGGCGCCGGATCGGCATGGGCTCACCGGCTACCGATTGGGGAAGCACGGTCATGAAGAGACGTTCAGGATCGGAACGAGTTCCTCTGAGGCGGTGATCCGAGAGCCGGGCTGGGCATCAGCAGGATGCGCCCACTGCGCCGGTCCCATGAGTTCGCCGATGCGGCGCTTGAGATCGTTTGCATCACACAAGAAGGCTGCGAAGAGCCCTGCCTCCATCTCTGCGTCGCCTGAGCGCGCTGCGACGTTGCGCCGGTGGCCCGCCCGAGCCAGCCCGCGCAATTTTCCGCGGGAAGGTCCCGCGGGTCGTGTACGCATTGCAAGACCGGAAGGCGATTCTCAGAACGATAGCCATGCCGCCGAGGCGCGGCAGGCGCCAAGGCGCACGCCGCATTGTAGAGCGGATCAGACTGCCCGTAGATGCCGAGCCCCGCCGTCTCAGCACCGTTCAGTCTCGCACGTCCGCAACGCGCCAGGCCGTCGAACTCGATTCGCGATTGAGCTCGGCAGGCCGGCCCATCCGATACGGCCCGCTCGGCGCCCTGCTCGGATACGATTGCTTGCCGTCCTGCGCCATCGCCAGGCAAGCCGTACCGCGCACAGCAGGGCGCGTGAGGCATTTACTTCGGATCGCTCCATGCGTCAAAGTCCTCCAGCGAATACAGTGGGCGGATCTCCACTTCGCAATCCGTCGCCGCCGGATTGGGGCTCCTCTTCACCCATTCGACGGCCTCGTCGATGGACTTCACGTCCCACAGCGAGAAGCCTGCGACCACTTCCTTCGTCTCGGAGAATGGACCGTCGATCACCGTGCGGCTCTTGCCTGAGAATTGCACGCGCTTGGCAAAGCGGGTTGGCTTCAGTCCGCCGAATACTTGCTCCTTGATGATGCCGGCGGCGATGAGGGCCTCGGTATACTTGGCCATCGCCTCCATCGCCTCTGGGCTGGGCGGCACACCGGCTTCAGTGTCGTGGGTCGCCTTAACGAAAACCATGACTTTCATTGCGCATCTCCCGGTTGGGGTGGATTTCGCTTCTAAGGACGTCCCACGGTTGTCCCTGCCGACAATGGCCAGGAAATTATTTGTACCCTGTCGGTTGGGAGTGTAATCCATCGTCCTTGACCCCAGATGCACGATCCGGCGCACATCGATAGCGCGATCTTAGGGGCCCGGCCGAAGGCCATCGCAGCCTTGTTGCGGTATTTCCGTGATTTAGACTCCGCCGAGGAGGCCTTTCAGGAAGCCTGCCTTCGGGCGCTGCAGACCTGGCCGCATAAAGGCCCGCCCCGGAACCCCACGGCGTGGCTCATCATGGTCGGGCGCAATGCGGCCCTGGACGCCAGGCGCCGCACCCGCTGCACCGAACCCTTACCTGATGCGGATGCCCTCACGGACGCCCGCGACGAGCTGACTGCGGAACGCCTCGACGAGAGTCACTACGGAGACGACATCCTGCGGCTGTTGTTCGTGTGCGGGCACCCCACCTTGCCCGCGACCCAGCAGATTGCCCTCGCACTGCGCATCGTCTCTGGGCTCACGGTCGAGCAGATCGCCAAAGCGTTCTTGGTGTCTCCCGCTGCGATGGAGCAGCGCATAACCCGCGCCAAGCGGGCGATTGCCGATGTTGGCGTCGAGTTTGACACGCCCGGCGCCGCCGAGCGGCGCACCCGACTCGCCGCGGTTTCGACGATGATCTATCTCATCTTCAATGAGGGCTACGGCAGCACCCCGGACAGCGCCGCGGCGCGCGAAGCGCTTGCGGCCGAAGCCATTCGCCTGGGGCGGTTGCTGTTGAGCCTTTTCCCAGCCGATCCAGAGGTGTTCGGTCTTCTGGCTTTGATGCTGCTGCAGCACTCCCGCGCGCCGGCACGCTTCGATGCCCACGGCGAGATCGTATTGCTCGATGAGCAGGATCGGAGCCGCTGGAATCGGGCGCTCATCGATGAGGGGCGGCTGTTGCTGGAAAGAGCCGCCGTCTACCGCAACCCGGGTCCTTATCAACTCCAGGCGGCCGTTGCGGCGCTCCATGCCCGCGCGGCCCGTTCCGAAGAGACGCCGTGGAAGGAGATCGATTCGCTGTATCAGGTGCTCGAAGCGCTGCAGCCCTCACCCGTGGTGACGCTCAATCGAGCCGTGGCGGTGTGGAAGCTGCATGGTTCCGAGGCCGCATTAGCGATGATCGACCCGTTGAGGAGCGAGCTGGATGCGTATTTCTATCTGCACGGGCTGCGTGGCACGCTCCTTAAGGAGCTCAATCGGCTCGATGAAGCCCGCGATGCGTTGCATCGTGCCATCGCCCTTGCGAATTCCGCGGCGGAAGCCAAATTGATTCGCCGCGAGCTCGATGCGCTCTCGATGGCGTGAATGCCTGCCCGTTTTTTCTCGCAGCGCGGCGGTTCGAGGTGCCTCGCCCAGGCGCTGCTTTAATCGCCCCAGCGAGCGAGCGCACACGACGGATTTCACGCCCACCTCAACAGGCGGCCCGAGGAGCCGCCGCTCACGCACCCCGGGTCCAATCCGTTGACCCGTCATCCGTAGCGATTGCCCCGTCAACGACGTACGCACGAGCAGCGGCGGCAATGGGACCTTCACACCGGTGGCGATATGGCCGTGACGATCCCCTGCAGGATGCGCACCGGGCTCGGAGGGCAGCCCGGCACCGCCACGTCCACCGGGATGACGTTCGAGACCCGCCCCAGCGAGGCGGGGCATTCCCCGAGCATGCCGCCCGTGCAGCCACAATCCCCGAGCGCCACGACCAGTTTGGGATGCGGCACGGCCGCATAGACGCGCTGCAGCGGCGCTTCCATGTTCTTCACCACCGGTCCGGTCACCAGCAGCAGATCCGCATGGCGGGGGCTTGCCACGAAGCGAATGTTGCAGCCCTCCAGGTTGTAATACGGGTTGCCGAGCGCGTGGATCTCGAGCTCGCAGCCGTTGCAGGACCCCGCATCCACGTGACGGATGCACAATGCCCTGCCGAGCACCGCGACAATTCTCTCGTCAAGCGCGCGGCGCACGCGCAGCAGCTCCTCGGGCCCTGGCGGCAGCTCCGAGACGAGGCCGACGGAGGCGATCTTGCGCAGCGTCTTGAGCATTCTCTACAGATCCACGCCGCTATAGGTGAGGTTGAACGATTTGTTGATCAGCGGGAAGTCCGGCACGATGTTGCCCAGGATGGCGTACTCGAGTGCCGGCCAGTTCTGCCATGAGGGATCGTGCGCGTGACAGCGGCGAATCGAGCCCTCCGGCCCCGCCTGCAGCGCCACGAGCACTGGCCCGCGCCACCCCTCGATGAGACCCACGCCGATGGCATCGGCGGCCGGCGCAGCGACCGTTACCGCGTGCTCCCCTGCGGGCAGTGCCGCCAGCAGCCGCCTCACCAGCCGGCCGGACTCCTGTGCCTCCTCGAAACGAACCGCCACCCGGGCCGCGACGTCCCCGCCCTGTTGCACGATCTTCGCAACCGCCAGCTCCGTGTATGGCGCGCACGGCAGGTCCACGCGCGCATCGCGCGCCTGCCCGCTGGCGCGCCCCGCGAGCCCGAGCACGCCGAGCCGGGCGGCAAGCTCTGGCGTCAGGCAGCCAGCGCCCGTGAAGCGATCGCGCACGCCCTCGTGCTCGTCGTAGATGCCGCGCAATTCGATAGTCTCGGTGCAGACGGCGCGCACCCCATCGGCCAAGGCGTGAGCCGCCTGAGTCGACACATCGACTGCCATGCCGCCCGGCACGACCATGTCGAACAGATAGCGCCGGCCGAACGCGGCCGACACCGCCCGCAACAGATCCTCCTTGAGGCGGGAGAACTGCGCCAGTCCGAATGCAAACCCGGCGTCGTTCCCAAGCGCACCGAGGTCGCCGAGATGATTGGCGAGTCGCTCGAGCTCGAGGCACACCGCGCGAAGCCAGGCGGCCCGCGGCGGCAGCGCACAGCCGCTCATGCCCTCGAGAGCCTGGCAGTAGGCCCAGGAAAACGCCACCGCCGAGTCGCCTGACACGCGCGCGGCCAGCCGATGGCCCTGCAGAATGGGCAGCTGCGTGAAGCGCTGCTCGAGGCCCTTGTGCACGTATCCCAGGTGCTCCTCGAGCCTCAGCACCTTCTCGCCCACGACCGAGAAGCGGAAGTGCCCCGGCTCGATGATGCCGGCATGGACCGGTCCGACGCCGATCTCATGGACACCCTCCCCGTCCACCCGCACGAACTCATACGGCGCATCGTGATTCAGCCAGGGCCTGAGGTCAGGGTCGCTCGAGCGCACGCCGGACAGGTCGAAAGCGGCGCGTTGCAGGCGGGATGCGGCAGGAAAGATGTCCTCGAGCCCCGGGTAGCAGACGGACTCGCCGCCGCAGGGCAGCGCGAGTTCCGCGACCAGCACCCCCAAATCCGTCAGATACGCGCCGTAAACTGCCGCATCGCCCGCCGGTTCGCGGCTTGCCCACAGCGTGTGCAGCACGCCGCCCGAGTCGGCGACATCGCTCGCCACCTGCAGCCATTGCTCGGCGCCGACGCCGAGGCCACGCACGCTCGATGCGCCCGCAATCTTGTGCGCGCCGTCCCACCAACGCTTCAGCGGCATCGGCTGCTCCTCAGTCGGCGAATCGCCTCGTCCATCGCTACGGCCCCCCGATCAGGTGCGCGGCCGCGCGGTACCAGTCGGCGAGGTATGGCGGAATATACAGGCCCAGCAGCAGCACGATGGCGAGGTGGGCGAACACCGGCAGCAGAGCCGGCGGGTGCGGCAGGCGCCGCCCGCTGGTCTCGCCGAACACCATGGGCTGCACCTTGGAGAAGATGGCCGCGAAAGCCACGGCGAGCGCCGCCAGCAGAATGGGTGTCGCCCAGGGCTGAGTGCGCATGGCCGTCGTCAGGATCAGGAACTCGCTCGTGAACACCCCAAAGGGCGGCACGCCAAGGATGGCGAGCGAGCCGAGCATCAGCCCCCAGCCCACCGTGGGCGAGAGCGTGATGAGGCCGCGGATGTGCTCCATCAGCTGGGTGCCGGTCTTCTGCGCGGCGTGGCCGGCGGTGAAGAAGATCGAGGATTTCGTCAGCGAATGCACCGTCATGTGCAGCAGCGCCGCGAAGTTCGCGATCGGCCCGCCCATGCCAAAGGCGAAGGTCGCGATGCCCATGTGCTCGATGGAGGAATAGGCGAACAGCCGCTTGATATCGCGCTGCCGCCACAGCAGCAGCGAGGCGAGCACCACCGAGAGCAGCCCGAAGCCCATGAGCATCATCGATGGGAGCTCGGAGTGCAGCGAGCCCTCCACCAGCACCTTGCTGCGCACCACCGCGTAAAGGGCGACATTGAGCAGCAGGCCCGAGAGCACGGCCGAGATGGGCGTCGGGCCCTCGGCGTGCGCATCCGGCAGCCAGCTGTGCAGCGGCACGAGGCCCACCTTGGTGCCGTAGCCGATCAGCAGGAACACGAATGCCAGCGTCAGCACGGTCGGCTCGAGCTGTGCCTTCACCGCATCGAGATGCGTCCAGAGCAGCGCCGTCATGCCCTGCGCGCCGAGCACCTTTTCGGCCGCGACGTACAGCAGGATGGTCCCGAACAGTGCCTGAGCGATGCCGACGCCGCACAGGATGAAGTATTTCCAGCCCGCCTCGAGGCTGCCCGGTGTGCGGTATAGAGTCACCAGCAGGACGGTCGAGAGCGTTGCGCCCTCCATCGCCACCCACATCAACCCCATGTTGTTGGTTGTCAGCGCCAGCAGCATGGTGAACATGAACAGCTGATACATGCTGTGGTAGAGCCGCAACCTCCCTGAGCTCAGGCGGCCATGCTCCAGCTCCACACGCATGTAGGGGCGCGAGAACAGCGCCGTGGTCAGCCCCACGAACGCTGTCAGCGCCACGAGAAAGACATTGAAGGGATCGATGAAGAACTGCTCTTCCCCGAGCAGCAGATCGCCGTGACGGATCACCCGCACCACGAGCGCGCACGCGGCGAGGAGCGTTCCCAGGCTGAACAGTGCGTTGATCTCGGGCGCACGGCGGTCGGCCCCGATGAGGCCGAGCACGGCGGCGCCCGCGATGGGCAGAGTCAGAAGCAGCAGCAGCTCCATCCTATTCGTGCTCCTTCAGCGACTCGAGGTGATGCAGGTCGAGGCTCTCGAAGCGCTCGCGGATCTGGAAGAAGAACACCCCCAGCACCAGCACGGCCACCAGCACATCGAGGGCGACGCCGAGCTCGACCACCATCGGCATGCCGTAGCTCGCGCTCATGGCGCCGAAGAACACGCCGTTCTCCATCGACAGGAACCCCACGACCTGCGACATCGCCTTGCGCCGCGTGATCATCATCAGGAAGGCGAGCAGCACAACGCTCACCGCGATCCCGATGGCGCTACGCGTGGCGGTACTGGTGAGCCGGGTAATGGGCTGCGCCAGCGCGAAGGCGAACACCACGATCACCAGGCCCGCGAGCATGGTCCCGGAAACGTTCAACAGTGGCTCGGTGTCCCAATACACCTCGAGCCTGCGGATCAGCCTGTGCAGCAGCCACGGCAGGAATGCCACTTTGAGTGCGAGCGTGAGGGCGGCCGAGAGATACAGATGTCCCTCCCCCGTCCGCCAGGCGAGCAGCAGAGTCGCCGCGGCCAGCACCGCGCCCTGCACGGCGTAGAGATTGACGAGCGTCACCACGCGCCGCTGCGACAGCATGGCGAAGGACAGCAGCAACAGCAGCGCCGCGCAGGCATCGAGCAGCTGTTGATAGAGAGAAAGGTGTGTCATCGCGCTCACGCTCCAAGCAGCACGTGCACCAGAAGGCCGAGCACGGCAAACAGGAACGCCGTGCCGAGGAACTCCGGAATGCGCATCACCCGCATCTTGGCCGACACCGTCTCGATCAGCGCCAGTCCCGCACCGGCGGCGGCGAGCTTCACCGCAAGCGCCGGGATGGCCACGAGCAATCCCACGGGGCCGATGTGCCCGGTTGCCACGCCCCAGGGCAGGAACAGCGCGAAGCCGATGCAGACGTAGTTGAACAGCTTCAGCTGCGCGCCCCACTCCATCAGGGCGAGATGGCGCGCCGAGTACTCGAGCACCATGGCCTCGTGGATCATGGTGAGCTCGAGATGCGTGGCGGGATTGTCGACGGGGATGCGCGCGTTCTCCGCCAGCAGCACCAGGATGAAGGCCACGGCGCTGAAGGCAAGTCCGGGCGAGAGCCCGAGATGCCCCGAGGCGAGGTGCTCGGTGATGGCCGGAAGCGCGGTGCTCGAGGAGACCAGGGAGGCGACGAAGATCACCATGAGCAATGCCGGCTCGGCGAGGAACCCGACCATCATCTCGCGGCGCGCCCCCAAAGTGCCGAACGCGGTGCCGACATCCATCGCCGCCAGCGTCATGAACATGCGCGCGGCGGCGAGCAGCCCCACGAGGGCGATGGCGTCCGCGGACACGACCAACGGCAGCCGCGTGCCCATTGACGGGATGATGCCCGCGGCGAGCACCATCGCGCCGAAGACGACATAGGGGGCGATGCGAAACAGCGGTGACGCGTTCTCGGCGATCACCGCCTCCTTGTGGAAGAGCTTGTGCAGACTGCGGTAGGGCAGCCACAGGCTCGGGGCGCGGCGGTTCTGCAGCCACGCGCGGCACTGGTTCACCCAGCCGAGAAGAGCCGGCGCCGCCGCGAGCGCCACCACCATCTCGAGCACCTGGGTGATCCAGTCGAGCGCGCTCATGACATCAACGCCACCGCCAGCAGCACCAGCAGAGTCGCGAAGCTGTAGAGCAGGTAGATCGAGATCCGCCCCTGCTGCACGCGGGCGGCCGTGTTGGCCAGCCGCTCGACGGCGCCCGCGATCGGCTCGTACGCCAGCTTCCAGATCCGCTCCCGGATGGCGATGCGGTAGTGGGGCGCGCGGTCGGCCGGCGCGGGAAGCTCGCGCTCGATCTCAAAAAACGACTGGAACAGGTGCCGGATCGGCTGGCCGAAGCCCTCGGCCGTGTCCTGCATGCGCGGCGTGAGGGCGCCGAAGCCGCAGTCCCAGGCGGGACCGCGCCGCACGCGCTGATGGTATGTCAGGCGCACCCCGAACACGGTCAGGAGCACCACGGCGAGGGTCGCCGTCAGGAACACCAGAGGACCGTACGAGACCGGCCGACCGGGCACGGGCGCGAGCAGCCACCAGTGGGGCGAGGCCTGCGGAACGGCCGCACCGATCAGCTGGCGGGTGACCGCCCCGAGGGCGTTGATCACCTGCAGAGGGAACAGCCCGAGCGCCAGGCAGCCGAGGGCAAGCCAGGTGAGCCCGACCCGCTCGAGCCAGCCGCAGTCGTGCGCCTGCGCCAGCGAGGCCTCGCGCGGCTGGCCGAGGAAGATGACCCCGTAGAACTTCACCATGACGTAGCCGGCGAGTGCCGCGCCAAGCGCCACCAGCGCCATGCCCATCGGGATCAGCAGGTTCACGAACGCATGCGGCAGATGATCAGCGAACAGGAACGACTGCAGCAGCAGCCACTCCGACACGAAGCCGTTCAGCGGCGGGAGGCCGGCGATCGCGAGCGTCCCGATGAGCGTCAGCCAGGCCACCCAGGGCATGCGGTGGATCAGCCCCCCCAGGCGCCCGAGATTGCGCTCGCCGGTGGCATGCAGCACCGAGCCGGTGCCGAGGAACAGCAGGCTCTTCATGAACGAGTGGTTCAGACAGTGATAGAGCGTGGCGAGCAGCGCGAGCGCCGCCACGGCCTTCATCCCCGAGCCGGCGAAAACGATCGTCAGCCCGATGCCGGTGAACACAATGCCGATGTTCTCGACCGAGGAGTAGGCGAGCAGGCGTTTCATATCCGTCTGCACGGCCGCGAACAGCACGCCGTAGAAGATCGTGAGCAGCCCCAGGATCAGCGGCGCGAGTCCCCACCACCACACCGGAGGGCCGAGCAGGTCGAGCCCCACCCGCAGCATGCCGTACACGGCGGTCTTCAACATCACGCCGCTCATGAGCGCCGAGACCGGCGAGGGGGCCGCCGGGTGCGCCTCCGGAAGCCACACGTGCAGCGGCACTAACCCCGCCTTGGCGCCGAAGCCGACGAGCGCCAACATGAACGCGGCGGCCGCCCAGCCCGGCGAGAGGTGCGCGGCGCGCATGGCGGCGAAGGTGAACTGCCAGCTGCCGCCCTGCAGCACCCCGAAGGAGAGCAGCAGGCAGATCGCCCCCACGTGCGCCATCAGCAGATAAAGAAAGCCCGCGCTGCGGATCTCGGCCATGCGGTGCTGCGTCACCACCAGGAAGTACGAGGACAGCGCCATCACTTCCCAGGCCACGAGGAAGCTGTACGCATCGTCGGCGATGAGCACGAGCCCCATGCTCGCGAGGAACAGGTGGTACTGCAGGCACAGCAGCCCCGGGGGCGTGCCCTCCCCGGCACGGAAATACCCTCCGGCGAAGAGCGAGATCCCCCCGGAGCTCGCCCCGAGCAGCACCAGGAACACGCTCGAGAGCGGATCGAGCCGCAGGTGCGCCGGCAGCCCGGGAAGCCCCAGCGGCACGATGAGCCGCTCGATCCCGCCGCCGACGAGACTCGCCGCCGCCAGTCCCGCCAGCGCGAACCCGAGCAGCGCGCCGAGCGGGAACAGGAAGCGCCCGGTGAGCGCGACGCTGCGCGGGCGCAACAGCCCGGCGAGGCCGATACCCATCCAGCCCAGCAGGAGCGCGATGCAGCCGACGAGGAGCATGGGGGGGGTGGGGGTGATTCAGGATGCGGCGGGCGGTGCATGCTATTATCATTGGATACAGATCAAATGTGAAGAGGATTCCCTGCCGTGTCCCTCGAAACGCGCACCGCACGCCTGACCATCCTGATCGATCCGCGCAAGAAGACCGTTTTCGAGCGCCTGTGCGCCGAGGAAGACGCGACGCCCTCCCAAGTGGTGCGGCGGCTGATCCGGGGCTATATCGAGCAGAGGCAGGGGCGGCCGTGGCGGCCGCAAGAGCAGTCGCTGCCGGCTCAGCGCGCGCGCAGCTCGAAGCAGCGGTGAATGTGCGGGTTGCGCTCGAAGTCCGCCGGCAGGGTCGCCGCGGAGATGTCCCGCAGCGCATAGCGCGTCTCGAGCTCGGGATCGATCCGGAAGCGCTGAGCATTGGTCGAGAACACGAGCGCCCCGCCGGGCGAGAGCAGCGGCATGCACTGCTCGATGAGCGCGCGATGATCGCGCTGCACATCGAGCACGCCCTGCATCCGCTTGGAGTTGGAGAACGTCGGCGGATCGAGAAAGATGAGCTCATAGCGGTGCCCGGCGCGCATCGCCTCGCTCAACCATTGCAGGCAGTCCGCCTGCACGAATTCGTGCCGGGGGCCCACGAGCGCGTTCAGCGCCAGATTGCGCCGTGCCCAGTCCAGGTAGGTGTTTGACAGATCAACCGAAGTGGTGCTGCGCGCGCCGCCGGCTGCCGCATACACCGTGGCCGTGCCCGTGTAGGCGAACAGGTTGAGAAAGCGGGCCCCGCTGGCGGCGCGCCGCAGCCGCTCGCGGGTCAGGCGGTGATCGAGGAACAGTCCGGTGTCGAGGTAATCGGTGAAGTTGACCCGGAACTTCAGCCCGCCCTCGCTCACCACGTGAAACGCCCCTTCGCCGCCGACCTTCTCGTACTGCTCGCCGCGGCGGGTGCGCCGCCGCGTGCGCAACTTGATCCGCTCGCGCGGCACGCCCGTCACGGCCGGCAGACTCGCCACCACCTCGCCGCGGCGGCGGCGAGCCGCCTCGGCCTCGATTGTGCGGGGCGCAGCGTATTCCTGCACATACAGCCAGGTGAGCGCCTCATCGACGGTCACGTACCGGTCGATGGCGAAGGCATACTCGGGCATGTCGGCGTCATAGAGGCGGTAGCACGAAACGGCCTCGCGCTCGGCCCAGCCGCGCAGGCGCTTGATGTTCTTGGCCAGCCGGTTGGCGAACATCCGCGCCCCCGGCGTCTCGGCGAGCGGGCTGTCCTCGCGCGCCAGCGTGCCCGGCTGACGAAGGCTCCCCGGTTCGATGCGCATGCGCAGCAGCCGACATTCAATCGCGCCGTTCCACAGCGTGTGCGTGCGTTCGGCGCGAACGCCCAGTTCCATCCCGAGCTGCGGCGCGCCGGTGAGCACCGCCGCTCGCCAGCCCGGGAAGTGCTCGCGCAGCACGGCGCCGAGCTGCCGATGCACCGCGCGCGCCGCCGCGAGATCCGCGAGGCGTGCCCCGTAGGGCGGATTGGTGCACAGCAGTCCGCTGCCCGCGCCGGCCGGCCGCGCCGCCTCGAGCGGCCCGACCTCGAACCGCACCCACGGGGCGATGCCGGCCCGCTCGGCATTCGCCACGGCCGCGCGCACCGCAGCCGGATCACGGTCGCGGCCCCGCAGGGCGGGCTGATCCGCACTCGGCGGCCGGCAGCGCGCGCGCGCCGCCTCGCACAAGCGCCGCCAGAGCGCCGCATCGTGCCCGCGCCAGCCGAGGAAGCCGAAATAGCTGCGCGTCAGGCCGGGGGCGCGGTCTGCGGCGATCAGCGCCGCCTCGATCACCAGCGTGCCCGAGCCGCACAGCGGATCGAGAAACTGCGCGCCCTCGGCCGCAAGCTGCGGCCAGCGGCTGCGCAGCAGGACACCGGCGGCGACATTTTCCTTCAGCGGCGCCGCGAGCGCCTCGCCCCGATAGCCCCGCCGGTGCAGGCTCTCCCCGGCCAGATCGAGGTAGAGCGTGACCGCGGTGCCGTGCGCGTGCGCATGCACCCGCACGCCGGGCCGATCCCGCACCACATCGGGCCGGGCGCCGCTCGCAGCGCGCAGGGCATCGACGATGGCGTCCTTGAGCTTCAGGGCGCCGAAGTGACTGTGCGTGATCGTCGGATGGCGCCCGGTGAACTCGCACGCGAGGCTCGTGCCCGCCGCCAGATGCCCGCCCCAGGGCACCTCGCGCGCGAGGCGATAGAACGCCTCGGTGCTCGGGGCCTCGAAACGGGCAATCTCGAGCAGCACGCGGTTGATGAGCCGCGACTCGAGACAGGCTCGGTAAGCGGTTTCGAGCGTGCCGCTGAAGGCGACCGCGGCGCTGTGCTCGCGCAGGTCCTGCGCCCCGAGCGCGGCGAGCTCGGCGGCCGCCAGGTCGGCGAGCCCGCGCGGCACCGTCGCGAGGAGCGATTGAGTGCTCACTTGATCACGGTGAGGCGGTCACGGATCGCCAGCAGGACGTCATCGCGCGACACTTCCCCGAGCAGGGTGTAACGCCACTGCCCCGGCGTCACCGGCAGCGTACGCGCCTTCTCGCGCAGAAACGTATCGAGCGCCTCGGTGAGCGACATATCGGGCGAGAGCGCCTCGTTCACCGGCTCGGCCACCGCCTCGACCGGGGCGTCCCAGCCGATCTCGCCCTTGCGCAGGCGCTCGTGCACATCGCGCGGCCTGAACCACGAGACCAGCTGATCGCCGTCCGTGACGTAGACACGGCGCACCGAGCGGCGCGACAGGCGGTCAAACACCTCTGCGAGGCTTGTCTGGCGCGGCACCACCACCGCCGCCGGCTTGACCAGCGCCTGCACCGTGCGCACGCGCCAGTCATCACCCTGCTCGGCGACGATGGCCTGAGCGAGCGTGGCGGTATAGACCGAATTGCCGTGCCGATAGACCTTGGCGGTGAAATACGCGGTCACACACGTCAACATCAGCGGCAGCACCACGTTGTAGTCGACGGTCATCTCGAAGATCATCAGGATCGAGGTGAGCGGCGCCTGCGTGGTCGCCGCCAGGAATCCGCCCATGCCGATCACGCCGAACGCGACGGGCTGGGAGATGATGTGCGGCATCATCCATTGCAACCCGCCGCCGAAGAGCGTCCCGACCGCCGAGCCGATGAACAGCGAGGGCGTGAGCACCCCGCCCACGCCGCCTGAGCCGACGGTCGAGGCGGTCGCGAGCACCTTGGCGAGCAGGATCGCGAGCAGCGTCCAGCCGAAGACGTTGCCGAGCAGCATGTTGCTCACAACGCTGTAGCCGTTGCCCCAGACCTGGGGCACGAACACGGAAATGATGCCGACGCCGACGCCGCCGAGCGCCAGCTGGAAGTACAGCGGCAGTTTCAACTTCACGAACTTCGACTTGCTGAAATCCAGCAGCGCGAGGAACGGGGGCGCGAGGTGTCCGAGCAGTACGCCGAGCAGGATGTAGAAAATGAGCTCCCAGTTGCTCGCCACCGACACGTGCGGCACGAAAAAGACGGGGGTGAAATGGGTGAGCCGATGCAGCGTCGCATTGGAGATCACCGAGGAGATCACCAGCGGGACGAAACTCTCCATCGCCATCGAGCCGAGAACGATCTCGGAGGCGAACAAGGCGCCGCTGATGGGCGCGTTGTAGGCCGCGGCGATGCCGGCGGCGACACCGCACGCGACCATCAAGCGCAGCCTCGGCACCGGTGCGCGGGCGAGCATGCCGATGCGCGAGCCGAGCATGGCGGCGAGCTGCACCATCGAGCCTTCGCGGCCGATCGAGCCGCCGGAGGAGATGGTCAGCATCGAGCCGAGACTCTTCAGGATCGCGGCGCGAAAGCCGATCCGCCCGTCGCCCACGTTGACCGCCTCGATATAATCGGCGGCCTGAGCGGAGACGAACCGGCGCCGCACGAACAGCAGCACCGCGCCGGCGAGCAGTCCCCCGGCCACGGGCATGATCGCCCGGTGCCACCACGGCAGTTGCATCGCCACGGCCACCAGTCCCGAGCCGTGCTCGGAATGCGGCCAGTAGCCGCTGAAGAGGCGGATGCACAGGCGGATGCCGGCACGAAACACGATGCCGGCGAGCGCACCGGCGATGCCGATCAGCGTCGACCAGAACAGAATGCCCGCGAGCTCCTCGTGCCCGAACAGGGCCAGACGCAGCCGTAACAGCAGCGCAAGCGGATTGCGCGCGGATTTTCGGGCCTCGGCGTTCGGCTGCATCGGTCTGCCCAGGGTGGGGACGCGTTCCTGAGCGCGGCATTATGCCCCGAAGGCCTGCCGGGAGACTCCTAGACAAATTCCAAAAAGTCTCCTAGCCTTCGGGACTCGCCTACCGGGATCGGTATCACTGACGGAGAAGCCACCGTGACCTTCACACTACCCTCGCTTCCCTTCGCGCCCGGCGCGCTCGCCGCCCGCGGCATGTGCCAGGAGACCCTGGAGCTGCATCACGGCAAGCACCATCAGACCTACGTCAACGCGCTGAACGGTCTGGTGGAGAAGAACGACACGCTCAAGGGCAAGAGCCTCGAGGAGATCATCCGCACGGCCCACGGCCGCGACGATCTCACCGCGGTGTTCAACAACGCCGGCCAGCACTGGAACCACAGCCTGTTCTGGAACTCTCTCTCGGCCACGGGCGGGGGCATTCCCGGGAGCCTCGAGAAGAAGCTCGCGAGCGACTTCGGCAGCGTCGATAAATTCAAGGAGACCTTCAAGGCCGCCGCGCTCGGCCAATTCGGCTCCGGGTGGGCGTGGCTCGTGCTCGCCGGCGACGGGCGGCTGAAGATCACCAAGACCGGCAATGCCGGCACTCCGCTCGCCACCGGCGAGGGCAAGGCGCTGCTGGTGCTCGATGTGTGGGAGCACGCCTACTACGTCGACTTCCGCAACCGCCGCGCGGATTTCGCGGACAACTTCCTCTCGAAGCTGGCCAACTTCGAGTTCGCCACCGCGCAGCTCGCCGCGGCCTGAGCGGCCTGGCGGGCCGCCGGGAGGCGCCGGCGCGCGCGGCGCCGGGCCCAGGCCGCCCGCTCGATCGCGTCCCGGCGCGCCCCTACCCGCGGCGCGCAACCCAGAGGCGCACCGTCACACCGAAGCGCTGCCCTGCCCCGCAGTCGAGGTCGCTGTGGAGCACCTTCACCGGCAGCGAGGCCAGCAGGGTCTCGCGGATCTGGCGCATCAGGGGGCAGTCGGTGGGCTTCAGCCGCTTCGGCTCGCCCGGCCGGATCGCGATGAGACGGCGCACCGCCGACAGCTCGGCCCATTTGGCCGATGCCCCATGCAACACGGCCGGCATCCGGAAGCTCACCTGCACACGAGGGGAGCGCAGGTCACCGGAAGGCGTGCGGCTGCAGTGGTAGGGCAGGACGTTCAGGGTGTCGATCGGCGCGCCGAGGCGCAGCAGGATGCCGTGGAACACGTACCAGAGCTGGTCGCACGTATAAGTGCGCGAGAGGTTATCCAGGTCCACGATCAGGTCGTACGTGCGCCAGACGGCCGGCTGCGCCTTGACCGGCAGCGCCCCGCGCGCCCACGCGCAGCCCGGAATCAGCGCCAGAAGGCACACGAACGCAATGTCTCGCAGGCGTCTCATGAGGAGCGCCTCCCGCTCGTTGGCTGATATGCCTTGACCGGCACGCGGTGCGCCAGGTTCCCCACCGGATCGGGCGGCTCAGAGATCCGGATCACCGACCGCGAGCCGCCTGACCAGATCGAGCCGCTTGCGCCACGGGTCGCGCTCGGCCACCGGACCGCGCTCGGTGAAGCTCATCAGCCGCTCGGAGCGGGCATGGAAGCGCGGCCAGGCGGGCTCGCCGGCCGGATCCGGCCGGCCGGTCTTGGCAAAGGCGACCCAATAACGGTGCATCGCCCGGGCCATGGCCTCATCCGCGCCCGTCGTGCGCGCGCCGTAATGCGCCCTGACGGTGTCGAAGACGTAGGGAATCTCGCTCGCATGCGGCGCGCCGCTCGCCCAGACCCTGCGCATGGAGGTGGCGACGTAGGCGAAGCGGTACTCGTAGACCGGCTGGCCGCGGGCCGAGAGTATCCTGGCGATGGCGCGCGCCGGCTCGAGCATATCGCGCGCGCCGCCGACCTCCGCGCAGACCTGCTGCAGGGTGAGCGTGCCGTGCGGATCGAATACGGCGCGCGCCTCGCCGGCATACCGGCCGAACTTGCCGAACAGCGCCGGCAGCGATCTCGCCCTCACCCAGCCCAGATCGTCGCTGTTGGTGCCGATCATCACCGGCACGCGCGCGCCCATCCCCTTGGCGTATTCACGCACCGCGGGACCGAAGTACGTCCTCTGATCGATCACGGGACCGCCGACGTAGGTCCTGTCGTGCGGCTGAGTCGCCATGTTCAGCCGGTCGAGGACGCGCTCCGCCGGCAGCGCCCGCAGCGCCTCGAGAGCGCGCATCCCCTCTCCCGATACCCCGAGATGCCGCGCCAGGCGTACGCCCATCGCCTCGGCCGAACCGGCGCCACCGCGCAGCGGCCGGATCGGCATCAGGGCCCGGCCGCCGCCGGACTCGACGATGGCCTTCTGAAAGAGTCCCCGGGCGAGCGGGCTGATCAGCAACGCGTTGACCGACATGCCGCCGGCGGACTCGCCGAAGATCGTCACGTTGTGCCGGTTGCCGCCAAAGGCCGCGATGTTGCGCCGCACCCAGCGCAGCGCGGCGATCTGGTCCATGAGGGCGAAGTTGCCGGCCGGCAGGCCGCGGCGCACCAGCGCGGGGAACGCGAAGAAACCGAAATTGCCGAGACGATAGTTGAAACTGACGAGCACGACGCCGTCGCGCGCGAACGCCGTGCCGTCGTACACCGCCGCAGAGGTGCCGCCGTCGACGAAGCCGCCGCCGTAGATCCACACCATCACCGCGAGCGGCTTATGCGTAGCCCGGGCGGGCCGCCAGACGTTCACGTACAGGCAGTTCTCGCGCGGCTGCGTGCGCAGCGGCGCCATGTCTCCCGGGGTGGGCCGCTGCATGCAGTCGGGCGCGAATCGGAGCGCCGGGCGCACCCCGCGCCACGGCCGGGGCGGCTGCGGGGCGGCCCATCGCAGTGCGCCCTGCGGAGGCGCCGCGTACGGGATGCCCTTGAAGGCGAGCACGCCGTGCTCGAGCGCCCCGCGCACCCGGCCGTACTGCGTTTTCACCGTCAATGGCGCCTGGGCGGCATGGGCTGGCACGCCCGTCAGCCCCAGCCCCACGAGCCACGCCGCGCCGAGGGCGCCCATCGCCTTGCCGTTGCTCATATCACCCCCTCCACTTTCCGCTCGTTCCGCCATACCGGCACCCGGTTCAAGACGCCTTGCGCCGGCGTCCGGCGAAGAACTCACGCATCGTCCGCACGCCCCGCGCGGTCGAGCCCCGTGGCCGCGACCCACTGGTCGTTGCAATACGTCGAGGCGTAACGCTCGCCCTGATCGCACAGCATCGACACCACCGAGCCGGCCAGGCCCCGTTTCGGCCAGCTCGCCGATCCGCTGCGCGCAGGCCCCGGGGACGGGTGCCGGTGGAGCCACCGCACACGCGCCCCAGCCGCTCCCTCAGCGCACGCTCCGCGGCGATGCCGTCGGCATCGCGCACCACGACCACGCGATCGACCACGTCCGCAATGAACGACGGCTCGACCCGTGCTCGACCGATACCCCCGATGCCGCTCCGGCAGCGCTCGACCGAGGTCGCGGTGCGGTCGGCGAAGTCGCACTGCCCACACCGGAACTCGACGGCAGCGATCCGCTCCGCCGCCCTCGCACGGGGCACCACCGCGATGAAGCGCAGCCCAAGCATGCGCGCAAAGTACGCCTCGGAAACCGCAGTGGGGCCGCTCGATGCATCCACAACGGTCGTGTCGGGGCCAATCCAGCCGTTGCACAGCGCGTAGTATGAGGATAGAGAGAACGGGCGAGCCTGTGCTTGAGGCTGCCGGTCGGCTGGCTCGACTCGTCCTGCAAGTACCGCTCGATCGCCGGGTAATGCACCAGCTCGGTCGGGATCCGATGCGTGTCGGCGGAACGCTTGAAATGCGCCTCGATCCGGCGGACCGCTTGGTCCGTCCAGGCCCGGCGGGCGCGCTCGGAATGGGGCATGAGCGGAAAATTAGCACGATCCGGCGGTCGCGGCAGCCGCGCGCGAAACCCGCCCGCGGCAAGCCGATTTGATCTCCGTCAAAAACCGCGGCCCGGCGCCGCATTACCCTGCGGCTGCTCACGCGAGCGCCGCGGCCGCGGGCCCGGCTCTTCCCCTCCCAAGCCATCCGCTCACAACCTCATGCGCCTGCTGCTGATCAATCCCAAATCGCCGGAGAGCTTCTGGAACTTCCACTGGGCCGTGAGCGAGGTGCTCGACGGCAAGCGTGCGGTCAATCCACCGCTCGGGCTCGCCACCCTCGCCGCGTTGTGTCCGGCGCACTGGCAGGTGCGCATCGTCGATGAGAACGTCGAGCCGCTGCCGCTTGCTCCCGAGGCCGACCTGATCGGCATCTGCGGCATGGGCGTGCAGTTTCCGCGCCAGCGCGAGCTCATCGAGTACTACCGCGGACTCGGCCACTTCGTCGTGGTCGGCGGCAGCTTCGCCTCGCTGTGCCCCGAGCGCTACGAGGGGCTCGCCGATGCCGTCATCTCGGGGGAGGCCGAGCGCATCTGGCCGCGCTTCTGCGCCGAGTTCGAAGCCGGCGCCGCGCAGGCGCTGTACCGCGAGGACGGCATGATCAATCTGACGGACTCCCCGGTGCCGCGCTTCGACCTGCTGCGCCTCGATCTCTACACCACCGCGACGATGCAGTTCTCGCGCGGCTGTCCGTACCTGTGCGAGTTCTGCGACATCATCGTCATGTTCGGCCGCAAGCCGCGCCAGAAGGCTGTGGAGCAGGTCGGCCGCGAGCTCGATGCGCTGCGCGCCCTCGGCGTGCGCAAGGTCTTCTTCGTCGATGACAACCTCATCGGCCATCGCGCGATCGCCAAGCAGCTGCTGCGCTTTCTCGCCGACTATCAGCGCCACCACGATTACGCGTTCAGCTTCGGCACCGAGACCTCCCTGAATCTCGCCGAGGACGAGGAGCTGATGCGGCTGATGCGGGCGGCGGGCTTCCGCTGGACGTTCATCGGCATCGAATCCCCGGACGAGGCGAGCCTGCGCGAGATGCGCAAGGTGCAGAACATGCGCGCCGATGCGCTCGAGTCGGTGCACCGCATCCACGGTCACGGCATCGAGGTGCTGGCCGGCTTCATCGTCGGCTTCGACAACGACACCGTCTCGACCTTCGAGCGCCAGTTTCAGTTCATCGCGCGCTCGGGGATCCAGACGGCCATGATCGGCCTGCTGCATGCCATGCCGCGCACGCCGCTCTACGAGCGGCTGCGCAAGGCCGGCCGCCTGCGCGACACCGACAGCGCCGGCGACAACACCAAGCTCGACACCAACGTCGAGCCGCTCAACATGAGCCGTGACGAGCTCATCGACGGCTACCGCGAGCTGCACCGGCGACTGCTCGCCGACGCGGCCATCGCGCGGCGCATCCGCAGCAAATGCCGCTCGCTCGGGCGCCCGGCCGGCGGCATGGAATACTCCGCGGCGACCGGACTCGCCATCGTCGCTCGGCTGCTGTGGCGGGGCATCCTGCCCGGCGGGCCGGCCCGCCACTGGCACTTCCTGCGCACCATTCCGTGGCGCAAGCCCTGGCAGTTCGCGTTCGTGGTCGGCGACTGGATCGTCGGGCTGTCGATGCAGGACTATGCCCGCCGGCACTTCGGCGCCGCAGCCCGCGCGGACACGCAGGCCGGCAGTGAGCGCCTCGCGCGCCTGGCGCGCACCCTGCGCCGCCTGCGCGCCGGTCAGGTCTCGGTCAGTCCCGGCGCGCCTCAGCAGAGCGCGCTGATGCTCGATCTGCGGCTGCACGCGATGCCCGGCCGCGCCCTGCGTCGCATCGGCGCCGATCTCGGCGCGCTGCTGCGCGAGACGCCGGCGCGGCTGACGCTGAACATCGATCAGGTCAGCGGCGCGGACCTGCCGCGCATGCGCCGGCTGCTGCGCCGCCTACGCCGCTTCGCCGACCGCATCTCGATCGAGCCCGGCTCGCTGCACGCCCCGATGCTCTCGCAGGCATGGCCGTTCCAGCTGCGGCTGCGCGTGAGCGCGCCCGGCGCGTGAGGGCCCTCAGGCGATTCCGCCGCCGAGCGCCGCGAGCGCATCGGGCTGCAGGACGCTGATGTCCCGCGCCCGCACCCGCAGCCAGCCTTCCCTCTTGAAGGTGCCAAGGGCGCGGCTGACGGTCTCGAGCGTCAGCCCCAGATGGCGCGCGATGTCGGCGCGGCTCATGCTCAGGCGGAACTCGGTCGGGGACAGTCCGCGCCGCGCCAGGCGATGCGACAGATCGGCCAGGAAATGCGCGACGCGGCCGCGGGCATCGCTCTGCGCGAGCTCCCCGCGCAGCCGCTGCGACTCATCGAGCGCCTGACCGAGCAGGCGCAGAATCTCGTGCCGCAGTCCCGGCAACCGCTCGAGCAGCTGCTCGAGCTTGCGGATCGGAACGCGGCAGTAGCTGAGCGGCTCGAGCGCGCTGACCTCGCACGTATAGCGGCCGCTCGCGAAGCCCTCCAGGCCAATAGCCTCCCCGGGCAGCACGAAGCCGTGGACCTGCTCGCCTCCGCCGAGCGTCACGCTATAGCGCTTCGCCGAGCCGCTGCGCACCACGAACAGCGCGCCCATCGGCTCCCCGGCGCGCACCAGGGTGACCCCGGGGCGCAGCTGCCGCCCGCGCTGCACAGCCGCCTCGAGCGCGCGGGCCTCCTCGCTCGGCAGGTGGGCGGGCAGACAAATCGCCTGCAGCGCGCACTCCCGGCAGGACACCCCGGGCGGCGCGCCCGCTTCGATCGCTTGACGTCTGATGCTCACGCGGCGGCAGTATATTCGCCGCGTGCCGCGCCGCCGATGTGGATGATCAGTACTTGACATGGATCAAGTTTTGCACCACCCCGCCCGCTAGCATGAGTGCATGATCTCGCTCCTGCCGCGTCGTCCGCCGTCGCTTGCGGATCTCGATCCGTTGAGTGAACTGTTCGCACGCCTGTTCAACCACTGGGCGCGCGGCCAGGCGATCGGCGGGGCGCTTGAGGCGCTCGAGGGTAAGCGGGTGCGCATCCGCCTCACCGACGCCCCGCTGCAGCTGAACCTGCTGGTCACCGGCGGGGCCCTGAAGGCGGCCGCCGGGCGCGACGAGCCGCACGTCACCCTGCGCGGGCGGCTCACGGACTTTGCGCGGCTCGCCACCCGCGCCGAGGATCCCGATACGCTGTTCTTTCAGCGTCGGCTGAGCCTGGAAGGCGAGACCGAGACGGGCCTGGCCATCAAGAACGCGCTCGATGCGCTCGAGTGGGACTGGCGGCGCCACCTCGCGGCGCTCGTACCCGATGGTGCCGCGCAGCTGCTGCGCTCGGTGCTGCGGCCGCTGCCGCCCCCGCCACGCGGCCCGTTCGGGCGCCATCGACCGCCGCATTAGGCCCTCAGCGGCGGGCCTCGAGCAGCGGGCCGCTGCAATAGCCGCCCGGCAATGCGCTCGCCGGACACTCCACGGCGCGCTCCCCGCGCACCGCATGCGCGAATGCCTCGATCACCTGCGCGAACGGCACCGCCGCATCCGAATGCGGCGAGAGCCGCAGCATCTGCACGCCGGCGCTCTCGAACTCGTTCACGCGATCGATGAGATTGCGCACCTGGGCCGACTGCGCCTGCACTCCATTCAGCGCGAACAACGGCTCGTGCTCACGCGTGTAGACGGTCAGGCCGTCGCGGTCCTCCCCGCACACGAAGCTGCAATCGTCCTTGTTCTGTCGCCGCACACGCGCGCTGAAGCAGCGGGCGGAGAACGCAAGCGGCATGCGCCCGTAGGCGAACACCTCGCACTCCATGCCGTCGGGCCGCTCGGCGAGCAGCTCGGCGAGCGCCGCCGCATCGAGCTCGAGCGGCGCCACCCAGCGCCGCGCGCCGAGCGCGCCGAGCAGCCGCAGCGTCTGCCCGTTGTAGACATTCAGATGCGGACCGGCGACGAACGGCCGGCCGCCGGCGAGCTGCACCGCCGCCATGTCGTTCGCCTCGATCGTCACGCTCGCACTGACGATGCGCGCGAGCGCCGCGAGCTCCGACTCGGCCTCCATCAGCGCCAGGGTCGAGAAGATCACCTCCTTGCCGGCGGCGCTGAGCTCGCTGGCGATCGCCGCCCAGTCGGCCTGCTTCAGCGCCCTGCGCTTGGAGCACACGACCTCACCGAGATAGACGCTGTCCACCGGGGCCGGCGCGAGCGCGCGATAGAACGCGAACACGTCCGAGCGCTCCCAGTAGTACAGCAGCGGACCGACCGACAGCTTCATCGCTCAACGCCTCCTATTGCCAGGGCCTGCTGTAGGCCCCCAGTGTGTGCGTGTGCCCCTCGGTGAGCCGCTCGAGAGCTGCGGCGTGCACCGCGGGCGGGCGATAGCTCGCCGGATCGCGCCGGCAGGCATCGAGCGCGGCGCGCAGCGCGCGGGTGACCTGCGCCACGTATGCCGGGCTGCGCTGGCGGCCCTCGACCTTGATGGCGCTGACGCCGGCGGCCATCAGCTGCGGCAGGATGTCGAGCACGTTGAGGCTCACGGGCTCCTCCAACGCGTGCATAATCGAGCCGAGCGCCTCGAAGCGGCCCTTGCACAGCGTCGGGTACCCGGCCGCCTCTCCCGGCGCGAACTCATCGATGAGCACGCCGTTGAGGCGAGCCTGCCGGCCGCTCGGCCGCTCGACCCAGCGCACCGCGTGCGCCGGCGAGCACACCCCGTGGGTATTCGGCGACTCGCCGGTCACGTGCGCCGAGAGCGCGCAGCGGCCCTCGACCATGATGCACAGACTGCCGAAGCCAAACACCTCGATCTCCAGTCCGCTGCGCTCGATCACCCGCTCGACCTGCGCCACCGACAGCACCCGCGGCAGCACCGCGCGGCGGATTCCGAAGCGCTCGCGGTAGAACTGCAGCGCCTGCCAGTTGCTCGCCGATCCCTGCACCGAGAGGTGCCGGCTGACACCCGCATGACGCTCGGCCGCATAGGCGAGCAGCCCCGCGTCGGCGAGGATGAGCGCATCGGCGCCGATCTCGGCTGCGGCATCGACCGCCGCGGTGGCCGCCGCCCAGCGGCTCGGCGACGGATAGACGTTGAGGGCGACGAAGACCCGAGCGCCGCGCCGGTGGGCGTACTCGATGCCGCTGCGCGCATCGGCGGCGGAGAAATTCAATCCGGGAAAGTTGCGCGCGTTCAATCCATCGCGGAACCCGAGGTACACCGCGTCCGCTCCGTTGTCGACCGCAGCATGCAGCGCCGGGAGGCTCCCGGCCGGACAGACCAGCTCGATCCCGCTGCGGTCAGCCATGACTCATGCACTCGCGCCACAGCGCATCGACGCGCTGCTCGACCGCCGCATCGAGCCGGATCGGGCGGCCCCACTCGCGCGAGCTCTCCCCCGGCCATTTGTGCGTCGCATCCAGACCGAGCTTCGAGCCGAGTCCGCTCACGGGACTGGCGAAGTCGAGATAGTCGATCGGTGTGTTCTCGACCAGCATTGCATCGCGCGCCGGATCGACCCGCGTGGCCACCGCCCAGATTACCTCCTGCCAGTTGCGCACATCGATGTCCTCGTCGGTGACGATGACGAACTTGGTGTAGGTGAACTGGCGCAGGTACGACCAGATCGACATCATGATGCGGCGCGCGTGGCCCGGGTACTGTTTGCGGATGCTGACCACCGCGAGGCGATAGGAGCACGCCTCGGGCGGCAGGTAGAAGTCGAGGACCTCCGGAAACACGCGCCGCAGGATCGGCACGAACACCTCGTTCAGCGCGAGCGCCATCACCGAGGGCTCATCGTGCGGCGAGCGGCCCATGTAACTGCCCTGATAGATCGCCCCGTCGCGCAGATGCATGCGCTCCAGGGTGAGCACGGGAAAGTCGGCCTGGGAGTTGTAGTAGCCGGTGTGATCGCCGAACGGACCCTCGCGGGCCGTATCGCCCGGCCGGATGAAGCCCTCCAGGACGATCTCCGCCCCCGCCGGCGCATCGAGTCCGGTGAGCTCGCAGCGCACGACGTTGCTGCGCTCCCCGCGCAGCAGGCCGGCAAACTCATACTCCGAGAGCGTGTCCGGAATGGGCGCCGCGGCCGCGAGCACCGTCGCCGGATCGGCGCCGATGGCGATCAGCACCGGGAAGGGCTGCCCGGGGCGGTCCGCCTGCCAATCGGCGAAGTCGCCCGCTCCGCCGCGGTGCGCGAGCCAGCGCATGATCACCCGATCCCGCCCGAGCACCTGTTGGCGGTAAACCGCCACGTTCTGGCGCTCCTTGCGCGGCCCGCGCGTCACCACCAGACCGAGCGTGATCAGCCGTGCGACATCCTCGGGCCAGCAGCGCTGAATTGGCAGGCGCGCGAGGTCGATCTGCCCGCCGCCGAGCGTATGCTCCTGAAACGGCGCGCGCGCCACGCGCCGCGGCGCGACGTGCGCCAGCTGCGCGAACTGCGGCCAGCTGGCGAGCGCCTCACGCACGTTCGACGGCCAGTGCGGCTCCTTCAGCGCCGCGAGCAGCTCGCCGAGCTCGCGCAGCGCGCCGGCGCCCTCGCGCCCGAGCGCCGCCTCGATCCGACGCGCATGGCCGAATACGTTGCCGAGCAGCGCATGGTGTGCGCCGGCGGGCCGCTCGAACAGCAGCGCCGGACCCGCCTGGCGCAGGGCGCGCAGGCAGAACGAGGTGCTTTCCAGCTCGGGGCTGACCGGGACAGTAACGCGGCGCAGATCGCCTCGCTCTTCCAGGTGCGCGAGAAACGTGCGCAGATCGTGAAATGCCATCCGCGCGGACGCTAGCGCACCGCGCGCGTGCGGATTTGACGCGGATCAATTTCCGCGCCGCCGAGGCGCCGGCCGGCTACTCGGCGGCCGGCTGCATCACCGCGGCTCGCTCGCGGTCGCGCTCGTGATCGGCCGCGAGCAGCAGGTACACCGCCGGCACGATGAACAGCGTGAACAGCGTCCCGATCGACAGTCCCGTGGCGATCACGATGCCCATCGCGCGCCGCCCGGCAGCGCCCGCGCCGGTGGCGAACACCATCGGCAGCACGCCCACGACCATCGCCGCGGTCGTCATCAGGATCGGCCGCAGCCGCACCTCGGCGGCCTCCTCGATCGCCTCGAGCTTGCTGTGCCCGGCGCGCTGCAGATCGTTGGCGAACTGCACCATCAGAATGCCGTGCTTGCTGATCAGGCCGAGCAGTGTCACCAGCCCGACCTGGGTGTAGATGTTGAGCGTGGTGAGGCCGACGTTGATGAACAGCAGCGCCCCGAACAGCGCCGCCGGCACCGACACCAGGATAACCACCGGATCGCGGAAACTCTCAAACAGCGCCGCGAGCGCCAGGAACACGATGATCAGCGAGAACCCGAAGGTCACGAGGAAGCTGTTCGATCCCTCCATGAACTGGCGCGACTGTCCGGAGTAGTTGGCGCTGAAGCCGCTCGGCGCGACCTGCGCGAGCGTCTTGCGCAGGAAGGCGAGCGCCTCGCCCTGCGGGACCGCCGCCGCTCCGGCGATGGTAGCGGAATTCAGCCGCTGGAAGTGATTGATCGACTCCGGCACCACCTCGCGCTTCAGGCGCGCCACCGTGCCGAGCCGCACCAGAGCGCCGCCCGCGGTGCGCAGGTAGTAATCGAGCACCTGATGCGGGTTCAGCCGGTACTTCTGCAGCACTTGCGGCATCACTTCGTACGAACGGCCGGCCAACTCGAAGTAATTGACGTAGCCGCCGCCGAGCGCTGCGCCGAGGGTGTTGGCCACATCCTGCTGCGTCAACCCGAGGTCGGCCACCTTGTTCGGGTTGACCACGATCTGATCCTGCGGCTGATCGATCTTCAGGTCGGAGGCGACGAAGAAGAACAGACCGCTCTCGCGCGCCCGGTCGAGCACCTTCTGCGACACCGAATACAGGCGGCTGATCGGCTCGGCGGTGGTGATCACGAACTGCACGGGCAGACCCTGCGCCCCGGGGAGCGAGGGGAACTGGAAGGCGGCCACCTGCGCCCCGGCGATGTGGTTCCAGCGCTGCTGCAGCACCTGCTGCAGCTGGGTCGCGGTGCGGGTCCTCTGATCCCAGGGCTTGAGCAGAACGCCGCCGAGCCCCTGGTTCTGCGCGGGGACGCCGATCATCTGGAACGCCTGGCGGTACTCCGGCAGCGTGCGCGCCATGTTGAAGATCTGGTGCGTGTAGGTGTGCATCTGCTGCAGCGTCGCATCGGGCGGTCCGATCAGCTGGTACATCACCACGCCCTGGTCCTCTTGCGGCGCGAGCTGCGACTTGGACGTTCTGAACAGATAAAACACACCGCCGAGCAGCGCCACGCCGAGCAGGATCAGCACCGGCCAGGTGGCGAGCCAGCTGGAGAGCACGCGCCGGTACCCCTTGCGCAGCCCGTTGAAGGCGCGATCGAGCAGATGCGTGAACCGGCTGTCCTCCTGATCGCTGCGGAAGATGCGCGAGCAGAGCATCGGTGAGAGCGTGAGCGCGACGATGGCCGAGCAGACCACCGCGCCGACCAGGGTGAAGGCGAACTGCGTGAACAGCGCGCCGGTGAGCCCGGTCTGAAAGGCGATCGGCGCGTACGCGGCCACCAGCACCACGGTCATGGCGATGATCGGGCCGTTGAGCTCGTGCGCGCCGAGTATCGCCGCCTCGAGCGGCGACTTCCCTTCCTTCATGTGCCGGTCGATGTTCTCGACGACGATGATGGCGTCATCGACCACCAGACCGATCGCCAGCACCAGCGCGAGCAGCGTCAGCAGGTTGATCGAGTAGCCGAGCGCCAGCATGAAGATGAACGCGCCCACGATCGACAACGGCATAGCGAGGGCGGGCACCGCGGAGGCGCGCGCGCTGCCGAGGAATAGGAAAATGACTACGGTGACGATGAGCAGCGTCTCGATCAGCGTGCGCACCACATCGACGATCGAGGAATAGATGAACGTGGTGGCATCGAACACCACCTTCTGCGAGATGCCGTTCGGCAGCTGCCGGGCGATCACCGGCAGCTGCGCCTTGACGCGCTTGGCGATGGTGAGCACGCTGGCGCTGGGGGCGGCCTTGATGCCGATGAACACCCCGGGCCGGCCGCTGAAGGCCACCGCCGTGTCGTAGTTCTGCGCGCCCAGCACCACTGTGGCCAGGTCCTTCAGGCGCACGATCGCGCCGTTGTGGTCGCGGATGACGAGGTTGCGGAACTCGCGCAGGGTATGCGGGTCGGTCGAGGCGGTGAGCTTGATGCTCACCATCTGACCCTTGGTCTCGCCCGCGGCGGACAGGTAGTTGTTGGCCGCGAGCGCCTGGGAGACGTCGGCGGCCGTGACGCCATGGGCCGCCATGCGCTGCGGATCGAGCCAGGCGCGCAGCGCGAACGTGCGTCCGCCGAGGACCTCGGCGTTCTGCACGCCGGGAATCGCGTTCAGCTGCGGCTGCACCACGCGCAACAGGAAGTCCGTCAGCGCATTGGTGGGGATCACAGTGCTGAAATAGCCGATGTACATCGTGTCGGTCGTCTGGTTCTTGGCCAGCTGAATGACCGGCAGCTGCGATTGCGGCGGCAGCTGATTGCGCACCGCGTTCACCTGTGCGCTGATCTCCGTCAGCGCACGATTGGCGCTGTAATTGAGCCGCAGCGTCGCGGTGATCACCGACGTTCCGGTGCTCGAGGAGGAGGACAGGTAGTCGATGCCCTGGGCCTGGGCGATGGCCGCCTCGAGCGGCTGGGTGATGAACCCCGCCACCGTGTTGGCATCGGCGCCGTAGTAGTAGGTGGTGACGGTGATGACCGCGCTCTGGGTCTTCGGATACTGCGTGACCGGCAGCTGGAAGATCGCGCGCAGCCCGAGCACCAGCATCAGCAGGCTGACGACGGCCGAGAGCACCGGCCGGCGGATGAACAATTCGGTGAACTTCACGCCGCGCGCCTCACTCTTCCTGGGGCGACGGATTGGGGTTGTTGAGCGGCTGCACGCTGTTGTTGATGGTGACGGCGGAGCCGTTCTTCAGCTTCAGCTGCCCGCTCGTGACGATGATGTCGCCGGCCTTCAGGCCCTTCAGCACCGCGACCTGATCGCCACGGGTCGGCCCGAGGGTGACGAACACCTGCGCTACGGTGATGCGCGCTTTGGGGCCGGGGTCCTTGTGCACCACGAACACGGTGTTGCCGTATGGGTTGTAGGTAATTGCCGTCTGCGGCAGCGTCAGGTAGCGGCGTTTTGCGCCTGAATCCACCGCCGTGTCCACGAACATCCCCGGACGCAGCAGGCGCTGCGGATTGGTGATGGTGGCCTCGGCCTCGAAGTTGCGCGTCGACGGATCGACCAGCGAATCGATCGAGGTCACCCGGCCGGTAAAGGTCTTGCCCGGGAACGCATCGGTCCTCACGCGGGCGGGCTCCCCGACACGGATGCGCGACAGATCACTCTGCGGCAGCCGGAAATCGACGAAGATCGGATCGAGCGATTCCAAACTGACGATCGCCGTGCCGGGCTGCAGGTACTCGCCCGGATTGACCGTGGTGATGCCGAGCCGCCCGTTGAACGGCGCCCGCACGGTCTCCTCGGCCACGAGCGCCGCCTGCGCCGCTGCCTGCGCTACGGCGCTCTTCCAGTCGGCCGTGGCCGCATCGAGCGTCGCTTTGCCGATGGCCTGGGCCTTGTACTGGAGGATGTCGCGCTGATACGTCAGCGCCGCGTAGTGCGCGACCGCCTGCAATGAATGCAGCTTCGCGATATCCGGGGCGGCGTTCAGCTGCACCAGCACCTGGCCGGTGCGGGCGGTCTGCCCGGACCTGAAGTCCACGCTTGCCACCATGCCGGCCACCTGCGTGGTCACCTCGACGCCGTGCACGGCGCGCAGGCTCCCGAGCGCGGTCACCTGCGGCTGCCATTGCGAGTAACTCACCACCGCGGTGCTCACCGTCTGCGGCTGCTGGGCATTCTTCACCATGAATTTTTGGATGAAATGCGCCTTGATGGCGTTCCACGCCGCCACCCCGCCCAACAGGACGGCCATCGCGACAATCACGATGATCAGCCGTCGCCACATTACGCGTTTGTCCACGACTCCCATTCTCCTGTGTCCTCGGGCGGGCCCGCGCGCAACCGGTCCGAGACACCGCCCGGGCCGGGCCGCCGGAGCCGCGCCATGCGCATCCGCAAGGGTATAGGCCGCTATTTTAACCGAATCGAGGCCCCGCCCGGCATTGCCGGGCCCACCGCGCGGGGGCGCTCGCGGCCCCCCGGACGATAGACCTGCGGGCCGATTGGGCAAGCCCCCCCTGAAGAGGGAGGGGGCTAGAGTCCCATCTGGGGGACCCCCGAGCGACGGCGCCGCGCGAGTTCCGCGGCGAGGGCTCTCTGCAGCAGCGCGGTGGCGTGCAGCCGGCCCGCGAGCGCAAAACGCGTGAAGGCGAAGCCGCCGCCATCGAGCGGCACGGCGAATGCGATCCGCCGGGAGTGCGCGATGCTGGCCTCGAGCTTGCGTTGGTTCATCAGCGCCATGCCATAGGTGTGCCCGCCGAGCGCGCCGACGCAGAAGATCGCGATGGGGTTGGCGCCGGCGGCGGAATTGGCGAGCACCGGGTAGACGTCGCCGAAGCGGCACGGCGTGTGCACCGCGAGCAGCCAGTGGCACGCGGCCGATTTGAATTCACAAAACTCGCCGAACACCTCGCCGCGGTGATTGACCGTGGCCGCATACGTGTAATGACCGTCGGCGCTGGTGGCGACGCGCCACTGGCCGAACGTGAGTGAGGCGGCGCTCGCCGATCCGGCCGCCGCCAGCAGCGCCAGCAGCATCGTGCCCGTTATTGTTCTCATTCTGATCTCCCGCGGCCGTCCGTGCAGGCCCTGCGCCAGGGGCCTGTCGTGAGTCCGAAGCGCGAATTGGGCGCCGCTGACGCGTACGAGCTTCTGATTTTGTGACTCTACTCCTTGATTTTCACCTCGCCAATGGCGCACGCGACATATTCCGGCGCCGCCGCGCACGCCGGGCTCCCGCGCCACTCAACCGCCTCGCTCCCCGGCCAGATACTCGCCCACCGGCGCGC
Source organism: Pseudomonadota bacterium (assembly GCA_021787615.1). GTDB lineage: Bacteria > Pseudomonadota > Gammaproteobacteria > Steroidobacterales > Steroidobacteraceae > 13-2-20CM-66-19. The sequence goes on from JAJYLP010000024.1 coordinate 32,442, forward strand.
GCGCGCGGATTCTGCCCGCATCCATGACCACCACCTCATCGACGAGCCGCTCGAGGCCGCTCAAGCGGTGCGTGATCAGCAGCAGCGTCCGGCCGCGACCTGCCGCATCCAGCGCCGTGTACAAATCGCGCGCCGTGCGCGCATCCAACCCCTCGGTCGGCTCATCCAACACGAGCACCGGCGCATCCTGCAGCAGTGCACGGGCGATCACGATGCGCCGCGCCTCGCCGCCGGAGACCCGTGCGCCGCCTTCGCCGAGCACGGTGTCGTAACCCTGCGGCAGGGACGCCACGAACGCGTCCAATTGCGCCAGACTCACGGCACGCTCGATCTGCCCGGCGCTCGCCTCCGGCGCCGCGAGCAGCAGGTTGTCCCGCAACGACAGATCGAACAGCGTGGTCTGCTGCGCGATGACCGCAATGCGCCGGCGCAGCGGATCGCCGGGCAGCCCCGCCACGGACTCACCGCCGAACAGGACGCGTCCCTGCTGCAGCGGGTAGAACTTCAGCAGCGCCGCGAGCAGCGAGCTCTTGCCGGCGCCGGAGGCACCGACCACGGCCACGCGCGCCCCGGCAGCGAGCACGAGATCGACCCCTGCGAGCGCCCAGGGCAGATGCGGCGCATAGCGCAGGTGCGCGTTCTCGAACTCGATGTCGCAGCGCGGCGGCAGCGGCGTGCCGAGCGCCGGCTCGATGAACACCGGCGGCGTATCGGCGAGATCGAACACCCGCTCCCCGGCGAGGGTTGTGGCGCGCCACTGCGCCAGCGCCTCCGCGAGCGGCGCGATCGCCTCGAACAGCGCCAGCGTCAGCAGCGCGAGCATCACCAGCTCCGGCGGCGTGAGCGCCCCGCTGTGCACCGCCGCCAGCCCGGCGACGAGCACGGCGAGAAGCGACAGCTGCGCAGAGAGTCCGGCCAGTCCGCCGCCAACGGCCTGAAGCTGATCGAGGCGCGTACGGTGAATGTCCAGCCGCGCGGCAAGCGACTCGACGCGAGAGTTGTGCGCGGGGACCCCGCCCCAGGCGAGCAACTCGCTGTGACCGCGCAGCGCATCGAGCAGCAGACCCCGCAGCGCCGCGGCATCGAGTACCGTTTGCCGCGAGTCGCGCGCGGCGCGGCGCTCGATCCACAGCGGCAACACGACTGCAGCGAGCAGCGTGCCGAGCAGCAGGGGCAGCACCGCAGCAGGCAGCGTGAAGGCGGTGAGCACGAGCGCCGTCGCGACGCTGAGCAGCGCCACCGAGGCGGGCACCCATACGGCCAGATAGAAATGCTCGAGCGCATCGATATCGGCGCGCAGCCGGGCGAACAGCTCGCCGCTGCGCAGCGCGGACAGCCGCGCCGGCGCGAGCGGAATCAGCCGCCGGAACAGCCAGGCGCGCAGGCCGGCGAGTCCGCGCAGCGTCGCCTCGTGGGTGACGACCCGCTCGCCATAGCGGGCGCCGCTGCGCAGGATGGCGAAGGCGCGGATGGCCGCCGCCGGTGTGAAGTAATTGATGGCCGCGCCGCTCGCCCCCGCCAGCGCCATGACGGCGATGAACCACCCCGATACGGCCATCAGACCGATGGCCGCGAGCGCGGCCAGCAGGGCGAGAGCGGCGCCGCCGGCCATCCAGGGGCGATAGGGCCGCATCAGGGCCCACAGCCGAGACAGCACCGGCGCCAGCGCGGGCCTCATGACTGCTCCGCCTGCAGCAGCTCGGCATAGACGCCACGCGCCCGGGCGAGCTCGAGCGGCGGCCCCTGCTCGATCACGCGGCCCCCGCCGAGGACCACGACCCGGTCGGCCGCGCGGACCGCGCTCAAGCGGTGCGCCACCAGCACTACGGTGCGCGTCTCGGCGGCCGCGCGGATCACCGCCCCCACGGCCTGCGCGCCGGCACTGTCCAGGTGCGCGGTCGGCTCATCGAGCAGCCAGACCCGCGCCTGCTCGCGCAGCAGCGCCCGGGCGAGCGCCAGGCGCTGCAGCTCGCCGCCGGAGAGGCCCAGGCCGCGCTCGCCGAGCGGTGTCTGCCAGCCGTGCGGCAGGCGCTCGAGCACCGCCGCGAGGCCGCTCCGCTCGGCGGCGCGCCGCAGCGCCCCCGCATCGGCACCGGGAGCGGCCAACAGGAGGTTGTCACGCACGCTGCCCTCAAACACGTGCGCCTGCTGCGGCACCCAGGCAACGAGCGCTCGCCACTGCGCCACATCGAGTTCGGACAGCTCGAGGCCGTCGATCCAAACGTGCCCGGTATAGGGGGCGGCGAAGCCGAGCAGTACGCTGAGCAGCGTGCTCTTGCCCGCCCCGGATGCACCGACCAGCGCGGTCACGGCGCGCGCCGGCACCGCGAAGCTGCACTCGCTCAGCGCCGCGGCCCGTCCGCCGTGCTCATAGCCGACACGCTCGAAACGGATCTGCGGCGCCGCCTCATGCGGCGCGTGCACCGCGCGGGGCGCCGCCGCCGCCTCGGGCGCGACCGCATCGAGCCCCTGGAGCTCCTGCGCCGCGGCGAGCGCGTCCATGCGCGTATGGCGCAGACCGCCGAGCGCGCGCAGCGGCAGGTAGAACTCCGGGGCAAGCAGCAGGACGAACAGGCCCGCGCGCAGCGTCAGCTCACCCCACAGCAGGCGAAAGCCGATCAGCACCGCGACCACGGCGATGCTGACCGTGGCGAAGAACTCCAACACCAGGGCCGAGAGGAACGCGACCCGCAGCACCTGCATGGTGAGCACCCGATACGCCTCGCCCTCGGCATCGAGGCGCTCGGCGAAGTCTCCGGCGGCGCCTATCTGGCGCAGCGTGACGAGTCCGCCGAGCGCCTCGATGAACGCCGCGCCGAGGCGCCTCAGCTGGCCGTAGCGCCGCTCGCTCGCCTGCGCGGCGGCCTTGCCCACCAGCATCATGAACAGCGGAATGAGCGGCGCGGTCAGCAGCAGGATCAGGCCCGAGAGCCAGTCCGCCGGGAACACGAACATGGCGAGCAGGGGCGGAATCAGGGCCGCCGATGCGGCCTGGGGCAGGTAGCGGGCGAAATACGCCAGCACCGCATCGATGCCATCGACCAAGCGGGTGATCAGGTCACCGCTCGCCTGCGCGCGCAGGCCGTATGGCCCGAGCGCCTGAGCGCCGCGCAGCACCCGCGCGCGCAGGCTTGCACCGAGCCGCTGTGCCGCCCGAAAGGCGGTGCGCCGCGCGCCCACGCCCAACAGCAGCCGCAGCGGCGCGAGCACGAGCAGTGCGAGCCACTGCGGCCACAGCCGCGCGAGCGGCGCGTGCGCAAAGAGTGCGGCGGTGAGGATTGCGGAGAGCAGCCACGCCTGCGCCACGAGGGCGAGCGCCTGCAGCGCGGTGAGGAGCCCGGAGCGGGCGAGCGGCGCGCGCAGCGGCCGGGCCTGCCGGCGCAGCCACTCGCCCGCCGATGGGTCGCCGCGCCGCACGGGCGGGTCGGCCGGCGGCCTCTGAGGCTGTCCCGTCAGGACCGGTCGCGCTCGGCGGGGGCGGGCTCGGCGGCGTGCTCCTCCTGAGTATCGAGCAGCGCGCCGCCGGCGGCGCTGATCAGGACGATCATGGCGGTGCCGACCAGCCAGGCGAAATACCACGCGCCGTGCGCCCCGAGAACGGCGGCGAGAAAGATCACGGCCACGGCGATGATCATGTACAGCAGAAAGTAAAGGAAGGTACGCACGGCCGTCTCCTCAGTATGCGTGCTCATCGCCTCGAGTGATCTGTTCAGCGCTGACCTTGCCACGCATCACCCAGAACGCCCAACTCGTGTACCACAGTACCAGCGGCACGAAGAAGGCCGCGAAGCCGACCATCCACAGCAGCGTCGCCCGGCTCGAGCTGGAGTTCCACAACGTCAGGCTCATCGACGGATCGGTGCTGGAGGGCAGCATGAACGGGAAGAGCGCCGCGCCCGCGGTGCCGATGACGCCGATCCACGCCAGCGCGCCCAGCCACCAGCCGAGGTGCGAGCGAGCGGCGCGCGCCGCGAGCAGGGCGCCCGCCATGCCTGCGAAGCCCGCGACCGGCAGCAGCCACAGCAGCGGATGCGCCGCGAAGTTCGAGAGCCAGGCGCCGTGCGCGACCGCGACGCTCTGCTGCAGCGGCGTCTGCGGCACCCCGGGCCCCGGGCCGCCGATCAGACGATACCCGTCAAGGGCATGCACCCACGGGCCGCAGATCGCGAACAGCGCGATCGCCACCACCGCGGCGAGCTGCGCGAGCCGGCGCGCGCGCTCGAACATCGCCGCCTCGGCGCCGTTCATCACGGTGAGTGCGCCCATCATTGCCGAGAGCGCGAACGAGAGCACGCCGGCGGCGATGGCGAAGGGATTGAGCAGCCCGAGGAAGCTGCCGGTGTAGTACGAGGTCATGTCCCAGGAGAAATGAAACGGCACCCCGTGAAAGAGATTGCCGAAGGCCGCCCCGAAGACGATCATCGGCACCGCTCCGCTGACGAAGAACACCCAGTCCCACACGTTGCGCCAGGCGGGGCTCGCGAGCTGGCTGCGGTACTCGAAGCCGAGCGGGCGCATGATCATGGTCCACAGCAGCAGCAGCATCACCACGTAGAAGCCGGAGAACGCCGTGGCGTAGATCAGCGGAAACGCCGCGAAGATGGCTCCGCCGCCGAGGATGAACCAGACCTGGTTGCCGTCCCAGTGCGGCCCGATGATGTTCAGCGCGATGCGCCGCTCGAGGTCGCTGCGCCCGACGTAGCGCAGGATCGCCCCGACGCCCATGTCCATGCCGACCATGACCGCGAGCCCCATCAGCAGCACGCCGAGCAGCAGCCACCAGATCACCTGCAGGATCGCATAAAGCGACATGACTCAACCCTCCAGTCTGCCGCCGTAGGGCGCTGCCGGCAGCGGCCGCGGCGAGAGCGACGGGCGCACCTGTGAGCCCGGCCCACCGGCATCGCCGGGCTCGGCCGGGCCCAACCGGATGGCCCGCACCATCAGGTACATCTCGACGGCGATGAACACCGAGTAGAGCACCACGAAGCCGATCAGCGAGAACGCCATGTACGCCACGCTGTGCGTCGAGGCGCTCATCCACGTCGGCAGCACATCGAACACCGTCCAGGGCTGGCGGCCGAGCTCGGCCACGAGCCACCCGGCCTCATTGGCGATGAACGGCACCGGGATCATCCACACCGCCGTCTTCAGCAGCCACGTCTTGCGCTGGATCCGGTTGCGCAGCGTGTAGAGGACGGCGATCACGAAGTACGCCAACATCAGCAGCCCGAGCGCCACCATCACGCGGAACGACCAGAACACCGCCGCCACGGGCGGTATGATGTCGCGGGCCGCCCGCTCGAGCTGCGCCGGACTCGCATCGTTCAGATCCGGCGCGTAGCGCTCGAGCAGAAATCCATAGCCGAGATCCTTGCGGTGCGCGTCGAACTCGGCGAGCGCCGCCGCATCCGTCGGATTCCTGGCGAGCACGTGCAGCGCCTGCACCGCCGGAATACCGTCCTCGATCCGGCTCACCGCCTGGCGCTCGAGCGCATCAGCGCCCGGCACCGTGCCGGTGAGCGAATGGGTCACCAGCAGCGACAGCAGATACGGCACGCGCACGTCGGCCACGTTCCTGCGCTGCGCTTGGCTCGGGAAGGCGATGAGGTTGAACGGCATGGGCGCGGCCTCGGACTTCCACAGCCCCTCCATCGCGGCGAGCTTGGTCGGCTGCACGCGCGCATCGACGAAGCCGAGCGCATCGCCGAGGGTGATCACGGCAATCGTGGCCAGCACGCCGAACAGCGCGGCCATGCGGAAGGAGCGCTTGGCGAGCTCGACGTGCCGCTTGCGCAGCATGTAGTACGCGCTGACGCCGGCGACGAAGATGGCCGCCGTGACGTAGCCGGCGACGCTGGTGTGCACGAACTTCGACTGCGCGTCGGGATTGAAGATCAGCTGCGGGAAGCTGGTGAGCTGCATGCGCATGGTCAGCGGGTCGAACGCCGCGCCCCTGGGATTCTGCATGAAGCTGTTGGCGACCAGGATCCACAGCGCCGAGAGGTTCGAACCGAACGCCACGAGCCAGGTGACGGCGAGGTGCTGGCCCTTGGAGAGGCGCTCCCAGCCGAACACCATCAGCCCGATGAAGGTCGACTCCATGAAAAACGCCATCAAACCCTCGATGGCGAGCGGCGCGCCGAAGATGTCGCCGACGAAGCCGGAATAGAACGACCAGTTGGTGCCGAACTGGAACTCCATGGTCAGGCCGGTCGCCACGCCGAGCGCGAAGTTGATCATCAGGAGCTTGCCCCAGAAGCGGGCCATGTCCTTGTAGATCGGCTTGCCGGTGGTGACGAAGACGGTCTCCATCGCGGCGAGCAGGAAGCTCAGCCCGAGCGTCAGCGGCACGAACAGAAAGTGATACAGCGCCGTCGCGGCGAACTGTATGCGCGACAGCGCGACAACGGTTCCGTTGACCATCATTGCCAGCCTCCGGTATTGCGGTCCGGCGCTGCCGCAGGTGCGGGCGCAGCGGGCCCGATCGCAGCCATTGGCGCAAGCGCGCATGGCATACGCTCGCGCGAGCCGGCGTGCCGGCAGGGCGCGCCGGCGGGCGCCGTATCCGCGCAGGACACTGTGGCCGCGTCTGCCATGGCAGCGAAAGATTAGTACAGGAGCGCACGCGCCGGAAATGCCGGCTTGCGTGTCAGCGGCTGCGGAATGTACCGACTTGCCATCTGCACGCGAGCGGTGGCTGGGCAGTACGCTTGAAAGCGCCGGGATGATTCGTGAGAATCCCCCGCTCCGGTTAACGCCGTCAATCCGGCGGAGCGAGAGTCGGCCCGCAGCCCGACCCACACGGCAGGCGCCGCAGCGCGGTCAGCTGATGAACGACACGTCCACCGAGACCGTCACGCTCGAGCAGCTCCTGGCTCGCACCGCAATGCGCGACCGTACCGCATTCGCCCAACTGTACCGCCGGAGCGCACCGCGCCTGTTCGGGCTGTGCGTGCGCATGATGCGCGAGCGCAGCGAAGCGGAGGAGGTGCTGCAGGAGGCGTTCATCGCGATCTGGCGCCGGGCGGATGGCTACAATCCCGCTGTTGCCAGCGCCGGCACCTGGCTCACCACACTGGTGCGCAACCGGGCGATCGACCGGCTGCGCCAACGCCGCCCGGACACCGACGCCGAGCCTATCGACCTCGAGCGCCTGCCCGATGAGGGCCGGGGACCGGCCGCGCGCGCCGAGGCGAGCGAGGATTACCTGCGCCTTGAGCGCTGTCTGGACCAACTTGACCCCAAGCACAGCCGCTCGGTGCGTGAAGCCTTCTTCACCGGCGCGACGTATCAGGAACTGGCGAGACGCGGTCAGGTACCGCTCGCGACGATGAAGAGCTGGATCCGCCGCGCTCTGCTGCAGCTGCGCACGTGCCTTGAGACATGACGACTCCGCCCAACGAGGAAGATGGCGAACTGCGCTACGCCGAGTACGTGCTCGGCGTGCTCGATGCCGATGCCCGCGCCGCGGTCGAGCAGGAACTGGCCTCGAGCAGCGCAGCGGCGGCGGCTGAAGCGCAGTGGCACCGGCGCCTGCTGCCGCTGGCGGAGCAAGTCGCGCCGCAGATGCCGCCGGAGCGGCTCTGGCAGCGCAGCCGCACGACGCTGCAATTCGACGCGCCGGCCGGCCGCGCGAGCGACGGGCTGTGGATGAACCTGCGGCTGTGGCATTGGCTGACCCTGGGCACCGGCGCACTGCTTGCCGCCGCCTGTGCAGCCCTGGTGTTCATTCTCGTCAGCCGCCCGCCGTGCGGAATCAGCCACAGTTCGGGCGTGCGGCCGGGCCGCACCGGCTGCGGGGCCGCCGGCACCACGATCATGCGGGCCTTGCCGATGTCCATCGTAGCCGTCCATCCGACCTGTCCGTCCGTTTCCGTGATGGTGGCGGCCATGTAGGGGATGGCCGGCGCGGGCGCGCCGCGCATCCTGCTCGGCGCGCTCGGCGGGGCCTGGGCAGTGCGTCTGGCGGTGCATCTGGCGATGCGCTTGCGTCGCGAGCAGGAGGACGGCCGTTACCAGGCGCTGCGCGCGCGCTGGCGCGGGGATGAGCTCCGTTGGTTCGTCTTCTTCCAGATGCAAGCGCTGTCGGTGCCGCTGTTCGCACTGCCGTTCGTGC
>JAJYLP010000025.1 GCA_021787615.1 Pseudomonadota bacterium
GCGCATCGCCGCGCAGGCGCTCGGGCGCACTGGCGGCGAGCACGGCGACCTCGCACCCGGCGGCGCGCGCCAGGCGCGCCAACACGTAACCGTCCCCGGCATTGTTGCCGGGGCCGCAGACCACTGCGATGCGCCGCGCCGCCGGCCAGCGCTCGCGCAGGCAGCGCAGCGCCGCCTCGCCCGCCCGCTGCATGAGCGTATAGCCGGGGAGTCCGAGCGTGTCGATCGCGGCGCGATCCATGTCGCGCACCTGGGCCGAGGTATGGAGCGAGGCCGGCAGGGACATGCGGTTGATTATACTGGCCCGGTGAGGCGGCCATGAACCCACCGATGCTCGAGCTCGAGGCACTGAAGGCGTGGCTCGCCGAGCGGGCGCGCGGGATGGGGTTCACGCGGCTCGGGGTCACGGGGGTCGAGCTGCCCGAGGACGAGCAGCGCCTGCTGCGCTGGCTCGAGTCGGGCCTGCACGGCCGGATGCACTACATGCAGCGGCACGGCACGCTGCGCAGCCGCCCGGCCGAGCTGCTGCCCGGCGCCGTGCGCGTCATCAGCGTGCGCATGGACTACTGGCCGCCCGGGGCCCGCACGGCTGAAGCGGTGCTCGCCGACCCGGCCGCCGGCTACCTCTCCCGCTATGCCCTCGGGCGTGACTACCACAAGGTGCTGCGCGGCGCGCTCGCGCGTCTCGCCCGCGAGCTCGCCGAGCGCATCGGCACTTTCGGCTACCGCGTGTGTGTCGACAGCGCGCCGGTTCTGGAGAAGGCGCTCGCCCGCAACGCCGGCCTCGGCTGGATCGGCAAACACACCAACCTCATCGCGCGCGAGGCCGGTTCCTGGTTCTTTCTCGGGGAAATCCTCACCGACCTGCCGCTACCGCCCGACCGGCGCGCGGGCGCCCACTGCGGCTCGTGCTCAGCGTGCATCAGCGCGTGCCCGACGGAAGCGATCATCGCCCCCTACCGGCTGGATGCGCGCCGCTGCATCTCCTACCTGACGATCGAGCTCGACGGCCCCATTCCCATCGAGCTGCGCCCGGCGATCGGCAACCGCATCTACGGGTGCGATGACTGCCAGCTGGTGTGCCCTTGGAACAAGTTCGCGCGCGCCGCGACGCACCCGGACTTCAAGGTGCGTCACGGGCTCGATGCGCCCCGCCTCACCTCGCTCATGGCCTGGAGCGAGAGCGAGTTCGACGCCCGCATGCGCGGCTCGGCGATCTACCGCATCGGCTACGAGCGCTGGTCGCGCAACATCGCCGTGGCGCTCGGCAACGCCCCGCCCGACCCGGCCGCCACAGAGGTTCTCCAGCGGCGCCGCACGCACGCCTCGCCGCTGGTGCGCGAGCACATCGACTGGGCACTCGAGCGCCTGGCGGCCTCGAGCTAGAGTCTCACCTGCACGTTGTCGATCAGGCGCGCTCTGCCGAGACGCGCCGCCGTCAGCACCACCAGATGAGCGCTGTCCGCGGCCGGCGGCCCGAGGTCCTCGGCGCGCTTGACCGCGAAATAATCGGGCCGGAAGCCCTCGCGCTCGAGCGCACGCAGGCCCTCGCGCTCGATGTCGGCATAGTCGCGCTCGCCCGCCGCCAGGCGGCGCGCAGCCGCCACGAGCGCCTGATAGAGCGCCGGTGCCCGCTGGCGCTCGGCTGCGGTCAGGTACTGATTGCGCGAGCTCATGGCGAGCCCGTCGCTGTCGCGCACCGTGGCGGCGGCGATGATGCTCACCGGCATGCACAGCTCGCTCACCATCCGGCGGATCACCGTCAGCTGCTGAAAATCCTTCTCGCCGAACACGGCGGCGTCGGGCTCGACGATGTGCAGCAGCTTGCACACCACGGTGCTCACGCCCTGGAAATGTCCCGGGCGGAACTCCCCGCACAGGATGTCGGAGAGCCCCGGCACCTCGACCCGCGTGGCCCCCTCGTGGCCGTGCGGGTACATCTCGGCGACATCCGGCATGAACATCAGATCGCAGCCGGCATCGCGCAGCATGCGCTCGTCGCGCTCGGGCGTGCGCGGATAGTGCGCGAAGTCCTCGTTCGGCCCGAACTGCATGGGGTTGACGAAGAGACTGGCGATGAAGCGCTCCCCGTGCGCGCGCGCCGCCTCGATCAGACTGAGGTGTCCCTCGTGCAGATTGCCCATGGTCGGCACGAACACGATACGCTGATCGGCGCGCCGCCACGCGCGCACGGCGGCGCGCACTTCGGCGATGCTCGTGACACGGCGCATGGGCTCAGAAGCAGTGTTCGGGGGCCGGATAGTCGCGCTCGCGCACGGCGGCGACGTAGCGCTTGATGGCCTCGAGGTTATCCCCGGCGCCGGCGATGAAATTGCGCACGAAGCGCGGCTTGCGCCCGGTGGTGATGTCGAGAATGTCGTAGAGGACGAGGATCTGCCCGTCGGTGTCGGGTCCGGCGCCGATGCCGATGACCGGCACCGCGAGCGCCTCGGTAATGGTCCTGCCGAGGTCGGCCGGAATGCACTCGAGCAGCACCACGTCGGCGCCGGCCGATTCCAGGCGCTTGGAGTCCTCGACCATGCGCTGCGCCGCCTCCTGCTGGCGGCCCTGCACGCGAAAGCCGCCGGTCTTGTGCACCGACTGGGGCTTCAGCCCCAGATGCGCGCACACGGCAATGTCGTGATTGGCGAGAAACTCGACGATCTCGACCTGACCGCCGCCGCTTTCCAGCTTGATCATCTGCGCACCGCCGTCCTGCATCAGGCGCACGGCGTTCTCGAGCGCGCGCTCGCGGGTCGGATAGCTCATGAACGGCAGATCCGCCATGAGCAGGGGCCGGTGCACGCCGCGGGCCACCGCGGCGCAGTGATAGACCATGTGGTCCATGGTCACCGGCACGGTGGTGTCGCGTCCCTGGATCACCATGCCGAGGGAGTCCCCGACCAACACGACGTCGACGTCCGCCGCATCGGCGAGGACCCCAAAGCTGGCGTCATAGCAGGTCAGGCACGCGATCTTCTCGCCCTGGGCCTTCATGCGCGCGAGCGTGCCGAGCGTGACGGGCGGGCGGTCCGAATCGCGAAACTGCAGTTGCGTGTACATGATGGCGCTAGTCTACTCGATCAGATCGAGCGCGCCCCCATCGGGTTGTAGTAGAGCCGGCCGCGCTTCATGCGGCGAATCGCCGCGAACAGCTCCTCGTAGTCGGCCGGGTTGTTGAGCGGATCGATGGCCGCGGCGTTGACGATCAGCAGCGGCGCGGCCTCGTATTCGTGGAAGAAGCGCGCATAGGCCTCGTTCAGGCGGACCAGATACTCCCGATCGATGTATTGCTCGTAGCCGATCGAGCGTCGCGCGATGCGCTCGAGCAGCACGTCGACCGGGGCCTGCAGGTACACCACCAGATCCGGCTTCGGCGGCTCGAGGCCGAGGCGGCTGCTCACCTGCTCGTAGAGCGCGAATTCCGCATCATCGAGCGTCACGCGGGCGAACAGCCGATCCTTCTCCCACAGGTAATCGGCCACGCGCACCGCGGCGAACAGATCCTGCTGGTTGAGCGCGGCGAGCTGCTGCCAGCGCTGGAACAGGAAGTGCAGCTGCGCCGGCAGCGCGCCGGCGCGCGGATTCTTGTAGAAGCGCTCGAGGAAGGGGTTCGCGAGCGCATCCTCGAGCACGGGCTCGGCCGCGAGGCTCTTGGCGAGCATGCGCGCCAGGCTGCTCTTGCCGACCCCGATGGGCCCCTCGACCACGATGTACTGGTGCGCTGCGCCTGTCATGGATTCACGTGCGGCGGACATCCGGCATCATTGTTCGGATTCGATTCGCCACAGGCCCTCGGGCGCGAGCCGGGCCTTGAGCTCGGACACCCGACCGAGCCCGGGCACATCGAGGTCCGGGGCGATATCCGCCAGAGGATACAGAACGAAGTTGCGCTCCACTATCCCGGCGTGCGGCAGCACCAGCTCGTCCTGCCCGCGCCGCTCCCGCCCGAACACCAGCAGGTCCAGATCGATCAGCCGGGGCCCCCAGCGCGCCCCATCGCGCTGGCGGCCGAGGGCAAGCTCGAGCGCTTGGAGTTCCCCGAGGAACTCGCCCGGCTCGAGGCGGGTGAGCAGCCCCGCTACGGCATTGACGAAATCCGGCTGGGACACCGGCCCGAAGGGGCGCGAGCCGTACAACGGCGAGCGCAGCACCGCGCGGGTCTCGGGCAGAGCGGCGAGGCGCTCCCAGGCGGTCAGCACCTGCCGCCGCGGATCGTGCAGATTGCTGCCGAGGCCGACGTAGGCCGGCTGCCAGCGCTGCATAGGCGCCACGCTCAGGGGCCGCTCGGCACGCGCCGGCGCCGGCCGCCGCGGCGGCGGCGACTCTTCTGCCCGGCGGGCCGCTCCGTAGCGCCCGTCAGGGCATCGGCCATGCGCCCCTGCTCCTCCTCGGTGGCGGCCTGCACGTCGGTCCACCATCGGGCCCGCTCCGGCGAGGCCAGGCCGAACTGCGCGCGCAGCAGCAGCAGATCGTAGCCGGCTCGAAAGCGCGGATGGTCGAGCAGGCGCAGGGCGCGGCGGCCGCGCGGGTGCTCCAAACGCGGCTGCAGGGCGAACATCTCGCGCAGGCCAAGCGAGAAACGCCTGGGGATGGCGATGTGCCGCTGGGTGTCGCGCACCGCCTGATCGCAGGCATCGAGGATCGCCGACAGCTCATGCCAGCGCGACGGCGGCATCGACTCGATGATCGCCGCGATCGGTCCGTAGAGCAGCAGCGCGATCAGGAACGTCGGGGTCACGGAGCGGCCGGCGATGACGCGCGTGTCGGTATTGACCAGCCCCTTCATCAACAGCTGCTCGACGAGGCTGTCCGGGTGCGCGGCGAGATAAGCGTCCACGCTCGGCAGCAGCGCGGCGAGCAGCCCGCGCCGGCGCAGCACCGGGAGGCTGCGCGCGCCGTGGCCGGTGAGAAAGAGCTTCAGCATCTCATCGAACAGGCGTGCCGGCGGCACCGCCCCGAGCAGCGGGCGCAGCCGCTCGATCGGCTCGGCGCTCGCCGGTTCGATGTGGAATCCAAGCTTCGCCTCGAAGCGCGCCGCGCGCAGCATGCGCACCGGGTCCTCGCGGTAGCGCGTCTCCGGATCCCCGATCAGACGCAGCCGTCGCGCCGCGATGTCCTCGGCGCCGCCGACGTAATCCCAGATCGAGAAGTCCGCGATGTTGTAGTAGAGGGCGTTGGCGGTGAAGTCCCGGCGCCACACGTCATCATCGACGCTGCCGTAGACGTTGTCGCGCAGAATGCGGCCCGTCGCATCGAACATGCGCTCGAGGTCCGCATCGGGCTGCGGCGCCACGCGACCGATGTGCTCGGCTTCGAACTCGGCCGCGTGCACCTCGGTGCGCGGCCCGCCCTGATCGATCAGTTCAGCCTCCTCCTCGGCGCCGGCCTCCTCCTCGGCGAAGTCCTCCTCGGCCGGCTCCTCGCCCTCGGCCGGGGCGCTCGCGGCGCGAAAGGTGGCCACCTCGATGATCTCCTGGCCGAAGAACACGTGCGCCAGACGGAAGCGCCGTCCGATCAGCCGGCAGTTGCGGAACAGCCGCTTGACCTGCTCCGGCAGCGCATCGGTGGCGACGTCGAAGTCCTTCGGCTCGAGCCCGACCAGCAGGTCGCGGACGCAACCGCCGACGAGAAAGGCCTGGAATCCCCCGTCGCGCAGCCGGTACAGCACGCGCAGTGCGTTCGGGGAGATGTGCGAGCGGGAAACAGTGTGCTCAGCCCGCGGGATGACCCGGGGCGGATTATGGGGCGCATCAGTGCGCGGGTCGGAAGAATTCAATTCTGCGCTTTCTGCTTGAGCAATGGATCAGGATACCTATAATACCGCGCTCCTGATGCCGGCCCCGCCACGCTCCCTTCGTCTAGAGGCCCAGGACATAGCCCTCTCAAGGCTGTAACACGGGTTCGAATCCCGTAGGGAGCGCCACAATATCAAAGGCTTACGCGCATTGCCGAGCTTCATGGATGGACCTCGGACCGTTTTCGGCCGGTCGCCAAGGGTGCCTTCTAACTCGTCTTGAATCTGCGGCAAGGCTGCCGCACCGCGCGCAGCACCGTCGACAGTGTCTTGCGGCTCGACTAGGGCCTCGGCCGCACGATTGGAATCGACAGCGCCACCCGTACCGATGCGCCGTTCGGACATACGGTGGGAACACAATCTGGCCAAAGTAAATGGTGTTTTATTTTTGCCTTGGCGAAAATAAAATACCATTTAGAATGGCGGGATGCGCTATTTGCATGCTTCGCTGCAACGGGACCTGCAGCGCAAGATGGTGCTCCTCGCCGGACCGCGCCAGTGCGGCAAGACCACCCTCGCACAATCGATGCTGGACGAGCGCGGCGTATACCTCAACTGGGACATCGCCAAGGATCGCAGGATCATCCGCGATCTGGCCTGGCCGAAGGACGCATCGTTCCTGGTCCTGGACGAGCTGCACAAGGCACCCAAGTGGAAAAATCTCCTCAAAGGGGTTGCGGACGAGTTTCACAACCGGCCACCCGTGCTCGTCACGGGCAGCGCCAAACTCGATGCGTTCCGCCGGACGGGCGATGCCCTCACCGGCCGCCATTATCTCTACCGGTTGCATCCGATCGATGTTGCCGAATCGAAGGCATTCCTGCCGCAGCTCGATCTGCGGTCACGCCTGACACGGCTGCTCGAAGCCGGCGGATTCCCGGAGGCGTTTCTTCAGCCACGGGAAGCGGCACGGCTGCGCAACGATAGGATGGAGCGGGTCATTCGTGAAGACTTGCAGGATCTGTCTCGAGTCAGTTCCTGGCGCGGCCCCGCCGACCTCGTGGAACTGCTGCGCGAGCGCGTCCGCGGATCTGCGCATTACGACAACCTCGCGCAGACGCTCGGCATTTCCCCGCCGACGGCCAAATCATGGGTTGAGCTCCTCGAGAAACTCAACCTGATCTTCCTGCTCTCACCCTACTCGAGAAGTCTGCCGCGAAGCATACGCAAGGACCGAAAGGTGTACTTTTTCGATTGCGCTGCGGCATACGACAAGACCGGTGCTGCACAGCTGGAAAACCTGGTCGCCTGCTGTCTGCTCAAGTTCACGCAGTTTCGCAAAGACGCCAAAGGGGAGAGCTGGGAACTCTTCTATCTTCGTGACCGCGAAGGACGGGAGGTGGACTTCGTCGTCACTCGAAGCCGCCGAGTCCACTGGCTGATTGAGGTCAAGGCCTCGGCTGAGGCGGTCAGCCCGTCGCTTGGCTACTACACGCGAAAGCTCAATCCCAAGGAATCACTGCAACTCGTGCTCAACCTGGAGCGCCCGCAGGAGCGCTGCGGCGTCAAGATCCTGCCGCTCGGGGAATGGCTGGACGCGCTGGCGTAGGGATCTCCAGGACCCCAGTGCAAGGCCGCCAGTGTAAGCATCGCCGCCGACGTCTCAACGACTCATGGCATAGGGATTGCCGGGTCGATCGAATCAGCACCGAGGCGAGGTTGACGTGGGAGTGACGGCGGGCGGCACCGCAGCGCGCGCTGGGGTTCCGCTTGCATGCTGCCAGCCCGCGTGCTATACACTGAACCAGATGGTTCAGTGTACTCGGACGCGCGTCGATGCCTCGTTTGCCGCGCTCTCGGACGCCACCCGACGCGGCGTTCTGGAGCAGCTCGGGCATGCAGACGCCTCGATTACGGACCTTGCCGAGAAGTTCCACATGACCCTCACGGGCATGAAGAAGCATGTCGGCGTCTTGGAGCGGGCGGGGCTCGTCATCACGCAGAAGGTCGGGCGCGTGCGGACCTGCAAGCTCGGCCGACGCCGACTGGAGGAAGAGGCGGCATGGATCGAGAGGTACCGCCAGCTCTGGGACGCACGCCTCGACGAGCTGGGCAAGGTTGTCGAGGAACTGAAGCGGAATGAGAGGGTCGATGGGCGCAAGAACAGAGAGTGAGGTTACCGCCATGAAGAACCGCACGACGGTGGAACGTAAGTCCGAGCGTGAGCTGGTCGTTACACGAACCTTCAACGGCCCGGCGCGCATCGTGTTCGAGGCGTGGACCAAGCCCGAGCTGCTCAAGCGGTGGTGGGCACCGAAGTCGACAGGCCTGTCCCTGCATTCCTGCGAGACGGATGTTCGTGTCGGGGGCAGGTACCGTTTCGAGTTCCGCCATGAGGCCTCAAAGCCTATGGTGTTCTTCGGTAGGTACATCGAAGTGACACCGCACTCGCGGCTCGTCTGGACGAATGAAGAAAGTGACGACGGTGCCGTCACCACAGTGACTTTCGACGAAAGAGAGGGCAAGACGCTGCTGGTGATGCACGAACTGTATCCCTCGAAGGAAGCTCTCGACCGTTCCATCGCCGGGATGGAGGGAGGGATGCCCGAGTCGTTCGCGCAACTGGACGAGCTTCTTCTCACCCTGGGCGCGAGCGTGGGACGGTCATGAACTCGTCAATCTCGCGGTCAGCCGCCTGGCCGTAGGCGGTCTTGGGGCAGGCTCCATTCTGCCGTCGGGACCGGTATCGATCAGGGCGGCAACGATGACCGACGAATCAAGGACGACGCCCACCGGCGGCCATCATCGCGGCTGCTCAGGATCTGCTGCGCAGCGACCTTGTTGCCGGTCGCGCGCATGCGCCTCTGCACCTGTTTCAGCCCGGCATCCGCAGTCGGCCGGGCGGCCAGTCGCTCCAGCGCCATTGGCTGATACTCCTGCACAGATCGACGCTGCGCGGCGGCTCGGGCGGCGCGCACATGCCGCACCTTCGCCCGCACATCACGGATGGTAATCTGCGCGCCCATGAATGCATAACGCCCGCAATACATGCAATCCGCCCTCTCCCTGGCGCCGAATTCCGATCCCTGAATGGCCGCAGATTGCCTGTCGCGCGCGCGGATCGCCGATGAGCGGTTGCGGCCGGGCCGAGAAGCTCGGCGCATTCGCCGCCGCGTAGCGCAGACGGGCACGCCTCGTTACGATGCGTTCCGATCTTCGAGTCAGAGGTCCCCGGTTCGCAAAAGCTCCCGCGTGTTGCGTGTAACGAGGACGATGTCCAGCTCACGTTCATGGCTTGCGCTCAGCGAGTCGAGGGACCGATCGGTCCGCCGCACCGCTTGAGCGACGCGCGAGCGTTCCCGCACCTCATGGCGGCGCTCTCGTCGCAAGCAGCGACCTCGAGCGTCAACGGGAGTTCATCGAGTGCGTCGTGCGCATCTTGGGGGCGACTGCTTTTTCGCCGCACCGAACGGCAGTTCGCTCAACGTAATTGACGAGCGGCCTACCTGCTCAATAGATTTGCGGCCTCGCTTGTCGAGCGCTATCGGATACTTCATGCGGCCGACGTCGATTTATCCGAACATTCCGTTGGCGAGCGCGGGGGCACCGTGCTGGCCGCTCGCGCCAGACGCATGACTTGCGGCAGCCACCGTCCCGCGGGCGAGATCCGTAACCAGATGAATCGAGGCGCATCCGTTCACCGCTCTGATGGTGAATAACTTATCGGCCGCAGCGAGCCCGCAATACGGGGATTGACACGACAAGACTGCGGAAAACCATACGCAGCGGCATCGAGAATGTGGCGGTGGGATATTCCGGTCAACAACTGAACCGCTGCACCCGGGCGCGTCCGTATGCTCGGCAGCGTGTCACTCCAAGCGGCGGGCGGATGCGCAAGGCGCGCTCTCGCCGTGCCGCACCCAACGGTCCGTGCACCGAAGCCGGCGCGCAGACCGCGTGCGCCAAGTGTCTTCCTGCCGCCGATGAGAACCCGCCGCACGGCAGGCCCTCAATCGATGCCGGCGTGACAGTCGGTGTCAGCGGCGCCGCACACGGCGCGGCGCGCACGGCGCGGGCGTCAGCCTCTGGCCTTGAGGAAGGGCGAGGAGTCCAGCCACTTCGGATCAGGGTAGTACCCCACCAGGACGGTGTGATCCTGGATCAGCTGCACGACGCCGCTTTCCACCTTGCGGCTGAGGGCGAAGCAGCCCCAGCTGCGGCCCATCCGGCCGTGATCCTGGGCAAACGTCTTGCTCACGTACCAGGCGCTGTGCACGACGATGTCCCGACGGTAGGCCGCGCTGTTGAAGTGCGGATCCAGCCCGTGCAGCCGCAGCGAATAGCCGTGCTCGCCGTTATAGGTATGGCCGGTCAGATACACGCCGAGACTGCTCGCGTCGGTGCCCGGCTTGTTGGAGAAATGCGTGGCGTACGTGCTCCCGCTGCCCTTGCCATGCGCCACATAGGTATAAAAGAGCACCTTGCCGCTCTGCACGTCGGCGACGGCCATGCGCCGCTTGGCCGACGACACCGAATAATCGACGATCGTCACCAGCGGTTTGTCGGTCAGGTGCTGCTGCCTGACGTTCGCATAGGCCTCGAGCGCGGTCGAGATGGCCCTGACGCTGATGTTGGGGGCCTGCGCGTGAATGGATTGCGCGATACCCGAGAGGTGCTGCGCAGCGGTCGCAGCAGCGGGCGCCGTGAGCGCAGCGCACCACAGCGGCACGGCCGCCCCGATGGCCGCCCGCCGGGCGCCGGTTCGCCAGATCGCAATCATGAGTTTCCGCACGGAGTTCAACCGCCTTTGCCAGTGAGTCTCGACACCAGCCCGTCGCCACCGGTCCGTGGCGCAGGGAGCAATAATCTTGAGCTGTGCGCTGAGGCGCTCGCCGCTCGGGTCCGCACTGGAGCGTCCGTGCTCCGCTGCATCCCGCCCCCTCGTCGGACCCGGACGGGCCGCTGGGGCGAATCCAGCGTGACCTTGGCGTCGCCCGCGTTCCGGCGGGCACGAACCCCGTCCGTCTCGGCTGAAGGACCTGCCGGGGGTTGGTGAAAGTAGAGCAGATCCTGCGCCGTTCGGCAATGGGACCCGTCTCGCCGTGTGCCGCGGCGCACACGCGGCCAACGGCCGCCGGCGAGCGCCACAAGTTGCCAGGATCCCGGCGGACAGCGCGCGGCACGGGCGGCAGACCAACAAAGCCTGTGCGGCTCTGCGGACAAGTACGCATTGCGAGAGCGCTGGGCAGCGACTGTGATGGCGCTGAACGAGTCCGATCATGCTCAAGAAGATCCCGCCTGATTCTCCGCGCTGCGCGCACCGGCCGGCACATGACATCGTCGGCCCCGGCGCGGCGCCCATCACGCTCGTTGTCAACGGCATTGCCCGCGCGCTCTCGATCGTGCCGGCCACGACTCTCGCCGAAGCGCTGCGCGAGCAGCTGGCGCTGACCGGCACCAAGGTCGCCTGCGACCGCGGCGCCTGCTCCGCCTGTACGGTCTGGCTCGACGGGGCACCGGTGTGCGCGTGCATGGTCCTGGCCATCGATGTCGGCGACCGCGAGGTCACCACCATCGAGGGACTGGCGCAGAACGGGCCACTCCATCCGGTGCAGTCGGCGTTCATCGCGCACGACGCGATCCAGTGCGGCTTCTGCACGCCGGGTCTGATCATGAGCTGTGCCGCGCTGCTGGCGCACACCCCCGATCCCAGCGAATCCCAAGTGAGAGCCGCGCTCGGCGGCCATCTGTGCCGCTGCGGCACGTATCCGCACGTGATCGCGGCTGTGCTGGACGCCTCGCGCCGAGGCCGGAGCCGACCATGAGCGCGGGCACGCGCAGCGAGCATTATCCAGTCGGCATCGCCGGTGTGTCGCTGCGGGAGATCGAGCGCCGTGTCGGCCCCGACGAGGCGCCGCCGCTGCCGCCGAACGCGCAGCTGCGCACGGTCGGCCAATCGGCACCGCGCGTGAACGGGCGGGCCAAGGTCACCGGCCAGGCCCGATTTACCGTCGATGTGACATTGCCGGGCATGCTGCATGCGCGCTTGCTGCGTTCCCCCTACCCTCACGCCCGCATCCTCTCGCTCGATGCGGGCCCGGCCGAGCGACACCCCGGCGTGCGCGCCGTTCACCTCATCGATCATGCGATCGGCCGCGCGCGCGAAATCGCGGACCCGGGGCCGGCCGCGCCCACCGGGCGCCGCATGCTCTATGTCGGCGATCCGATCGCGGCCGTTGCCGCCGTCACGCCGCAGGAGGCGCAGGCCGCGCTCGATCTGATCCAGGTCGTCTATCAACCGCTGCCGTTCGTCATCGACCTGGAGGATGCGCGCAAGGCGGACGCGCCGAGGGTGTTCGAGCGCGCGGTTCACTCGGAGTCCTTCGGCGAACCTGCCCCGCAGCTGCCGCAGCACGGCAACGTTCATGGCCCCGATCTCAGCGCTTCGCGGGGCAATGCCGCCGCCGGGTTGAATGCGGCCGAGGTGCTCGTCGAAGCAGAGTTCCGCACCCAGGTGCAGACGCATTGCTGCCTCGAGCCGCATGCGCTCGTCGCCGATTGGCGCGACGAGGGCCTGACGGTGTACATCTCGACCCAGTTCACCGCTGGCATACGCGCCGAGCTCGCCGAGGCGTTCGGTCTGCCGCTCAGCCGCGTGCGCGTGCTGGTCGATGCCATGGGCGGCGGCTTCGGATCGAAGTCGCGCGTCGGCCAGTACGTGCTGTCGGCGGTCGAGCTGTCGCGCCGGGCTCATGCGCCCGTGCGCCTCGCGCTCGATCGTCACGAAGAGCAGATCGACAGCGGCCATCGCCCCTCGACGGTGCAGCGCATCCGCCTCGGCGCGCGCCGCGACGGGACGCTCACCGGCGTGTCGATCGATGCCTACGGCACAGCGGGGGTCGCGCTCGGCGCCGGCGTCGGCAATTTCGCGCAGTCCATCTACGAGTGCGCGCATTTCGCGCTGGCGCAGTCCGACGTGTTCACTCATGCCGGCCCGGGCGCCCCCATGCGCGCCCCCGGCAACGTGCCGGGCGCTTTCGCCTACGAGCAGATCATCGATGAGCTGGCCGAGAGGCTCGGCATGGACCCGCTCGCGCTGCGCGAGCGCATCGATGCGAGCCCCGTGCGGCGGGAGGAGCGCCGCGCCGGCGCCGAGCGGATCGGCTGGAGCCGGCGGCGGCCGCCCGGCAGCGATCCGGGCACGCTCAAGCACGGCCTGGGCATGGCGCAATCGCATTGGCCGGCCCTCATCCAAACCAACTCGGCCTGCGAGGTGCGCATCCTGCGCGACGGCTCGGTCGAAGTGCGCTCGAGCGTCCAGGACATCGGCACGGGCGTCGGGACGGTGCTGGCGCAGGTGGTGGCCGAGGAGCTCGGCCTCGCACCGGAGCAGATCGCGGTACGGATCGGCGATACCGACTTTGCGGCCGGGCCACCGTCCTACGGCAGCCGCACGAGCGCCTCGATCACCCCGCCGGCGCGCAACGCGGCGTACCGGGCGCTGCGCCAGCTGATCGAGAACGCGGCACCGTCGCTCGGCGCCGCGCCCGAGGCTCTGGCGGCGCGCGACGGACGCATCTGCACCGCCGACGGCCGCCGCAGCTTGAGTTTCCGTGAAGCGGCGGCCCTCCTGCGCACCGACGAGATCAGCGTGGTCGCGAGCCGAAGTGACGATTACGGCGGTTTCGGCCACCGGATGGGCGATGCCGCGATGGCTCGCAAGGGGCTCGGCGGGGTGCAGTTTGCCGAGGTCGCGGTCGATACGGAGACCGGCCGCGTGCTCATCGAGCGCGTGGTGGCGGTACAGGACTGCGGGCGGCCGCTCAATCCGCGACAGATCGAGAGTCAGGTGCACGGCGGGATCCTGCAGGGCATTTCCTACGCCCTGTACGAGGAGCGCATCCTTGATGCGCACACCGGACGCATGCTCAACCCCAACCTCGAGCAGTACAAGATCCTGCGCTCGCGCGAGACACCGACGATCGAGGTGCACGTGTTGGAGCACTATCAGGGCGAGAGCGCAACCGACGCGTATGGCATCGCCGAGCCGTCGATCATCGCCACCGCTCCCGCCGTCGCGAATGCCGTCTACAACGCGATCGGCGTGCGGATGCGCGCGCTGCCGATGAACCCGGCGGCGATCCTCGCCGCGCTCGGGCGCGTGCCGCAGCCCAGCGGACCGCCATGAATCGGTTCGAATGGATGACCCCGGACGGCATCGCGCACGCGGCGCGCGCCGCAACAGCGACCGTGGCCACCGCGATGATCAGCCGCAGCGGCCTGCCCGCGACCGACGCGGCGGTGCTGAAGGCCGGCGGCATCGACCTGCTCGACCTGATGAAGGAAGGCCTGCTGAGTCCGCACCGCCTGATCAACCTGCTGAGCATCCCCGGCCTCGACCGCATCGAGCCGCAGGAGGGCGGACTGCGCATCGGGCCGACTGTCACGCTGGCGCAGCTGGCCGCCCACGAGGCGGTGCGCGCGCGCTTTCGCGCGCTGGCCGACGCGGCGGGTGCTTCGGCCAGCCCGCAGATCCGCCACCTGGCCACTCTCGGTGGCAACCTGCTGCAGCGGCCGCGCTGCTGGTACTTCCGCTCGCGCGCCCATCATTGCGCACGCAAGGGGGGCGATACCTGCTTCGCCTTCGCCGGCGAGAACCAGTACCACGCAATCTTCGATCACCGCGGATGTGCCATCGTGCACCCGTCCACCTGTGCGACGGCGTTGGTCGCATTCGGCGCCGTGCTCGAGATCACCGGCCCCACGGGCGCGCGGCGCGCGGCGAGCCTGGAGGCGTTCCTCCGGCTGCCGGAGACCGATCTGCAGCGCGAGAACGATCTGCTGCCGGGCGAGATCGTCACCGCCATCCGCATCCCGGCGCATCCGCTTACCACGCGTTCGATCCACTTGAAGCAGGGCGAGATCGACTCCTTCGACTGGCCGATCGCCGAGGTCGCCGTGGCGCTCGATCTGGCGGACGGCATCTGCCGCAGGGCATCCGTGGTGCTCGGTGCCGCCGCTCCTGCCCCGCACCGCGCGGCTCAGGCAGAGGCAGCGCTCAGCGGCAGGGCCATCGACGAGGCGCTCCTGCGCACCGCTGCCCGCGCCGCACTCGAGGGCGCCGCACCGCTCAGCCGCAACGCCTACAAGCTGCCGATTTTCGAGGCGCTGGTCCGTCGCGCCATCCGGGCCGCCATTGAGGCATGAAACCGCCCCGGGCATGAAACCTCGCCGGCCCGGCGCGGTCAAAACGCTTGATCCGGCTCGCCGGGAGCCGGTCGATTTAAGGAGGTGCTATGCGTAAGAGAGTTCTTGCCGTGGCCCTGGCGGGCCTCGCGCTGCCGGCCCTCGCCCTGGCGGCGCAACCAGTGTTCATCCGCGTCGACGGGCACACCGTGCCGATGCGCGAATTCGTGCAGGTGGTGAACACCGCCGCAGGTCCGGTGCGCGTGCGCACCTGGAGCTGGCGCGGACCGCATGGCGCGGCCACCTTCCAGGTGTCCGAGAGCCGGGGCGCCGGAGCGGCTATGCCGTCCTGGGCGCTGGCCCAGATGCGCGCGATGCAGGCGCAGATGCAACAGATGCGGCTCATCGAGGCCGCGCTCGCCCAGCCGCTGCTCGCGCCGGCGCTTCCGGTCCCGGCGGTGTTCGGCCAGCCCCTGCTGCTGCCGCTGAGCGCGCCGCCGATCGAGGTGCGCTATCTGCAACCGATGATCCCGCTGCGCGCGGTGCCGCTGCCGGTGCGCGTGATCCTGATCGCGCCCAGGGCGCCCGCTGCACACGCGGCGCCACCACCGCCGCGCCCTCGCGGCCGCCTCGTCTGACCGTGCAGACATCCCGGGGGCCGTGTCCGGCCCCCGGGTGTCACGGCTCGAGCCCCCCGCCCCACCTGCCGCCCGTGCCCTGACGGGTGCGCTGTCCAGCGCTCTTCGGCTAGCATATTCCCCGCGTCGCGAATGACGCGGAGGCGGGACCGATGAAATTCGTGGCACTGCTGAAGAATGTCGCGCTGGGCGCGACCGCGGGCGTGGCCGTCCTCACCGCCCTGCCGGTCTTTGGCGCCGTGGGCACGATCACCACCGCGGGCGCCGTGGTCGGCTCGCTGCTCGGGGGCATGGCCGGCGTGCTCGACACCATGTGGACGCAGCGGCAGTAGGGTCGGGTCGTCGCGCCGCCGGCTCGGCGCGAGCTAGGCGAGTTCGCGGGCGGCCCGCTCGCGAATCGGCTCCGGCGCCGCCGACTCCTCGGCAAGGATCGTGCGGGCGATCGCCGCCGCCTCCCGCGGCCGGCCCGCGTACTTGCACGCGATGCCCTCGTGCAGGAGGGCGCGCCAGAGCAGTTCCTCCTCCACCACGCTCCGATCCGGTTCGATCTCCATCTTCTTGCGGCACAGCGCCTGCGCGGCGCGGAACAGCCGCGCCGCGCGCGCATAGTCGGCCTGATCGCTCAGCGTCTGCAGTGCGCGGCAATAGGTCATCGGCGCGACGCACAACGGGAAGCGTTGCGCAAACGCGGCGAAGGAGCGGATGTCATCGAGTTTTGGATGCTCGGCGATCAGGCTCTCGTCGAACGCCGCCGCCGCGGCCGGCCAATCGAGCGCGTCGACGTAACTGCGGTACAGGCGGTACACACAGCCCCTGTGCAGCGCGCTGCCGGGCCGGGCGCTGCGCTGCACGGCGGTGAGATAGTCCCGATAGCGCCGAATGAATCCGTCGGCCGACTCGGCAGCCGGCGCAGCCGCAGCGCCTCGCGCCGCGGTGGCCGCGAGGTATGAACCCGCGCTGTCGATGCGCACGGACTCGAAGCCGAGCACCCGCAGCATGCCCGCGAGCGCATCGGCGCAGAGCAGCGCCGCGTGCCGGCCCGGCGACAGACTTGCCAGCGTCGCGGCGGGCGGAAAGGCGGGCCGGATGCGCTCGGCGTCGGGCGTGGAGAGAAAGAGCGTGCCGTCGGGCTTCAGATACGAGGCCAGGGCGTGCAGGAATCGCCAGGGATCCTGCTCGCGCTCGATCGCCCCGGAGCAGTACACGACGTCAAACAGCGCACTCGAGTCGCTGTTCAGAGCGAGGGATTGCCGGCGGATGTCGACCCCGAGCTGGTCCCGGCCGGCGCCGCCCCAGGCCGAGGGTTCGAGGCCGACGGCTTCCCAGCCGCAGACGCGCTGCGCGTAATCGACACTGAAGCCAAACCCGCAGCTGACATCGAGCAGCCGTCCGGCACTGCGGTGGATCAACGCTTCCACCTCGCGGCACTGAGTTTCGAGCGGCGCGTTCATCTCCAGGTGCTCGCGCAGCAGGAGCTCATCGGCCGGGCGCGGCACCTCGTCGGTCCCCGGAAACGGATGGCAGAGCAGACAGGCGCAGGCGCCGCAGCGGTACAGGTCGTACCCCTCGCAGCTGACAATGCGCCGTTTGTCGCGCTCGTCCCGGCACACCGCGCAGACGAACCGAGACCTCGCCGAGGACGACCAGTCGAGCACCGGCATTTTTTTCCAAGACCCCCCTGAACGCGTCCGATTCTCGTGCATATCCGGTGCGCTGCACACCCTGCACCGCCCGCCATGCGGTCGGCCGAGGGTTGCGTGCGACGCTGCGCAGGACTGGGCGCAGCCAGCGGGCGGGCAGGCGCGTGACGGCCCGCCGCAGGGGATTGCTCAGGCGCCGAGCGCGCCGTGCAGCATGTGCAGTCTGTGGTGCTGCGCCGCCAGGCTGAGGAAGGCGACCCCGGAGCGCACCCGCGCGCTCGCGCCGGGCCGCGGACCCTTGCGCAGCGCCTCCTCGACCCGCTTCGGGGTCCCGAGGTCGCTCCAGCCGCACTTCGGGACCGCCAAGACGCGAAAGGCGCCCTCCTGTCCGGCGACGATGTCCCGCGAGAAATCCACCATCGGCAGCTCTTGATAGAGCGCGGACACCGCCTCGACGCCCGGAAACCTGCGCTCGTAGTCGATGGCCGCCTGCATCGCGGCCACGATGGGATCGATGCGCGCCTGGAACAGCTCGAGCAGCGTCTGGGCGCTCGAGGCGACGATGAACGCGTTCCACAGACCGCCGGCGTTGATCAGCTCGCGGGTCTGGGCGAGCGGCGGCTTCTCGACGAAGCGCGCCACCGTCATGGCGCCGCCCGCATCGCTCTCCCCGGGCAGGATGTAGCCGAGCTCGGGGTCGGCCTCCTCCGGCTCGATGCCCATCAGTAATGTCTCGTGCGCACGCCACTTGAGCTGCTCGAGCGCGGCGGTGAGCGACTCGGCGAGCACCGACTCCTGCTGGACCAAGTGGTCGGACGGAAGCAACACGAGACGGGCCTCGGGGTCGCGTGCGAGGATGCGCAGCAGCGGCAGCAGAATGCCGATTGCCGTACCGCGGTTGCGCGGCTGCACGATCACGTTGTCCGAGGGGAGCGCGGCGAGCGCATCCTGCCACCACCGCCGATGCTGTTCGGCGACGATGGCGCAGGTGCGCGACGCCTCGGTCAGCGCATGTGCGCGGCGCAACGCTTCGTGCAGCAGCGGCGGGCCGTCGAACAACGAGCAGAACTGCTTCGGCACGGCGGTGCCCGACGGCGCCGTCGTCAGCGATTTGAGCCGGCTGCCGTCCCCCGCCGCCAACACCAGTGCCCAGACGTTGTTCGTTTCCGGCATGACACCCGCTCCATACTTTTCGGTCACGGGCCGTGCGACTTGCTGCACGGCCCGCCGATTTTACAATCATTGCTTGTGTGGAGTCGCTGCGGCATCGTGAGTTCCCGAAACGATGCCAGAAAGGTTGGCGCTCGGCGCATCGCAATCGGCGCGACGCAATCGCAGCAAAGTGCGCGCGGCCTTTCGCTCTCGCCCGCTGCGCCCTCCATCAGCCTGGTGGAATCGTTTTGCGCGTCGCTGCGGGCGGTATCGGCGCTGCCGCCGCAGCGACTGCGGTGTCATGTCTGTGTGCGGCGACATCGGCGGGCTCCGGGTGAGGCTGTTCCATGCGAACCGTCACCTGAACCGCGGCCAGCCGCTGGTACAAGCGCCGCCGGCGATACAGCGGCACCCAGCCGTACACCAGAGTCTCCACAGGGCGCCACAGCGCCAGCCACGCCAGAATCATCAGTCCTTCACCGAGCAAAGGTGAAAGACCGTGCGGCGAGAGGCTCGCCAGAATGCGCCGCGCGCTCATGCTGAGCAGAAAGATCGCCAGGCCGCCGAGCAGCGCCAGCTCGCCGAGCTGCAGCTGCTCGCGCAGGCGCAGCGCGGCCGAGTGCGCCATGCGCGTGTAGTAGTGCTCGAGTGCGGGCTGCAGATCGCGCGCCAGGTCCTCGCCTTCGCTGGCATGCACGTGCAGGTGCCACAGCGCCGCGGAGCGGCTCTCGCTGAACTCCTCCTCGATGAATGCCGCGGCGTGCGTGTCGAGGTCGCGGTCCCAGAACGGGGAGGCATCGAGCGAGTTGAACAGCTGCGCCAGGTTGCGCACGCGGATGCTCACCGTGGCAGCGCTCACGGCGTGCGCCGCGGGGCGATGTCTGCTGACGGCGGGTTTGGTCGGCATGGTGATGATAGGGCATGCGCCCCGGCGGCGCCCGCGAGGCCCTGGCGCTAGCGGCACCTTCGCGCACCCGGCATGACGAGGTAATGCGCACTAATACGGATATCTGTGCCTCGGACGGCTGCCTAGGCTGAAAGGGCGTCCGGACGGCGCTGCGCCGGGCGAAAGGCTCTCATGACCGCCAAGCAAGTGCTGTTCCGCTCCGCCGCCCGCGAGAAGGTTCTGCGCGGCGCGACGCAACTCGCCGACGCCGTACGCATCACCCTCGGGCCGAAGTCCAAGTCCGTGCTCATCCAGAAGAAATGGGGCACGCCGATCGTGTGCAACGACGGGGTGACGATCGCCAAGGAAATGGAGCTCGAGGATCCGGAAGAGAACCTCGGCGCGCAGATGCTGCGCCAGGCGGCCGAGAAGACCGCAGAGCTGGTCGGCGACGGCACCAGCACCGCCACGCTGCTCGCAGAGGCGATCTACGCCGAGGGGGTGCGCAACGTCGCCGCCGGCGCGAGCGCCATCGATTTGAAGCGGGGCCTGGATCGGGCGCTCGCGGCGGCGGTGAGCGCGCTGAAGGCCATGGCCAGGCCGGTCGGCAGCCGCAAGGAGCGGGTGCAGGTGGCGGCCATCTCCGCGCACAACGATGCGGCCATCGGCGAGCTGGTGGCCGACGCGATGGAGAAGGTCGGCGGCGACGGGGTGATCACAGTGGAGGAGTCCAAGACCACCGAGACCGCGCTGGAGGTGCTCGAAGGGTTGCAGTTCGATCGCGGCTATCTCTCGCCCTACTTCGTCACCGACCCGGCGAGACTGGAGGCAGTGCTCGAGGACGCGTACCTGCTCATGTGCGATCGAAAGCTCACCATTCTCAAGGACGTGCTGGGGCTGCTCGAGCAGGTGGCCAAGGCGGCCCGGCCGATCCTCTTCATCGCCGAGGAGATCGAGGGCGAGGCGCTCGCGACGCTGATCGTCAATCAGGTGCGCGGGGTGCTCAAGAGCTGCGCGGTGAAGGCGCCCGGCTACGGCGATCGGCGCAAGGCGCTGCTGCAGGACATCGCCACGCTCACCGGCGGGGAAGTCGTCTCCGAGGAGCTCGGCCTGAAACTCGAGGACACCGAGCTCGCCCAGCTCGGCCGCGCCCGGCGCATCGTGATCGACAAGGACACCACGACCCTCATCGGCGGCGCCGGTGAGAAGCAGCGCATCGAGGCGCGCATCGCCATGCTGCGCAAGGAAATCGACGATGCGAGCAGCGATTACGACCGCGACCGGCTGAAGGAGCGTCTCGCCAAGCTCGCCGGCGGCGTCGCCGTGATCCGGGTCGGGGCGCCGTCGGAATCGGAGATGAGGGCGCGCAAGGAGGCGCTCGACGATGCTATCAGCTCGACCAAGGCGGCGGTGGCCGAGGGCATCGTGCCCGGCGGCGGACTGGCGCTGCTGCGCGCGAGCGTCGCGGTGCTCTCCGTGGAGGCCGAGTGCAGCGGCGATGAGCGCACCGGGGCGCAGATCCTGCGCCGCGCGCTCGAGGCTCCCGCCCGCCAGATCGCGGAGAACTCCGCCGCGGACGGCGGGGTGGTGGTCGACCGCATGCTCAACGGCACCGGCAACACCGGCTTCGATGCCGCCACCAAGCGCTTCGTCGACCTGTTCGAGGCGGGCATCGTCGATCCGGTGAAAGTCGTGCGCACGGCGCTCGAGAACGCCGTGTCGGTGGCGAGCGTGCTGCTGCTGACGGAAGCGACGATGACGGAGCGACCGCAGAAGCCCGCCGAGACGAGCGCCGCGGCCGAGGAAATCTGACCGCCGGCGCACAGCGCCGTTGCCGCCGGCTCGCTCGCTCGCGGATAATCGACACCGTGCACCCGCGCGCGGAGGATCTCCCTTGCACCGCAGCAACGTGAGCTTTCTTTTCGATCTGGACGGCACGCTGGTCGACAGCGTCTACCAGCATGTGCTCGCCTGGCAGCAGGCGCTGCACGCCGCCGGGATCGAGCTGTCGGTCTGGCGCATCCACCGCCGCATCGGCATGAGCGGCGGGCTGTTCACCGAGATGCTGCTGCGCGAGGTCTCCGCCGAGATCACACCCGAGCTGCTCGAGACGCTGCAGCGCCACCACGCCGAGGCCTATGGGCGGCTCGTACCCTGGGTCCGCCCGCTGCCCGGCGCGAAGGAGCTGCTCGCCTACCTCACCGAGGCGAAGCTGCCGTGGGCGATCGCGACCAGCGGCCGGATGAATTCCGCGCAATACAACCTGCGCGCTCTCGGGATCGACCCCTCGCGCGCCGCGATCGTGACGCGCGACGATGTGGTGCACGCCAAGCCCGATCCGGACCTGTTCCTCGCGGCGGCCGAGCGTCTAGGGAGCGATGTCCGCTCGGCCATGATCGTCGGGGACAGCATCTGGGACATGCTCGCCGCGCGCCGCGCGCAAGGGCTCGGCGTCGGGCTGCTCTCCGGCGGCTACGGCCAGGATGAGCTCGAGCGCTCGGGTGCGATCCGGGTCTACGAGGATCCGGCCGACCTGCTGCGGCACATCGATGAGGTCGGCGGGCGCGTCTGATCCGGCACGCAAGCGGCGCTACGCGCGATCGATCCGCGCGGCGAAGCAGCCCGGCTTGGCGTAGTGGGCGTGCACGTAGCGCGTGTGCGCGCTTGCGAACAGCCGCTCAATCAATCCCTCCAGTTCGGTTCCCTGGGCGATGTCGGCGTCACGCAACATGTGCGCGCGATCGAAGGCGCGCAGCGCCATGACCCGAGAGCGGAACGCCTCGGGCACTTCATTGACTCTGTCATAGCGCTCGCGCGCGCCCTCCAACACATAGATCGCGTACCGAGAACGATACGGCGTGTCGACCGGCAGGTGCGCATAGTTCACCAACAGCACTGCTTCCCCGGGCGCCGCATCGCGCAGCTCGATGCGATCCGGAAAGCCCGGCCGGCGATCGGCGATCACGCGCCGTGCGCCACGGCCTGCAAGCGCCGCCTCCTCCAATCCAAACAACGGTGTGAACGGCTCAGGCGCGAGCCCGGTAATGCGAAAATCCATCGGCGGCTCCCAGCGGGAAACACGCCGCAACCCTACCGCGCATCGTCTCGACTGACTCGCCGGATTCGGGCGCGTGGCCCACTTTACGTTGCGCGTACGTAATCGAGCTCGGTCATCATCCCATCCATCATGTGCACGAAGTTGTGGCAGTGCAGCGCCCAGCGACCCGGCGGAGAGTCGGCGCGGAACCGCCAGGTCGCGGTGCTGCCGGCGGGCACGAGCGTCGTGTCCTTCGGCAGCGGGTCGCGAAGACGCCGACCGGACACCTCCACCAGCTCGAAGACGTGCCCATGCAGATGCATCGGGTGATCCATGTCGGTGGGGTTGGTGAAATGAATCTGCACGACATCCCCGCTGCGCACATCGATCTTGGGCGTGTGCGGCCAGATCTGCCCGTCGATGGTCCAGTGCGGATCGCCCGGCTTTGCGCCGCCGAGCCGCAGTGTGGTGCGCACCTCAGCTGGACCGAACGGATGGTGCGCGCCGGGCGCCAGCGGCACGCCGGCTCCGGCGAGCTGATAGGTGAACCGCTCCGCGCCCGCGAGCGAGGGCGGGGGCACCTGCGGCGGACGGTTCGCCGCACCCGCGGTGCGGATCAGCACCGACTGGCGATGGTCGCCGGCATCGCCCATGAGGCTCTCGAGCAGCCACGCGCCGGGCCGTGTGACCTCGAACCAGGCGTCGTAGCGCTCCGCGATCCCGATGCGCAGCGCATCGACCGTCACCGCGCGCGGCAGGAGATTGCCGTCGCTGTGGGTGACGCGCAGTCTGTGTCCCGCGAGGCGTACGTAATGCGTCAGCGTCGGGCTCGCATTCAGAATGCGCAGGCGCACCGTCTGGCCCACTCTGACAATGAGCGGCCGAGCGTGCGGATACGCCGCGCCGCTCACGCAATGGGACAGGTACCTCACCTCATCGCCCATGAACATCGGCTTGATGGGCCGGGCCATCCCGCCCATGCCGCCCTTCCCTCCCATTGCACTCATACCGCCCATACCGCCCATCCGACCCATGGCCGACTCGGCGTCCATGCCGCTCATGGAAAGGCCTGGCGGAACGTCCATCGGCGCCTTGCTCTTGCCGGCGACCGCCGCCCACAGGCTGTGCATGTCCGGCACGTCATGCAGCACCAGCACCACCTCGACGTCGGCGCGCGGCTCGCGCGGATCCTCGACGAGAAATGCGCCGAACAGCCCGAGCGCGTCCTGATCGCCCACGTGGGAGGGGTACCAGCGAAAGCCCGGCGGATCGGGCTTGTAGGTGTAGATGAACTCGCCCCCCTCGGGCACCGGCGGCTGTGTGACGTACGGCACGCCATCCATGGCGTTCGGCAGGATCATGCCGTGCCAGTGAATGGTGCTCGGCCCGCCCGTGTGATTGATGAAGCGCGCGCGGAAGTTCTGCCCGTAGCGCACCCGCAGCAGCGGACCCGGCACGCGGCCGTTGTAGGCGAGCCCAGTGAAGTTCGCGCCGGTGACGCTCGGGTAGCGATACGGCCGCGCCTCGAGAGTGACCTCGACCAGATCGCTGTCGGCGGCCCGCGCGCTCATCGGCGGCAGCAGCGTCCAGCTCAGCGCGGCGGTGCCGACGGTGAGGGAACTCTGCAGAAAATCACGGCGTCGCATCGCTGTTCGCAATCATTGGGCGCCCCACACATGACATGCCCGCGCGCCGGCTATTGCTCGGCGCCTCGTTAACCCTGGCGGACGGTCAGCAACGCCGAAGGCCCGCTGCGCGCGGTCCTCTG
Source organism: Pseudomonadota bacterium (assembly GCA_021787615.1). Taxonomy (GTDB): domain Bacteria; phylum Pseudomonadota; class Gammaproteobacteria; order Steroidobacterales; family Steroidobacteraceae; genus 13-2-20CM-66-19. The sequence continues at coordinate 24,045 of JAJYLP010000025.1, forward strand.
CGGACACCGGCGGGCGAGAGGCGTTCCACCCGCCCTCACGCGCCAGAGGCTGCAAGCCTAACCGAGTCTCGCCGGCTGCGCTTGATTGACCCGGATAGCGAGCGCGATGCGCCGGGCGGCAGCGCGCCTGGCCGTGACGAGGCGAGCCGGCCGCGCCTCAGGACGATGCCGCTTCCGAGGCGTCCCCGCGCTGCGCGCCCGCCGAATGCCACAGCTCCTGGATCGACTCGAGCGTGCGGCCCTTGGTCTCGGGCACGTAGCGCAGCACGAACAGTGCCGCGAGAATCGCCCCGGCGCTGTAGAGCCAGTAGGCGAAGCCGTGGTTGAAGTGCCGGTTCAGGTAGGCGCTGCCGTCAAGCACGGGGAAAGTGAGCGACACGACGAAGTTCATGATCCACTGCGCACCGATGGCGATCGACATGGCCTTGCCGCGGATCGAGTTCGGATAGATCTCCGCCAGCATCACCCACACCACCGGTCCCCAGGAGAACGAGAAGCCCATGATGTAGACCACGACCGCGGCGATCGCGAGATAGGAGGCGCCGCTCGAGCCGCCGGCGGCGGCATGACCGCCGGCGCTGACCAGGTGCAGGTCGAACAGGCAGCCGATCATGATCATGGCGGCGGCCATGACGAACGCCCCGACGACGAGCAGCGGCTTGCGCCCGAGCTTGTCGACCGTGAAGGTCGCCGCCAGCGTGAAGGCCGTCATCGTCACGCCGACGAAGGTGGCCGACTCCCAGTACGCCTGGTTGGTGGAGGCGCCCATGTTCTCAAACATGTGCGGCGCGTAGTACAGCACCGCGTTGATGCCGACCAGCTGCTGGAAGGCCGACAGCAGGATCCCGACCACCAGCACCAGGCCGCCGAAGGACAGCAGCGGGCGGGTGCGCTCGATCAGCGTCTCCTTGATCTCGCGCAGCGTCGCTTGCGCGCTCTCGCGCCCGACCAGCCGCTCCAGGAGCGCGAGCGCCTCGGCGTCGCGGTCCTTCAGCACCAGGAATCGCGGCGTCTCCGGTACGAGCAGCATGAACACAATGAGCAGCGCCGCCGGGATCGCCGCCGAGGCGAGCATGTGCCGCCAGGCGGTGCTCATCAGATAGGCGTGGCTGTGGCCGGACTGGATCAGCCAGTTGACGAAATAGACGAGATTGATGCCCACCACGATGGCGATCTGCTGGAAGGTGACCAGCATGCCGCGCGTCTCGGGCGGGGCGACTTCGGCGATGTACATCGGGGCCAGCATGGAGGCCATGCCGATGGCCGTGCCGCCCATCACGCGGTAGAAGAGGAAGGCCGGCAGCGCCTTGTCGCCCACCGCCCCGAAGAGGCTCCAGAAGAACTCCGGATAGCCCGCCCCGAGGGAGGACACCAGAAACAGCACCCCGGCGATCAGCAGTCCCGTCCTGCGCCCGATGCGCGTCGAGACCGGACCGGCGATGCCCGCGCCGAGCACGCAGCCGAGTAGCGCGATGGAGATGGCCAGCCCCGAGAGGACGTTCGCATGCGCCTCGCTGAGATGGCGCGGCGCGACGAAATTGTGGGTGATGGCGCTGGTCACGCCCGAGATCACCGCGGTGTCGTAGCCGAACAGCACACCGCCCAGCGTCGCCGCAACCGTCAACGCGACCACGAGCCCGGTATTGCCTTTGCTCATCGGAACCCCCTAGATTGGTATCGCTACCATCCCCCCCGGGGGAGCGCGCTTGTCAAGCGGCAGGGAAGCTCAGGCGGTGGTGCTCTTGGGGCGCGCGGCCGACTCGCGTGTGACCAGCTCGTGGGCGACCAGGCGGTGCACGGGCTCGGCGAGCGCGCCGCGTTTGCCGCCGCGCACCGAGGCCACCAACATGTCGACCGCCTCGCCGGCCATCTGCGCGATCGGCTGATGGATGGTGGTGAGCCCTGGCCAGATATTGGCTGCGATCAGGCTGTCGTCGAAACCAACCACCGTCAGATCGTTCGGTACCTCGAGCGCGCGGCGGTGCGCCTCGGCCATCACCGCGGCGGCCATGTCGTCGTTGCTGGCGAAAATCGCGCTCGGCAGCGGCTCGCCCGAGAGCAGCTTGCGCGCCGCATCGAGCCCGGAGCGAAACGTGAAGAAGCCCTGCTCGACGCGCGGTGCGGGCAGGTTGCCATGCTCCTGCACCGCCGCCGTGAAGCCGCGCCAGCGCTCCTCGCTGGCCGTCTGGTTGGGATGGCCCTTGATGAACCCCAGGCGCGTGTGCCCGAGTGCCAACAGATAGCGGGTCATCTCGCGCGCCGCGGCGAAGTCATCGATGCTGACGCACATCACGTCGGCCGGCGGCCGGGCCGCGGCGACGGCGACGATGCGCATGCGCGCAGCCTGCAGCTCCGCGCGGATCACCGCCGACTCGCACAGCGGCGGCGGCAACACAACGCCAACGACGCCGCCGGCGACCAGCCGCCGCACCGCGCGGCGCGAAGCCGCGGGAGTCATCTCGCATTTCTCCAGCACGAGCTGCACGCCGTGCCGGGTCGCCGCATCGAGCGCGCCGACCAGAAATTCACTCAGATACGAGGCGCTCGGGTTGCCATAGAGCAGCCCCATGCGTTCCCCGCGCGCGCTGGCGAGATTGCGCGCGGCGAGGTTCGGCGAGTAGCCAAGCTGGCGAACCGCCTGCATCACCGTCTGCCGGGTGGCATCGCTCACATACTGGCCGCCGTTGACCACCCGCGAGACGGTCATCGGCGAGACGCCGGCGTACCGCGCGACATCCTTGATGGTCACGCTGCGGCGAGCACCGCTTCGGGATTTACGCGCCGGTTTATTCATCGAGCCTCTGGGTGATCCTGCCAAATTATCTTTGTACATCAACGCAGGCGGCGTGAAACTTTAGCACACGCCCGGCGCATGCCGTGATCGTACAAACCGCCACCGCGCGGTGCAGGGCGGCCGGCATCGCGCGCCGATTCTCCATGATAACGCAATCATGCGCCCTTCGGGCCGACTCTGGCGCCGGGCATCGGGCGCGCCGGAACCGCTTGAACGGCCGTGGCTCCTTCCTCTACGCTCTGGTGGCGCGGATGCCGCGCCCGCGCCGGAGTCCCTTGGTGCCCCGATCCTCCCGTGTGACGCACACCCTGCAATCCGGCCGGCGGATCGTGCGCGATGGCCTGCCCCGGCGCCGCTGGCAGGATCTGTATCACGTGTTCATGACCATCAGCTGGCCGCGGCTGTTTGCCGCCTTCGCCGGGTTCTTCGTCGTCTTCAACCTGCTGTTCGCCATGATCTACTCCCTGCAGGCGACCGATATCGCCCGCCTCAATCCGCCGGGATTCTGGGGGCGGTTCTTCTTCAGCGTCGAGACGCTGGCCACCGTCGGTTACGGCGACATGTATCCGCAGACGGTGTTTGCGCACATCGTCGCCTCGGTGGAGATCTTCACCGGCATGATGAGCCTTGCGCTCATCGCCGGGATGATGTTCGCGCGCTTCTCGCGCCCGACGGCGCGGATCCTGTTCGCCCGTCACGCGGTCATCCGCCCGCTCGACGGCGCGCCGACCCTGATGCTGCGCGCGGCCAATGAACGGCACAATGTCATCATGGAGGCGCAGGCGCATCTGCGCCTGGTGCGCGACGAGCAGAGTATCGAGGGTTACCGGATCCGGCGCATCCACGATCTGCGCCTGCGGCGCAGCGAGCAGCCGGCGTTCCTGTTCGGCTGGACGCTGCTGCACACGCTCGCGCCCGACAGCCCGCTCGCCGGCGCGACGCTCAAGTCCCTGCAGGCCGACAACGCGCTGCTGATCCTGACGCTGGTCGGCATCGATGAGACGACCGGACAGACCCTGATGGCGCGCCAGGAGTACTCGGCCGAGATGCTGCGCTGGCAGCACACCTTTGCCGACATCCTCTCAACCGGCGCCGACGGCGTCGATCACTTCGACTACGCGAAGTTCCACGACATCGTCCCGCTCGATTGATGCGCGGGTCGGCCGGCCGCCTCAGCAGGCGCAGGGGCCGCGCGTGGCGCTGACTCTGACAGTAGCCGAGAGGCTCGCGCCGGGCCCGAGCGCCCGCACGCCGGTGAGTGCGGGCGGCTCGGGCCGGTTGAGCGCATCGGGCATCTGGCTCAATGGCTCGAGACACACGAACGCCTCCCCCGGGGGCAGGTACACGTGCAGCCATCGAAGAGGCTCTCCGGCGCGCAGCCGCACGCACAGCCCCTCCTCCGGCCACTCGAGCTGCGCGAGCCCCTGCCAGCCGCTGTAGCAGTGATCGATCAGCCGGTCGGCCGGCAGGATCTCGCCCCGCGACCAGTTGCCGAAGGTCGCCCCCGGCGCGAGCCGCCTCGGCAGACAGTCCGGGTCGGCGAGCCAGACCTGCGCGACGCCGGCGCGCAGCCGCATGCGCGGCGAGCGGCGAAAGTACGGATGCCAGCCGAGGCCGGCCGGCATCGGCTGATCGGAGCGGTTCTCGAGCGACAGCCTCACCTCGAGGCCCTCCTCATCGAGCGCGAGACTCTGGCGCGCCGCATACGCCCAGGGCCACTCCCCGGCGGCGTGTTCGCACAGCAGCGCGAGGCGACTCGGCTCGGCGCGCTCGACCCGCCAGGGCGCGCGCCAGCCCTGGCCATGCAGGGGATGGGCCTGGCCGGGCGCATTCGGCGTGAGCCGCACCTCGCGCGCGCCCCAACGGAAGCGCCCGTGCGCGATCCGATTGACGAAGGGCACGAGCGCGAAGCCTGCGCTCGCCAGCGGCTCGTCGGTGCCGGGCGGCGCGCGCCGCAGCAGTTCCACGCCCTGAAAGCGCATACCGGCGAGCGAGGCGCCGAGCGCCGGCAGCACATCGAGCGCGTAATCGCCGCGCGCGATCGAGATCATTCCGGCTCCCGCATCCTCGGCCATGCCTCAGTCCCGTGGTGTTTCGCGACGAGCGCTCAGCGGCGCCGAGGCGCAGGGCACGTCGCTCCCGATCATGCACCGCCGCCTTGCGCCGCAGGAATCGCACCGCCCGGACCGAGCGCACGATAGGCGTTCACCAACGCGCGCACGAACGCCGGTTCCGCCGCCATGCGCGGCGCAAAGGTGTCCTCGAGGGTGAGAAAGCGGGCAACATCCCTCTCGGGCTCATCGGTGCAGGCACGGCCGAGGGCGAGCAGTCGTTCGGCCGCAGGATCGGTCAACGCCTCCCCGGCGCGGGCGCACGCGACGACAAAGCGCAGCCACGCCGCAATCGGCAGTGCGAGGCGCTCGATGGGCCGACCGGCCGCGAGCGCCTCGCTCATGGTGCTCAGCAGCCGCACCGGAAGCTTTTTCGAGCCGTCCCAGGCGATCTGCGCGAGGCGATGGCGCACGCTCGGATTGCGCAAGCGCTCGAGCGTTGCATCGATGTAGGCGGACAGCTCGGGCCTCCCGGGACCGTGCAGGCTCGGCGCGATGTCCTCTCGCATCAGCCGCTCGAGGAAGCGAGCCAGCGGTGCATCGCGCATCGCCTCGGCCACCGTGCTGCGCCCCCGCAGCAGGCCGATGTAGGCGAGCGTCGAGTGCGCGCCGTTGACGAGACGTAATTTCGCGCGGTCGTACACCGACACGTCGGCCGCCAGCGTAACGCCGACCGAGGCCCAGTCGGCCACGCGCACCTCGGGCAGATCCTCAATGACCCATTGCGTGAAGCGCTCACGCTGCACCGGCCACGCGTCCTCGAGCCCGCTCGCCTCGGCGACACGCTCGATCAGCTCGGCGTCGGTGGCCGGCGTGATGCTGTCGACCATGGTGCGCGGGAAAGCGACCTCGGACTCGATCCACCGGGCGAACGGGCGGTCGCGGCGCGCGGCGAACGCCGCCACCGCCGCGCGCAGCGTCGGTCCGTTGTCCGGCAGATTGTCACAGCTCACCACGGCAAAGGGAGTGTGCCCATGCTCGCGCCGCCGCCACAGTCCCTCGGCGAGAAATCCGATGGGGCTGCGCGCGGGCGCGGCCGAGCCCAGATCGTGGGCGATGTCCGGGTGGCGCGGATCGAGCTGCCCGTCGGGGCCAAGACAGTAGCCCTTCTCCGTCACGGTGAGCGTGACGATGCGGGTCTCGGGAGCCTCGAGGCGGGCCAACACGGCGTCGCGATCGGCGGGCGCGGCGAGGATCTCGCGCAGCGCGCCGATGATGCGCACCTGCGGGGCCCCGCCGAGCTCGGCGAGGCAGTAGAGGTAATCCTGCCGCGAGAGCGCCTCGCGCGCCCCGGCGCTGCGCAGCGAAACGGCGCTGATCGCCCAGCGCGGGTCGCGCTCGAGCAGGCGGTCCGCGTAGTACGCTTGGTGCGCGCGATGAAATGCGCCCGGTCCGAAATGCACCCAGCCGACGCGGCAGGCCCCGCGCACATAGCCCGGGCGGGCCGCACCCCGCCGCGCCTGTGTCAGGGTCGCCTCGCTGAGCCGCAGCCGTCTCATTGGAGCGAGACTAATGATAGCGTTAGCATTTTGCAATGCATCGGCAATGCGCCGCGGGGGAATCATGTTACAGCTGACGGATTTTACCGGGCGCCGCGCAGCGGCGGCGCTCATCGCGGCAGCCGGGCTGCTGACGGGACTCGCCCTCGCTCCCCGGGCGCACGCCGATGACGGCTATCGTCTGTGGCTGCGCTACGTTCCGGTGCACGGTGCGTGGCTCGCGCGCTATCGCCGCTCGGCCGCCGAGCTCGTTCCCGGCGGTGCGCTCTCCCCGACGCTGCGCGCGGCGCGCGCGGAACTCGAGCGAGGACTCGCGGGCATGCTCGGACGGCGGCTGCCGAGCGCGCCCTCGGTCACCGCCGGCGGGGCGATCCTGTTCGGCACACCCCACGGCTCGCCGCTCATCCGCGCGCTGCGGCTCGGCCTGCGCCGGGTCGGGCGGGAAGGCTACGTGATCCGCACCATCACCGTGCGGGGCCACCCCACCACGGTCATTGCCGGCAACAGCGAGGTCGGGGTGCTCTACGGCGCGTTCCGCTTCCTGCGGCAGATCCAGACGCGCCGGCCGATCGACGCGCTCGACATCGTCTCGCGTCCGAAGATCCGCCATCGCATACTCGATTTCTGGGACAACCTCGACGGCAGCGTCGAGCGCGGCTACGCCGGGGACTCGATCTGGAAGTGGGACGAGCTGCCGCAGTATCTCTCGCCGCGCTACAGCGACTTTGCCCGCGCCTGCGCCTCGATCGGCATCAACGGCGTGGTGCTGAACAACGTCAACGCCAGCCCGTATGTGCTGACACCGCTGTACCTCGCGAAGGTTGCCGCGCTCGCCGGCGTGCTGCGGCCCTACGGCATCCGTGTCTATCTGTCCGTGCCCTTCAGTGCGCCGATCACGGTGGGCCGGCTGGACAGCGCCGATCCGCTCGATGCGGCGGTGCAGGCGTGGTGGCGCCGCAAGGTCGCCGCGATCTACCGCGAAGTGCCCGGCTTCGGCGGCTTGCTGATGAAGGCGGACTCCGAGGGCGAACCGGGTCCTGAGAATTACGGGCGCACGCAGGCCCAGGGGGCGAACCTGCTCGCCCGGGCGCTCGCGCCATATCACGGCATCCTCATGTGGCGCGCGTTCGTCTACTCAACCAACCCGCATTCCGAGGACCGGGTCAAGCAGTCCTACGACATCTTCAAGCCGCTCGATGGGAAATTCGACCGCAACGTGATCCTGCAGGTGAAGAACGGCCCGCTCGACTTCCAGCCGCGCGAGCCGTTTCATCCGCTGTTCGGCGCAATGCCCAAGACGAACCTGATGCTCGAGCTCGAGATCACCAAGGAGTACCTGGGCCAGCAGACGAGCCTCGTCTATCTCGGCACGCTCTTCGAGGAGGCGCTGCGCGCCGACACCTGGGCGCGCGGGCGCGGCTCGACGGTGGCGCGCGTGATCGACGGCTCGCTCTACGGGGAGCGTCAGACCGGCATCGCCGGCGTCGCCAACATCGGCTCGGACCGCAACTGGTGCGGCTCGATCTTCAACCAGTCCAACTGGTACGCGTTCGGCCGGCTCGCCTGGAATCCCGACGCCTCGGCGCGCGCCATCGCCGCGCAATGGGTGCGCATGACCTTCACAGACAACCCCGCCTTCGTGCACCCCGTGGTGCGCATGATGATGGCCTCGCGCGAAGCGGTGGTCGATTACATGGACCCGCTCGGCCTTGCCAGCCAGATGGCCGCCGGCACGCACTTCGGACCCGGCCCCTGGGTCGCCCCGGGACCCCACCTGCCGCCGGACTGGTCGAGCACCTATTACAGCCGCGCGGACGCCACGGGCATCGGCTTCGACCGCACGGCGAGCGGCAGCGATGCCGTCGCCCAGTACGCTGCGCACGTGGCCGACGAGTTCGCCAGCCTCCGACATTGTCCCGAGGATTTGCTGCTGTGGTTTCATCACCTACCGTGGACCTACCGCATGCGCTCCGGCCGCATGCTGTGGGACTCCCTGGTGCTGCACTACGCGCGCGGCGTCGATGAGGTCCGGCGCATGCGCCGGACCTGGCACAGACTTGCCCGCTACGTCGATCCGCAGCGATTCCGCCTGACGGCGGCGTTTCTGGCCATCCAGCAACAGGACGCCGAATGGTGGCGCGATGCGAGCATCGCCTACTTTCAGTCGATCTCGCGCCTGCCGCTGCCGGCGGGAGTCGCGCCCCCGCCTGACCCGCTGAAGGCCTATGAAGCGTTCTGCATCCCCTTCGTGGAGGGCACGCCGGGGGCCGGGCCGGCCTGCCCGCCGGATGACTCGCCCGTGCCACACTAAGCGCGCTACCGTATGCCGCGGCGTCCCGGCTGAAACCGTGCGCCGCCTCGAGGGAGGACCTAGAGAATGAGTGCTGAGCCCAGCCCCACGCGTACCGCGGCGCTGCACCCGGATCGGCTGCTTCCCGCGGACCCGGGCACGCGCGCCATCGCCCGGCGGCTCTACGCCGAGATCCGCGCGCTGCCGATCATCAGCCCCCACGGGCACACCGATCCGCGCTGGTTCGCAACCAACGAGCCGTTCAGCGACCCGGCATCGCTGCTGCTGACGCCCGACCATTACCTCACCCGCATGCTCTACAGCCAGGGCGTGCCGCTCGAGGCGCTCGGGGTCGCCCCGGAGGGCGCCCGCGGGGCGCCGGGCGAGCCGCGCGCGATCTGGCGCACCTTCGCCGAGCGCTACCACCTGTTCCGCGGCACACCGAGCCGGCTGTGGCTCGACTGGGTGCTCGCCGAGGTGTTCGGCGCCGAGATCCCCTTGAGCGCGGCCAACGCCGAGCGCGCCTATGAGCGCATCAGCGAGCGGCTCGCCGAGCCGGCGTTTCGCCCGCGGGCGCTGTTCGAGCGCTTTGGCATCGAGGTGCTCGCCACCACCGAGTCCCCGCTCGACACGCTCGAGCCGCACGCGGCGATCCGCGAGAGCGGCTGGCCCGGCCGGGTCATCACCGCCTACCGCCCCGACCCGGTGGTCGACCCCGAGACCCCGGGATTCCTGCGCCATCTCGAGCGCTTCGGGACACTGACCGACATCGACCCGTTCAGCTGGCGCGGCTACCTCGCGGCGCACCGCGCGCGGCGCGCGTTTTTTGCCTCATTCGGCGCCACCTCCACCGACCACGGCCATCCGACGGCGCGCACCGCCGATCTCGAGGAGCGCGCCGCGGAGGCGCTGTTTGAGCGCGTGGTGCACGGGGCGCGCTCGAAGACGCTCGCCAGTGCCGATGCGGAAGCCTTCCGCGCGCAGATGCTCACCGAAATGGCCCGCATGAGCCTCGAGGACGGGTTGGTGATGCAACTGCACCCGGGCGCCTGTCGCAATCACAACACCGCGCTCTTCCGGCGCTTCGGTGCCAACATCGGCGCCGACATTCCGAGGCCGACCGATTACGTCGAGGCGCTGCGCCCGCTGCTCGCGCGCTTCGGCAACGAGGGCGCGCTCACCCTCATCGTCTTCACGCTCGATGAATCGAGCTACAGCCGCGAGCTGGCGCCGCTCGCCGGCCATTACCCGGCGCTCAAGCTCGGGCCCGCCTGGTGGTTTCACGACAGTCCCGAGGGGCTGATGCGCTTCCGCGAGCGGACCACGGAGACGGCCGGGTTCTACAATACCGTCGGATTCAACGACGACACCAGGGCGTTCCTGTCGATCCCGGCGCGCCACGATGCCGCGCGACGGATCGACTGCGCGTTTCTCGCCCGCCTCGTCGCCGAGCACCGCCTGCCCGAGGAGGAAGCCGTGCAGGTGGCGCGCGACCTCGCCTACCGTCTGCCCAAACAGGCCTACCGGCTGTAGCGCACCGAGAACGCCCGATACGAGTGCGGTGCGAGCCGCACCACGAAGCTCGTCTGGCTCTGCTCGCTCGGCAGCGGGCTCGGGGTCACGATCGGCGCCGGCAGCACGCCGCGCCCGGAGACCAGGTCGACGAGCCGCTGCGCGCCGTGGTGCACGAAGATGCGCACCGTGACCGGCCGCGGCAGGTACGATTCGACGATGAACGTGCCGTTGCTGTAGGCGAACAGCGCCACGTGCGCCGGCGCGTTGATGCGCACCGGGAAGCGCGCGAGCAGGTAGCCCCGCAGTGCGTTCAGCACCGGCTCCGGCAATCGATAGAACTCACCCATGTTGCTCGGCACGTCAAGCACGTAGAGCTGCCCGCGCGAATAGCCCGTCATGAGCAGAACCGGCACGCCGTGCGCGGCCGCCTCGCCCTGGATGACCGGCCACGAATCGTTGGTGTAGAAGCGGATTTCCGGAAAGATGACGCGCGCGGCCCGCTCACCGGGCACATCCAGGCTCGCGGTGGCCCCGCCGGTGATGCTGCCGAGGTAATGCCGCACCGCGATCGGCAGCCCCGTATAGGTGATCTCGGCGACGTTCCTGATGCCGCGGTGCTGGCGCTCGAGCGCATGCAGCAGACCCGAGGTGACGATGACGTCGGCGCCGCTTCTGAGACTGGCCTCGATCTTCGGCACCAGATGTGGATCGGCCGCGGCCTCCTGGGTGAGCAGCACGATCCGGGCGTGTGTCGGGTAGTGCGGCATCAGGTTGATCGGGATGCCGATGTTGCCGAGGTAGTTCTGCAGGAAGTCCTCGCCGCTCGACTGGAACGGCTTGTAGCTGGCCACCCCGATGGGCTTGCCCAGCTTGCCGAGAAAGGCATCGGCCTGCCCGAGCGCGAAGCCGGCGACCCGGGCCCAGCCCGGCACGGCCTCCGTTCCCGGCGGCGCCTTGAACGAGCGCACCATGGCGTGCCAGTTGAAGCTGGTCCGGTCGGCCGCCCAGGCGTCGCGATTGCCGGGGGTGACCGGCTCGGGGACCGCCAGCTGCGGCCAGCTGAACAGCGTGATCTGCGGAACCTTGGCGAACAGCGTATCCCAAAGCTGCTCGGCGTAGCGGTCGACGTAGAGATCGCCGAACGTGTCGACCCAGCCGCCCTCGGCCGCGTGCGGGCGGATGTTGTGGTAATAGCGGTAGATGAGATAGCTCTCGTACTGCTGCAGCATCTGCGCGGTGTGCACCGGGTCGCGCGTCTCATCGCCGGTGTAGATGCCGCTGAACATCTTCGCCTCGCGGTCGAGGTCGAAGCCCAGGCCCTGGAAATGCTCGTACCAGTTCGGGTACTTGATGATCACCTTGACGTGCGGGTTGACCTTGCGCGCCGCGCCGATGATGAGGTGCTTGGCCACCCAGCGCATCTTGCGCAGGCGGTACTGCGTCCAGCTCTGCGCGCCCTTGGCCTTGATGTCGGCGTTGCTGCGCGTATTGAAGAATGTGAAGTCATCTAGGATGATGGTGTTGAAATGCCGCGCAGCCATGCGCACCGCGCGCTCGCACGTGGTGACGTCATGCGCATTCTCGAAGTCGAATGAGTTGAACTGGTTGTACTTGTTGCGGCCCGCGAACAGCGTGATGCCGCCGTCGACGATAATGCCCCGGCGGCGAAAGAACGCGGCGATCCGATCCAGCGTCGCGGGGTCGGCAAACACCTGATCGCGATAGACCTCGAGATAGACCTTGTTGAAGTGCACCTGGCTCCAGATGCGCTGGAACTGGCGGCGCAAGGTCTGCGGATTGGCGAGCGCTCGGGTGGAGGTCACTGGAATGTACACGGCCACACTGAAGTTCCTGTACGGCCGCTCGGCCGCCCCGGCCGGTCGGGCTCGGGCCGCAGCGAAGCCGAGCGTGCAGCAGACAGCGGCCACAAGTGCGGCGGCGCGGTTGTTTCGCATGATCATGATGATCCGCCTCTCTCTGTAATCAACACTTGCGATGCCGCCGCGGCCTGCGCCGCGGCACCCCTCACCAATCCCACATCGTCCCGTCCGGCAGACGCGCGATCGGCAGCTGTCTGGGCTTGTACGGGAAGCGCGCGGCGAGCTGCTCGTCGAGTCCGACGCCGTGGCCGGGACTCTCGCCGCAATGCAGACAGCCGTCGCTGAAGGTGTAGTCGTGCGGAAAGAGCGCGTCGGTCTCGTCCGAATGGCGCATGTATTCCTGGATGCCGAAGTTCGGCGCCCACGTGTCGAAATGCAGCGCCGCGCCGAGCGTGACCGGCGAGAGGTCCGTGGCGCCGTGAAAGCCCGTGCGCGCGCGGTGCAGCGCGGCGAGGTCGGCGATGCGGCGCACGTGGGTGATGCCCCCGCCGTGAACGATCGTGGTGCGGATGTAGTCGATCAGCTGCCGCTCGAGCAGCGCGCGGCAATCAAAGATGGAATTGAACACCTCGCCCACCGCGAGCGGCGTGACCGAGTGGCGCCGGATGAGCTCGAAGCCGTCCGGGTTTTCCGCCGGCGTCGCATCCTCCAGCCAGAAGAGGCGGTAGGGCTCCAGATCGCGCGCCAGACGCGCCGCCTCGATGGGCGTGAGGCGGTGATGCGCATCGTGCAGCAACTCGACCTCGCGCCCGTGATCGGCGCGAAGCCGCTCGAAGAGGCGCGGCACGATCTCGAGGTAGCCCGGGGTCGACCAGACGGTCTCGAGCGGCAGCTCGCTTTCGGCCGGCTCGTAGGCGTTTTTCATCCGCGACACGCCGTAGGGCTTGGCGAGCCCCGGCACGCCGCATTGCGCGCGAACGGCGCGGTACCCCTGCGCGATGAACCGGCCGACCTCGGCGCTCGCCTCCTCGATGTCCCGGCCGCTCGCGTGCCCGTACACCAGCACGCGCTCGCGGCTGCGCCCGCCGAGCAGCCGATAGAGGGGCAGTCCCGCCATCTTGCCGAGGATGTCCCACAGGGCCACGTCCACCGCGGCGATGGCCGTCATGGTGACCGGGCCGCGCCGCCAGTACGCGCCGCGGTAGAGAAACTGCCACGTGTCCTCGATCCGCCCGGCATCGCGGCCGATGAGATTCGGGATCACGTGCTGCTCCAGATAGGCCGCGACCGCCAGCTCGCGGCCGTTGAGCGTCGCATCGCCGAGGCCCCAGACCCCCGAGCGGGTCTCGACCCGCAGCGTCACGAAGTTGCGACCCGGCGAGGTGACGATCACGCGCGCCGCGACGATCTGCCGTTCCCGGGACGAGCCCTGCGGCTCAGACTGTGTATTGACCATGATTGAGGACTCCGATCCTGGCCGCGCCCCCGCGGCTGTTAATCGCAGATGTTCGCACCGCGCTCACGCGGCCGCGAGGCGCACCGGCGCGAGGCGCGGCGCGAGCAGCTGAATCACCGTAAGCGCCACGAGATACATGCCGCCGGCGATGGTAAACAGCAGCGCGTAGCTGCCGGTGGCCTGCAGCAGAAAGCCCACCGCCGTCGAAACGAGCGCGCCCGAGAGCGCTCCGGCGAACCCACCGAGCCCGACGACCGAGGCGACCGCCGCGCTCGGATACAGATCCGAGGCCGTGGTGAACAGGTTCGCCGACCAGCCCTGATGGGCCGCCGCGGCGAGCCCGATGAGCCCGACCGCGAACCACAGGTGATGCACGTAGGAGGTGAAGATCACCGGCACCACGGCGAGCGCGCACAGCAGCATCGCGCCCTTGCGCGCCGCATTGACGCTCCAGCCGAGGCGCATCAGGCGCCCAGCGAGCCAGCCGCCGCCGATGCTGCCGGCATCCGCCATCACGTAGACGGCGATCAGCGGCGGACCGAGCGCGGTGAGATCGAGCCCGTAGCGATGGCTGAGATACTTCGGCAGCCAGAACAAGAGGAACCACCAGACCGGGTCGGTGAGGAACTTGCCGGCCGCGAACGCCCAGGTCTGACGATGCCGCAGCAGCTCGCGCCACCGCACACGAGTCGCGCTCGAGGGCTCCACGGCATCGCTGCCGATGTAGGCCAGCTCCCGCGCCGTAACCCGCGGATGCTCGGCGGGCGGGCGGTAGACGATGAGCCAGGTGACCAGCCACAAGGCGCTGAGCACGCTCGTGAGCAGGAAACCCGAGCGCAGCCCCCACAGCGCCACCGCGATCGGCACCACGAGCGGCGCGATCACCGCGCCGACGTTCGTGCCGGCGTTGAACAGGCCCGTCGCGAACGCTCGCTCCGGCCGCGGGAACCACTCGGCCACGGTCTTCACCGCGGCCGGAAAATTGCCCGACTCTCCGAGCCCGAGCATGAAGCGCGCCGCCGCGAACGCAAGCACGGTGCGCGCCAGGGCGTGGCTCGCCGCAGCCACGCTCCAAATCGCGATGGACAGCGCAAAACCGAGGCGCGTGCCGATCTTGTCGATCAGCGCACCGGCGAACACCAGCCCGATCGCATAGGCGATCTGGAACGCCGCGACGATGTAGCCGTAATCGACCTGCGTCCAGCCGAGCGCGTGCCCGAGCGCCGGGGCGAGTACCCCGAGCACCTGCCGGTCGATATAGTTGAGCGTCGTGGCCCAGAAGAGCAGCGCACAGATGCGCCAGCGGTAACCGCCGAAGCGGCCGGCGCCCTCCCGCACAGACTGAGCCTCGGCGGCCATGTTCGGCGAGTGCCTTGCACGCAGAATGGATTGCGCATGGTAACGCTCTCATTTTGCGCCCGCAAGTTTGCTCAGGTTCTGGCCCGCGCGCCGCGCGGGCGTGATTTTTGTTTACGGTCGGGCAGAGTCCGTTATGATAGCGATACCAGTTCATGGTTTCGGGGGGATGATCCAGTGACCGGTTTCAACCTTCGTGCGCGCGGCCGCGGTGCGCTCGCGGCCGCGGCGCTGATCGCATCCCTGGCCGCTTGCGGCGCGCGCGCCGCAAGCGCGCCCCTCTACAAGGATCCACACGCGCCCGTGGCGGCCCGTGTGAAGGACCTGCTCGCCCGCATGACGCTCGCGGAGAAAATCGTGCAGATCAGCTCGATCTGGGAGAACAAGCCCGAGATCGAAAACGCCGCCGGTGATTTCGATCCGGCCAAGGCGGCGCAGACCTTCCCCTACGGCATCGGCCAGCTGGCCCGCCCGGGCGATTATGCGCCGAGCCAGTACCGGCTGCGCAGCCTCGCCGGCACCATCCGCTTCGTCAACGCCGTGCAGCGCTACGACCTGCAGCACACGCGCCTCGGCATCCCGACGCTGTTTCACTCTGAGGGCCTGCACGGCTACGTGGCGCGCGGCTCGACCAGCTTCCCGCAGGCGATCGCGCTGGCGAGCACCTGGGACCCGGCGCTCATCACCCGCGTGTTCACCGTCGTGGCGCGCGAAGCGCGCGCGCAGGGCGTGGACATGCTGCTCACGCCCGTGATCAATCTCGGCCGCGATCCGCGCTGGGGACGGATCGAGGAGACCTTCGGCGAGGATCCCTACCTGGTCGGGCGCATGGGGGTCGCGGAAGTGCGCGGTCTGCAGGGCGCGACGCTGCCACTCGCACCGGGGCACGTGCTGGCCGTGCTGAAGCACATGGCCGGCTACGGGGTGCCCGAGGCCGGCACCAACGTCGGGCCGGTGGAGCTGACGCGCCGCACGCTGCTGCAGATGTATCTGCCGGCCTTCCACGCCGCAATCAAGCAGGCGCATGCCCAGGTCGTCATGGCCGCCTACAACGAGATCGGCGGCATCCCCTGCACCGCCAATCCGTGGCTCTTCCAGCAGGTGCTGCGCAAGGAGTGGGGCTTCAAGGGCATCGTGGTGAGCGATTACCTCGGCATCGAGCAGCTGATGACGCTGCACCACGTTGTGCCCAATCTCACCGACGCGGCCGCCCGCGCCCTCAATGCGGGGGTGGATGTCGACTTTCCAGACGGCCAGGCATTCCAACACCTGCCGCAGGCGCTCGCCGAGGGCAAAGTGACGATGCGCCAGATCAACGCCGCGGTCGCGGGAGTGCTGCGCCTGAAGTTCCTCTCCGGAGTGTTCGATCATCCTTACGCGAGCGTCCGCTATGCGCGCAAGGTCACCGATGATGCCCAGGCGCGCGCCCTGGCATTGCGGTCGGCGCAGGACTCGATCGTGCTCCTGAAGAACGACGGCACGCTGCCACTTAAGGTTGAGCGGCTGAAAACGCTGGCCGTGATCGGCCCGAACGCCGCGCCGGTGCGCCTCGGCGGCTACTCCGGCATCCCGAGCCACCCGGTGAGCGTGCTGCAGGGAATCCGCAAC
>JAJYLP010000026.1 GCA_021787615.1 Pseudomonadota bacterium
CGATCTTCGGGCAGCTCTTCCACGGTCTCGGCGCCACCACCAACGACCGGCAGATCGGCATCGAGTTCTCGCTGCCCCTCTTCAGCGGCGGCGGCGACCTCGCCCGCATCCACCAGACCCAGTACCAGGCGATGGCCGCCCAGGATGCGGTGGAGCAGGCCTCGCGCTCGACGATCCAGCAGGCCCGCGACGCCTACCTCGGGGTGATCACCGGCATCGCCAACGTGCGCGCGCTGCGCCAGGCGCTCACCTCGAGCCAGACCGCCTACAAGGCCACGGAAGCCGGCTACAAGGTCGGCACCCAGACCGAGGTCGACGTACTGAACGCCTTGAGCGCCCTGGTGTCGGCCCAGACCAACTACGCCACCAGCCGCTACAACTACATCAACAGCATCATTCAGCTGCAGTACGCCGCGGGCACCCTCAGCCCCGCCGAGGTCGCGACCATCAACGAGTGGCTCACCACCGTGGTGCGCGTCTCGAGCGAGGGCGCATTGACCCCGGAAAGCATGACCCCGCCGCCGGCGAAGGGGTGAGGTCGGCGCGCCTCAGCGGTACGGCTGATAGGACTTTTCCTCGATCAGCCGCGAGCCGAGCGCGAGGTTGATACGCTTCTTGACCGCGGCGCGCTCGTCGTTGGCAACGTAGACCGAGCGGGCGAGCTCGATGAACTCCTGATCGAAGCGGCGCTGCGCCTCCTGGTCGCGAATGCGGTCCTCGATGTCCCAGAGGCGCTCATTGATCGACTGCAGCGCGCGCTCATCGGCCGTGACATCCGCCGCGCCGCAGGCATCCCGCCAAGTCCGCTCGAGCAGCTGAAGCTCGAGGCGCACGTTGGCGAGCTTGGCCGCATCCGTGATGCGCGCAGCCTTGATCCTGAGGATCGTGATCTTGTCGAGCAGCTCGCCCGGGGAAATCGGCACCAGGATGTCGTTCATCGGCGCGATGGTAACAATTCATCGAGCTTCGCGGTCACCTGATCCACCCCGATCAGGTCCATCACGCCCGGCTGCTCGATCTTGGCGCTCCACGGCAACCGTTCGGGCTCGCAGCCACGGAAGCGCCGCGCGGCTTCAGCGTATGCGTTCACGCACCAGCGGCGCGAGAGGTACGGGCCGCTGCGCTCGGGATTGGTGGCCGCATACAGGCCGATCACCGGGGTTGAGACCATGGTCGCCATGTGCGCCGGGCCCGAGTCCGGGCTCAGCAGCGCCGTGGCGCGCTCGAGCAACGCCAGCAGCTGCGGCAGCGTGTCGCGCCCGATCTGATTGACGAGCGGGACGCACGCGGCGCGCTCGATGAGCGCGCCCATCTCACGCTCCCCCGCTGCGGGACCGCCGGCGAGAATGACGCGCATGTCGTGGCGGCGCACGGCATGCTCGGCGACCGCCGCGTATCGCTCGGGCCGCCAGTTGCGCAGCGCATGGCTCGAGCACGGGCTGATGACGAGAGTCGCGCGCGCGTCGGGGATGAGCCGCTCGGCGTACTCGCGCGCCTCGGGGGACAGGGGAACGTCCCAGCGCAGCGTGCGCTCGGCGATGCCGAGGGCGGCCGTGAAGCCGAAGAAGCTGTCGAGCACGTGCTCGCGGGTGCGCGCGGCGATGCGCGCATTGGTGAACAGCCACTGCAGCTCGCGCGCCCGGGCGCGGTCGAATCCCAGCCGCAGCGAGGCGGGCACGAGTCGCGAGATCAGGCTGGCGCGCAGCGCGAGCTGCATGTGCAGCAGCACGTCGAACCGGCGCCCGGCCAGCCGCGCGCGCACTTCGCGCGCCGAGGCGAGCCCGGCTCGCTTCTCGACGGTGATAAACTCCACCCCCTCGATGAGCCCGAGCAACCGCGCTTCCGCCGTACCGATGATCCAGGTCAATTGCGTCTCGGGCCAGGCCCGCTGCAGCGTGCGCACGATCGGCACGACATGGCAGGCGTCGCCGAGCGCCGAAAGTCTGAGGATGCACAGGGAACGCGGCGGTCGGTCTGGCGGCAACATCGCAGGTGTTGAATTGAGGAGCGCGATCCGGTGAGCGCGAACTGGCCGCTCGGGCCCCTGGTGAAGCACGCGCCCATCACGGGCGGCGCCATGCTATACAACGCCGCCCTCGCCCGCAATTGCCAGCCGGAGTGGTTCGAGCCGCAGTTCTGGGCCTCGCGGGGCCGGCTCCTCGGCACGGCGCGCGGCCGCGGCACGACGCAGTTCGTGCAGGCCGGGGATCGCGAGCTGGCCCTGCGGCACTACCGGCGGGGCGGACTGGCCGCACGGCTCTACGGCGACCGCTACCTCTGGCGCGCCGAGGAGCGCACGCGGCCGTTCGCCGAGTGGGTGCTCACGCACCGCCTGCACCGGGCAGGCTTGCCGGTGCCGGCGCCGATCGCCGCCCGCTATCTGCGCGATGGCGGCTTCTACCGCGGCGACATCATCACCGAACGGCTCACCGGCGCGGTGTCGCTCACCTCCGCCCTGCAGGAGGCAGAGCTGCCGCTGCTCACGTGGATTTCGGTCGGGCGGTGCATCCGGCGCTTCCACGATTTGGGCGTGTGTCACGCGGACCTCAACGCGCACAATGTGCTGCTCGGCGACGAGGTGGTGTATCTGGTGGATTTCGATCGCTGCCAGCTGCGCCCCGATGGCTTGTGGCGCGACGGCAACCTGGTGCGGCTGCGCCGCTCGCTGGAGAAAGTAACCTACGCGCTGGCGCCCGAGCGTTTCACCGAAGCCGACTGGCACGCGCTGCTCGATGGCTACCGCTCGCAGCCGCCGGCGCGGGCGTCCTAGTGCGCCCGCTCTATCTGCTCGCCGTGTATGTGGCCGCGCCGCTGCACGCGGCGATGCTGTGGATCCGGGCTCGAGCGGCGCGCAATCCGCGCGCCCCGCCGCTCTCGCAGCGCTTCGGATTCGGAGCGCCGATCGCGGGGGCGCCGCTGTGGATCCATGCGGCCTCGGTCGGTGAGATGCAGCCGGCGGCGGCGCTGGTGAAGGCCCTGCGCGCGCGCTGGCCGAGCCTGCCGATCCTGGTGACCGCATTCACGCCGACCGGAGCGGCGCGCGCCGCCGCACTCGGCCCCGACGTCACGGTACGCTATCTGCCCTATGACCTGCCGGGCTCGGTGCGCCGCTTCCTCGAGCGCGCGCGGCCCCGGATCGCCATCATCCTGGAAACGGAGCTATGGCCGACGCTCTACCGCCAGTGCCGGCTGCGCGGCACGCCGCTGATCATCGCGAGCGCTCGCCTCTCAAGCCGCTCTGCGGGCCGCTATCGCCGCTTCGCAGCGCTGCTGCGCGATACGCTGCTCGAGGCGGTGGTGGCCGCGCAGAGCGCGCAGGACGCCGAGCGCTTCCGCGCCATCGGCGCCGAGCCCGCGCGCACGCACGTCATCGGGAATCTGAAATTCGATTGCGTCCTGCCGCCGGACATCGGCGCGCGCGGCGCCCGGCTGCGTGAGCACTATGCGCCGGCGCGCGCTCTGTGGGTCGCGGGCAGCACTCACGAGGGCGAGGAAGCCGTCGTGATCGCCGCCCACCGCCGGGTTCGCGCTGCGCTGCCGGGCGCGCTCCTGGTGCTCGCCCCGCGTCATCCGCAACGCTTCGAAGGGGTCGCCTCGCTACTCGCCGCTCAGGGCATGGCTTACGTGCGCCATTCGCGCTCGCCCGAGCCCGCCGCCGCCGCGCAGGCCGCAGTGGTGCTGCTCGATACGCTCGGGGAACTGTTGGACTTCTATGCGGCGGCCGATGCGGCCTTCGTGGGCGGCAGTCTCGTGCCGGTCGGCGGGCACAACCTGCTCGAGCCGGCGGCGCTCGGACGGCCGATCGCCACGGGTGCGCATCAGTTCAACGCGGAGGACGTGGCGCGGCTGCTGCTCGAGTGCGGCGCGGCACGGCGGGTGCGCGACGAGGCGGAACTGGCCGACTGCATGACCGGCTGGCTGCGCGACGCCGGTGAGCGCGCGCGCGCCGGGGGGCGGGGCCGCGCCGTGGTGACCGCCAATCGCGGCGCGCTCGAGCGGCTGCTGGCGCTGATCACGCCAATGCTCGGCGCCGCGCAGCGCTGAGCCGCCTCAGCGCTGCAGCGTGTATTCGGCGCCGCAGTAGGGGCATTTGGCCCAGCCGCTCTGCGCGATCGGCAGATACACCCGCGGATGGGAATTCCACAGCTGCATCTGCGGCATGGGGCAGGACAGCGGCAGGTCTTGCTCGCCCACCTGGTACTGATGCTGTGCGTTCGGCTGAATCAGGGGCTGCGCGGCTGCGGCCATGTCAATTCCTTGCGGGCACCGGTCGGTAAAGCGCTCATTATACCGGCCGCGCGCGGCATCTTGCCCCTAGACTCCGGAGCCGAAGGTGTCGGCCCAGATCGCGCTCACCGCAGCCCGCTCGGCGGCGAATTCGGCGGCCGGCGCACGCTCCTCGCCGGCGCCGGCGAGCGCCAGATGGTGCCGGCAGGCCCGGTAGGCGCGATACGCCGCGGTGAGCGTATCGACGCTCGACTGGGGCACCAGGTTCGCCGAGGCGAGGGACTCGAGCTGCCGGATGGTGTCGGCGTACATCGCCACCGGTGGGTACTCGCGCGCCCACCTCAGCGCCCAGTACTGGGCCAGGAACTCGATGTCCGCGATGCCACCGGCATCGTTCTTCAGATCCATCCAGCCCGCCTCGCCGCGGGGGCGCTCGCGGCGCATCCGCTCGCGCATCGCGCGGACATCCTCGCGCAGCTGCTCCCGGCGCACGCTGAAGCGCAGCACCTCGAGCCGGATGCGCTCGAATTCGGCGCACAACTCGCGCGAACCGGCCACAGCGCGCGCATGCAGCAGCGCCTGATGCTCCCACGTCCACGCCTCACGGCGCTGGTACTCGGCGAAGGCATCGATCTGTGTCACGAGCAGCCCGCCCTTGCCGCTCGGGCGCAGCCGCACATCGACCTCGTAGAGCCGGCCTGCCGCCGAGTGCATGGTGAGCAGATGGACCACCCGCTGCACCAGACGGACGAAAAAAAGCTGATTGTCGATCGAGCGGGCGCCGACGGTCTCCTGTCGCTCGCCGCGCGAGTCGTGCACGAACACCAGATCGAGATCCGACCCGTAGCCGAGCTCCATGCCGCCGAGCTTGCCGTAGGCGATCGCGCATACGCGCACCGGGCGGCGCTCCTCGCCGCAGGACGGCACGCCGAACTGCGCCGTGATCTGCCGCCAGCCGAGCTCGATGGCCCGATCGAGGATGATTTCGGCGATTTCGGTGAGTCGGTCGCTGACGCGCATCACCGGCAGCCGGCCGGAGAGGTCCGCCACAGCCACCCGGAACACCGCCGCGCGCTGCAAGTGGCACAGCGCCTCGACCTGGCGCTCCGGATCGTCCGGCTCAACCCGCTGCAGAGCGGCATCGAGTTCGCGTTCGAGCGCTTCGCGCCCGGGCAGCGCCTCGAAGGCGCGCTCGTCGATGAACTCATCGAGCAGCAGCGGATAGGCGGCGATCTGGCGCGCCAGGAACTCGCCCCGCCGGCAGATCTCCACCAGCCGCACCCGCACCGCGGGGCTCTCGCTGAGCAGGGCAAAGTATGCCGAGCGCTTGCCCATGGCCTCGAGTATCGCAAGGATGCGCTTGAGCACCGTCCGCTGTTCCTCGGCGCCGGGAACCGCGGCGGCGATGTCGCCCAAGAGCGGCGGCAGCAGAGCCTGCAGGCGGCGCCGGCCGGCCTCGTCGAGCTTGCGCACCAGCGTCGAGGCGCGCAGCTCGAGCAGTTGCCGGGCCGTCTCGGCCGGTGAGACGAACCCCGCCTCGGCGAGCGAATCGGCCAGCGAGGCCGTCTCGGCCAAGTCGTCCCAGGCCCGGCCGAGATCGATCCGCACGCCGGAACGGGGACCGGCGGTGGTGCCCAACATCAAACGATTGAAGTGACCGGCCACGCGAGCGCGATGGCGGTCCAGGGTGCGCAGCAGCGCCGGCCAGTCCGTCTCGCCCATCGCCAAGGCGATGCGCTCGCGGGGCAGCGCCTCTTCGGGCAGCTGGTGGGTCTGGCGGTCGCCGAGCATCTGCAGCGCATTCTCCAGGCGGCGCAGGTAGCGGTACGCCTCGATCAGTTCCCTGACCTGCGCCGCGGGCAGGATCCGGGCCTCGGCAAGGCGCGCGAGCGCTGCGAGAAGCGAGGTGGTCTGCAGCCGCGGGTCGCGCCCGCCGCGAACGAGCTGGAAGGTCTGGGCGATGAACTCGATCTCGCGGATGCCGCCGGGACCGAGCTTGATGTGGCCGGCAAGCTCGCGCCGCACCACCTCGCGCTCGATGAGCGTCTTCATCTCACGCAGGCTCTCGAATACGCCGTAATCGAGATAGCGGCGGTAGACAAACGGGCGCAGCGATGCGCCCTGGATTTCCGCGAAGCGCGCCGCGCCGCTGACTGCGCGCGCCTTGACGTACGCGTAGCGCTCCCAGTCGCGTCCGTGCAGCGGCAGATAATCCTCCAGCGCCGCGAAGCTGGTCACGAGCGGCCCGCTGTCGCCGAAGGGCCGCAGGCGCATATCCACGCGCAGCACGATGCCCTCGTGCGTGGGCGACTCCAGCAGCCGGATCATCCCCTGGCCGAGCCGGGTGAAGAACTCCTCGTTGCTGATCGGGCGGGGGCCATCGGTCTCACCGTGCTCGGGAAACAGCAGCACCAGATCGACGTCGGAGGAGAAGTTCAGCTCGCACCCGCCGAGCTTGCCCATGGCCACCACCACCAGCGGCTGCGTCGGCCCGTCCGGGCCGCGCGGCTCGCCGAAGCGCTCGGTCAGCTGCCCGCGCGCATACTCGACGCACACGGCGAGCGCCGCATCGGCGAAATCGGAGGATTCCCGCAGGCTCTCCTCGATGTCCGCCCAACCCGCCAGCGCGCGCCACGCAATGCGCACCAGCTCACGCCTGCGCCACCGGCGCAGCGCCGTGAGCATCTGCGCCTCGCTGTCCGCCGGCGACGGGGCCCGGCGCGCGGCCTCGCCGGGCTCGAGCGGTCGCTCGAGCCCGAAGTGCGCGGCGAGGTCGGGCAGCAGTTGCGGATCGCGGATGCAGGCTTCGGCGACAAAGTCGCTCGCCGCAAACACCCGGGGCAACGCCTGCGCGATCGCGGGCGCGAGGTTGTGCCGCAAACCCGGCGCGGCCACCTCCAGAGCGTCCAGGTAACGCTGCACGCAGACATCGAGCGCGGACGTCATGATGTGTCCCATACAGCCCGAAGCCACCCTGAAATGCAAGGCGCACCGGCCGGATGGCGTTGGATGCACGCAACAGCGCGACTGCCTGCGGGATGCAAGGGGACAACAGGGCGTATCGCCGAGGAGACAGGAAGGGTGTTACGACGCACCGCCCCAAGGAAGCCGAAAACGCGTTCCTCCCGGGACCAAGCTGAGAGGATAGGCTAAACGGGGCGGGTGCTAGGCGCGGGGTACCCTCGGAGGATGACTTCAACCCTCCCGAGCAACGCGCTGCTCGGCGCACACGACGGCCTCTGCTGACTTCTCGCTTGCAGCCTTGCGGCCACCGCCCTTTCAGGCGTGGGGGCGAGATCTCCCCAGGTCAGAACGCACTCCTTCGCTGCGCGATGGGCGGCTTTACGCCACCACCCCTTTGATCACGAGAGCTGCGCGGCTTCCTCGCCCGCTCGCCCTGGACGACACCGCCTTGTATCCGGTTCTTGTCCATCAACCCGCAGCTTCGATCCACGCTTCCTCCCCACGGTGGATCGCTCTTCCGCAATTGCGCTTCGCTTCGCTCGCCGTGACCAGCTCGCGGTGGGACTTGCACCCACAAGAGTGCGCCCGTGCCGGGCGCACAAAAAAAGCCCCGCAATTTGCGGGGCTTTGAGGATTGCGCGGAATAGGGGGGTCTTGATCCGCGTCTTTCAGGATTGTCCCCGCTTTGGGGTCGGGCACAATCCCTAACCGATGTTGTCAGGATAGCGATTCCGTCCTCTGGAATCGATACCTCTTTAGAGGGGTCTTTACATATCCATTCCGCCCATGCCGCCCGGCGGCATGGCATGGCTGTGTTCCTCCTCCTTCGGAGCCTCGGCCACCATGACCTCCGTGGTCAACAGCAGGCCCGCCACCGAAGCGGAGTTCTGCAGCGCGAGGCGGGTCACCTTGGCAGGGTCCAGAATGCCGAGCTCGATCATGTCGCCATACGCGCCCGTGGCAGCGTTGTAACCGAACGCGCTCTTGCCTTCCTTGACGCGATTCAACACGACGGCGGCATCCTCGCCGGCATTGTCGACGATCTGACGCAGCGGCTCCTCGATGGCGCGCGAAAGAATGCGCACGCCCACCTGCTGATCCTCGTTGGCGCCCTCGACCTTCTCGACGGCCTTCTGCACGCGGATCAGGGCGACACCGCCGCCCGGCACCACGCCTTCCTCGACGGCCGCTCGGGTCGCGTGCAGCGCGTCCTCGACGCGCGCCTTCTTCTCCTTCATCTCCATCTCGGTGGCCGCGCCGACCTTGACGACGGCGACGCCGCCGGAGAGCTTCGCGACACGCTCCTGCAGCTTCTCCTTGTCGTAGTCTGAGGTCGCCTCCTCGATCTGCTGACGGATCGACTCGATGCGGGCCTTGATGTCGGCCTGCTTGCCGGCGCCATCGATGACCGTGGTGTTCTCCTTCTCGACGACGATCTTCTTGGCCTCGCCGAGATCGTTGAGCGTCGCCTTCTCGATCGACAGCCCGACCTCATCGGAGATCACCGTGCCGCCGGTCAGGATGGCGATATCCTGCAGCATGGCCTTGCGGCGGTCGCCGAAGCCCGGCGCCTTGACGGCGGCCACCTTGAGGATGCCGCGGATGTTGTTGACCACGAGCGTGGCAAGCGCCTCGCCCTCGACGTCCTCGGCCACGACCAGCAGCGGCCGGCCGGCCTTGGCGATGCCCTCGAGCAGCGGCAGCAGCTCGCGGATGTTGGAGATCTTCTTGTCCACCAGCAGGATGTACGGCTTTTCGAGCTCGGTCGTCTGGTTCTGCTGGCTGTTGATGAAGTACGGCGAGAGGTAGCCGCGGTCGAACTGCATGCCCTCGACCACCTCGAGCTCGTTCTCGAGGCCCGAGCCTTCCTCAACCGTGATCACGCCTTCCTTGCCGACCTTCTCCATCGCATCCGCGATCGTCTTGCCGATCGATTCGTCGGAGTTGGCGGAAATCGTGCCGACCTGCGCGATCGCCTTGGAATCCTTGCAGGGCTTGGCGAGCTTCTTCAGCTCCTCGACCGCAGCGAGGACACCCTTATCGATGCCGCGCTTGATGTCCATCGGGTTGCGGCCCGAGGAGACGGCCTTCAGGCCCTCGCGGATGATCGCCTGGGCGAGCACCGTCGCGGTGGTGGTGCCGTCGCCGGCCTCATCGGAGGTATTGGAGGCGACTTCCTTGACCATCTGCGCGCCCATGTTCTCGAACTTGTCCTTCAGTTCGATCTCTTTCGCGACCGACACACCGTCCTTGGTGACGGTGGGGGCGCCGAAGCTCTTCTCGAGCACGGCATTGCGGCCCTTGGGGCCGAGTGTCGCCTTGACGGCGTTGGCCAGGACGTTGACGCCCTTGAACATGCGCTGGCGGGCGTCATCACTGAACCGGACTTCTTTGGCTGCCATTGTCTGTGCTCCTCGCTTACTTGCTCTCGATCACGGCCATGAGGTCTTCTTCCCGCATCACGAGGAGTTCCTCTCCCTCGACCTTCACTTCCGTCCCGCTGTACTTGCCGAACAGGACCTTGTCGCCGACCTTCACATCCAGGGCGCGGACTTGGCCGTTTTCAAGAATCTTGCCGTTTCCGACCGCGACGACCTTTCCCCGAATGGGCTTCTCAGCCGCGGTATCGGGAATGACGATGCCGCCCGGGGAGGTACGCTCCTCTTCCAGGCGCTTGACGATGACGCGATCATGAAGAGGACGAATCTTCATGGTAAACGCTCCTTCACAACACAATGGGTTAAGTTAAAGTCGCGGGTGAGCTATTAGCACTCTACCCGTGTGGCTGCTAATAATAGGTAGGCAACGCAGATTTTCAACCCTTGTGCCGGATTTTTTTTCCCCACTGCGGAGCGGGCCGGCGCTGCGGACAACCCAGAGGCCGCAGGCGGGTCGCCCGCATTAGAATGAGTTTTTGGTGCGATGGGCGAACCCATGGGTGAATACATCGTGGTCCTGACCACCTGTCCGGACGAGGCGAGCGCCGTGCGCATCGCCAGCGAGCTGCTCGAGTCGCGGCTCGCCGCCTGCGTCAGCCGCCAGCCGGTGCGCTCCACCTACCGCTGGCAGGGCGGCATCGAGGATGAACCCGAGGTGCTGCTGCTCATCAAAACCCTGGGCAGCCGCTTCGCGGATCTCGAAATGCGCCTCAAATCGCTGCATCCTTACGACGTGCCGGAAATCATCGCCCTGCCCATCGTGGCCGGATCGGCCGCGTACCTGTCCTGGCTGAGCGCCGAGGGGGCGCCGTGACTGCACTGTCAAGATTAAGTTCAAGAGGGTTCGGGGGACGCGCGACGCTGGCTGCGCTGGTGCTCTTGCCGTGCCTCGCCGCGGTGGCGCAGGCGGCGCAGGCGGCGCAGGCGACGCCCCCGACGATATCGCCCGCCGTCCTCGCCGCCCTCGGCGCCGGGCAAATCGGCGGCAGCAAGTTCCCCCCGCCGGACAAGGTATTTCATTTCAAGGCCGAGCCCGGCGCGCACCGCATCCGGCTCTCCTGGACCATCCGTCCCGGTTTCTATCTCTACCGCAGCCGAATCCACGTCAAGGCGCTCTCCGGCACGGTGATCGGGGCGCTCACGTTGCCAGCCGGAATCGTCAAAGTCGATCCCTACTTCGGGCGCGAACAGATTTACCGCAATGCCGTCACGGGTGAACTCGCGGTGCTGCGCGGCACCGCCGCAGCACCGCGTGATGCCTCACTCGCGGTCACCTACCAGGGTTGCGCCGATGCGGGCCTGTGCTATCCGCCCATCACCAAGACGGTCACGGTCGGGTTGCCGCCGGGCGCGGGAGCGGGAGCGGGAGCGGCCGCCGCCGCGCCCGCGGCGGTCCGTGAGGCGGCGGTGCCGAGTCAGACCCGTTTCGCCGGGCTGGTGCGCTCGGGGAATCTCCTCGTGATGCTTGGCGCGTTCTATCTGGCGGGCCTGGCGCTCGCCTTCACGCCGTGCTGCCTGCCGATGATTCCCATCCTCTCGGCCCTGATCGCCGGCGGCCGCACCCCGAGCACCGGCCGCTCGCTGCTGCTCGCCAGCGCATACGTCCTCGGGATGGCGTTCACCTACACGCTCGCGGGGATCGCCGCCGCCGCCGCCGGCGGTGAGGTCCAGGCTGCGTTCCAGAAGCCGTGGATCCTCGGTGGCTTCGCGGCGCTGCTCGCGGTGATGGGGCTGGCGATGCTGGGCCTGTTCGCGCTGCAGATGCCGGCGACCCTGCAGACGCGGCTCGCCGAGATCAGCAGCCGGCGCGCGGCCGGAACCCTCGGCGGCGTGGCCGCCATGGGCGCGCTCTCGGCCCTGATCATCACGACCTGCGTTGCGCCGGCTCTGGTCGGTGCCCTGGCGGTCATCGGCCAGTCGGGCCAGATGGCCCGCGGCGGCGCCGGGCTGTTCGCGCTGAGCATCGGCATGGGCACCCCGCTGCTGGCCGTCGGGGCATCGGCCGGCCGGCTGCTGCCCAAGGCCGGCCCGTGGATGGGCCTGGTCAAGAAGCTCTTCGGCGCGATGATGCTGGCGGTCGCCGTGTGGATGCTGGCGCGGCTCGCCTCCGGGCGAGTGACGCTGGCGCTGTGGGCGCTGCCGGCGCTCGCGGCCGCATGGGCCCTGGTGTCGGAGGCGCACCGCCTGCGCCACGGCCGCTGGCTGACGCGGGCGGCGGGCGCCCTGGCCCTGGCGTACGCACTGGCGCTGGTCACCGGCGCCGCGCTCGGCGGGACAGACCCGCTCGCGCCGCTGCAATTGACGGGCGGCGCACCGACGCTGCAGTTCACCGCGCTGCGCTCGGTCGCGGGCCTGCAGCGTGACGTGCGCCGCGCTGCCGCGCGGCATGAGACCGTGATGGTGGATTTCTATGCGGATTGGTGTACCTCGTGCAAGGAAATGGAGGCGACGACGTTCACCGATCCGGCCGTGCGCCGGGCGCTCGCGCATACAGTGCTGCTGCGTGCCGATGTCACGTCCAACGACGCAGCCGACCAGGCTCTGTTGAAATACTTCGGCATCTACGGCCCGCCGACCATCGCGTTCTACGATCGCCACGGCCGCGAACAGCACCGCGAACGCGTAGTGGGCTACCTGGATGCGGCGGCATTCCTGCGCCGTGTTCGGGCCGCCTTCGCCGCACGACCGTCGGCATGAAACGGGCCCGCAAGCTCGCCCGCGGCGTGCTCGCCACGGCGCTGGTCCTCGCCGCCGCGGCCGTCGGGTTCGCGCTGGGCACCGCGCGGCAGCGGCCTCCGGCAAACCTGGTGGCCCCGGCGGCCCGCACTGCGTCCGCCGCGCCCGGGCCGTCCGCAGCCCGGGCCGGCGCGACCCGGCAACCCATTCCCGAGACCCTGCCCAGCATTGCCTTCCGGGACCGCCGCGGAACGCTGCGCCGCCTCTCCGACTGGCGGGGCCACCCGCTGCTGGTGAATTTTTGGGCACCGTGGTGCTCGCCGTGCCGCGCGGAGATCCCGCTGCTCGAGCAGCTGAGCCGCTCCAGGCCCCAGGGGCTCGAGGTCATCGGCGTCGCGGTCGATTCGCGACCCGCCGTGCTGCGCTACGCGCAGCACGCCGGAATCCGCTATCCTGTGCTGATCGGGCTCGGCCCGGGAATGCGGGCCATCCGGGCGCTGGGGATGGTGGCGGTCTTTCCGTTCTCGGTGTTTGTCGATGCGCGCGGACGGATCGTCGCCTTCAAGATCGGCCGCCTGCGCGCCGCCCAGGCGCGGCTGATCCTGGATCGGATCGGCGCTCTGGATCGGGGACAGATCAACCTCGCCACCGCGCGACGCCAGATCACGGCCGGCATTCGTCGGCTCGCGCTGCACCGGGCCAAAACCGCCCCAGGTTGACCGGTTCCGGCCGGATCGCTGCAGTTCGCGACAAATTCCACCCGCGTTTTGTGGAATTAGGGTAAATTGCCCGCCCGTACCCTGCTCAGACGCCTCGCCGCATCCCGTATGACACGCCTGTTGCTGCTCAACGGCCCGAACCTGAACCTGCTCGGCACGCGCGAACCGGACCTCTACGGGGCAGACACGCTGGAAGCCATCGAGCGGCGCGCCGCCGCCTGCGCACGCGAGGCGGGCTGCGAGCTCGTGTGTTTCCAGAGCAACGCCGAGCACGAGCTGATCGAGCGCATCCACCAGGCACCGGCCGAGGCCATCCAGTGCCTCCTGTTCAACCCGGGCGCCTTCACTCACACCAGCGTGGCGCTGCGCGATGCGGTTCTGGCGGTCCGGGTGCCGCTGATCGAGATCCACCTGTCCAACCCGCACGCGCGCGAGCCGTTCCGTCACCGGTCCTATTTCTCCGACATCGCCCTCGGGGTGATCGCAGGCTTCGGCGCCCTCGGATACGAGATGGCCGTGCGCGCCGCCGCGCAGCATCTCGCCCGGGCGCCGCGCGCCGGGTGATCCCCGAGGCAATCCGTTGCACACCGTCCGATGACCCAAGGGGGCTTTCCCATATGGACATTCGTAAAATCAAGAAGTTGATCGAGTTACTGGAGGAGTCCGGCATCGCTGAAATCGAGATCAAGGAAGGCGAGGAAGCGGTGCGTATCAGCCGCATGCCGACCGGCAACGCGATGATGGTGCATGCCCTGCCGCAGATGGCCCCCGCGGTGATGCCCGCCGAGGCGCCCGCCGCGCCGGCCGCCGAGAGCGCCGCCAAGCCGCGGCCCAACGAGCACGTGATCACCGCGCCGATGGTCGGGACCTTCTACGCCGCGCCGACCCCGGGGGCGAAGTCGTTCGTGGAGATCGGCGATGAGATCAAGGTCGGGCAGGTGCTGTGCATCATTGAGGCGATGAAGATGATGAATCAGATCGAAGCGGACCGCTCGGGCCGCATCACCTCGATCATGGCGCGCAACGGCGACCCGGTCGAGTACGGTCAACCGCTGTTCGTGATCGAATAGGCGCGCCTCGTCATGTTGGAAAAGGTTCTCATCGCCAATCGCGGTGAAATCGCGCTGCGCATCCTCAGGGCCTGCCGCGAGCTCGGAATCAAGACCGTCGCGGTGCATTCGACCGCCGATTACAGCCTCAAGCACGTGCTGCTCGCCGATGAGTCGGTGTGCATCGGCCCGCCGCCGTCTGCGGCGAGCTACCTGAACATGCCGGCGATCATCAGCGCCGCCGAGGTGACCGACGCGGTGGCGATCCATCCGGGCTACGGTTTCCTCTCCGAGAACGCCGACTTCGCCGAGCGCGTGGAGAACAGCGGCTTCGTGTTCGTCGGACCGAAGGCCGAGACCATCCGCACCATGGGCGACAAGGTCTCGGCGATCCGGGTCATGAAGGGGCACGGCGTGCCGTGCGTGCCGGGGTCGGACGGTCCCCTCGGAGACGATCCGGATGAGAACTTCCGCATCGCGCGCGACATCGGCTACCCGGTCATCATCAAGGCATCCGGCGGCGGAGGCGGCCGCGGGATGCGCGTAGTGCACAGCGACGCCTCGCTGCTCAATTCCATCGGCGTCACGCGCAGCGAGGCGCAGGCGGCCTTCGGCAACGACCAGGTCTACATGGAGAAATTCCTCGAGCGGCCGCGGCACATCGAGTTCCAGGTGCTCGCCGATCATTACGGCAACGTCATTCACCTCGGCGAGCGCGACTGTTCCATGCAGCGGCGGCACCAGAAGGTGCTGGAAGAGGCGCCCGCCCCCGGCATCACGCCCAAGCAGCGGCGCACGATGGGCGAGCAGTGCGTCGAGGCGTGCCTGGCGGTCGGTTACCGCAGCGCCGGGACGCTGGAGTTTCTGTACCAGGACGGGGAGTTCTACTTCATCGAGATGAACACCCGCATCCAGGTCGAGCACCCGGTGACCGAGCTCATCACCGGCATCGACTTGGTGAAGGCTCAGCTCCTGATCGCCGCCGGGGAGCGCCTGGCCTACGTGCAGAACGACATCCAGATCCGCGGACATGCCATCGAGTGCCGCATCAACGCCGAGGATCCCAAGACCTTCATGCCCTCGCCCGGACCGATCCGCCTGTGGCACGCCCCGGGCGGCCCCGGCGTGCGGGTCGACAGTCACGTGTACTCCGGCTACAACGTGCCGCCGAATTACGACTCGCTCATCGGCAAGCTGATCACCCACGGCGAGACGCGCGAGGCGGCGATCGCGCGCATGCGCAACGCGCTCGCCGAGATGGTGATCGAGGGCATCAAGACGAACGTTCCGCTGCACCAGGAGATCTGCAATCATGCGACCTTCCAGAAGGGCGGCACCGACATCCACTATCTCGAGCGGCGGCTGGGCCTGAAATGAGCGCCCCGCCGCAAGCGAGCGACCGGGGGGCGTGAGGCCGGCCCGCTCGCGCATCGGACATGAGCGAGTTCCTGCAAATCAGCTTCGATCTCGGCGCCCTGGCGGCCGATAGCGCCGAGCAGGCCTGCCTGGCCTGCGGCGCAAGCGCCATCACGTTCGCCGACGCGCGCGATGAGCCCGTGCTCGAGCCGGCGCCGGGGGAGTTCCGCCTCTGGAGCGCGACGCGGCTGCAGGCGCTGTTCGCGCCCGGCACGCCCTCGGCCGCCACCGTCCGGGCGCTCAGCGCCGCGCTCGGCGTTAACCCCGGGCAGCTCGAGGTGCGCCGCCTGGCCGATCGGGTCTGGGAGCGGGAGTGGCTGCGCGACTTTCATGCCATGCGCTTCGGCAGGCGCCTGTGGATCTGCCCGCGCCACGAGCAGCTCGAGGACCCCGGCGCCGCAGTGGTGTGGCTCGATCCGGGCCTCGCCTTCGGCACCGGCACCCACCCGACCACCGCGCTGTGCCTCGAATGGCTGGACGCGCACCCGCCGCTCGGGGACGAAGTAATCGACTACGGGTGCGGCTCGGGCATCCTGGCGCTGGCGGCGGCCCGGCTCGGGGCGCGCCGCGTGCAGTGCTTCGACATCGATCCTCAGGCCCTGCTCGCCACACGCGACAACGCTGAGGCGAACGGACTGTCCTCGCACATCCGGCCGTGCGCCTCGGCCGAAGTGCTGGCCGCTCCCGCGGCGCTGCTGACCGCCAATATTCTGTGCGGACCGCTCGTGGCGCTCGCGCCGCGCTTCGCGGCGCTGGTCGAGCCGTCCGGCGCGATCCTGCTCTCGGGGCTGCTCGAGGCTGACGCGCCCGAAGCGACCGCAGCGTACGCCTCATGGTTTGAACTGCGCCCGTTCGCTTCGCGAGAGGGCTGGATCGCGCTCAGCGGCCGACGCACTGCGACGCCCGCGCCGGCATCGCCTACCTGAATGTACACCGCCTGCCCCAAATGCGGCCTGATGCTGGTCGTGACGACAGCCGACCTGCGCGCGGCGCAGGGACACGTGCGCTGCGGCCGCTGCCGCAGCGTCTTCAATGCGCTGGACTCGCTGTCCGAGACCGCCCCGCAGGAGACCGCACCGGCGCCCGCTTCAGCGACCTCGCCGTCCGCTGCGTCACCTCAGGTACCGCCACCGCGCGACGCGACGACCGAGCACCAGCCGCTTGCGTGGCACCGTGAGCCGGAGACCGCGGCGCCGGAAGAGGATTGGGTGGGACCGGATGCGGCGCCCGCGGATCGAGAGCCGGACGTGGATGTGCAAGAGGCGCCGACAGGCCACGCTCCCGCGCCAGCCCCTCGGCCGCCGCCCGAGCCGCACTTGGAGGTCCACGCGCAGACCGCGCCCGACCCATCGCCGGAGCCGCAGCTGCGCAGCGAGCGGCACCCCGCCGACGAATCGCGCAGCCCGCCGGCGGATTTCGAGCTCGAGCCGGCACGCGAGCGGCGCTCGGGCGGATGGTTCCTCGGCGCCCTGCTGCTCGTCTTCCTGCTCGCCGGCCAGCTGATCAATCAGTATCGCGGAACACTCGCCACCCTGCCGTCGATCGGGCCCACGGTGCGCGCCTTTTATGGTGTGCTCGGCATTCCGGTGGTGCCGCGATGGAAGGTGCGCGCGTACGAGGCGCGCCAGCTCGGGGCCACGGTGAGCGGCAGCACTCCTCGCCAGATCACCGTGCGGGCCAGCATCGCCAATCGCGGGCGCTGGCCGCTGCCTCTGCCGCTGCTGCGCGTGACGCTGCAGGACCGTTATGGACGAACCATCGCCGCTCGAGACGTGCCGCCCCATGATTACCTCTCGCCGGCGCCCGGGGCGTCCGCGATGCTGCCGCCGGGCGGGCGCGTCGATGCGACCGTGACATTCGTCAATCCCGGGCCGCAGGCCACGGGGTTCGAGATCGACGCCTGCCTGCGCGAAGGCGCATCGGTCGTGTGCGCGCACGGAACGCATTGATGCTGCGCATTGGCCCGTACACGCTGCCCTCACGCGCAGTGCTCGCGCCCATGGCCGGTGTCACGGACCGGCCGTTCCGCATCCTCTGCCGGCGCCTCGGCGCGGGCCTTGCCGCCTCGGAGATGCTGACCTCCGATGCGCGCCTGTGGCACACGCCGAAGTCGCGCCGCCGCCTCGATCACAGCGGTGAGCCCGAGCCGCGCGTCGTGCAGCTCGCGGGCGCCGAGCCGCAGGTGCTCGCGCAGGCGGCGCGCCTCAGCGTCGATCGCGGCGCGCAGATCATCGATTTGAACATGGGCTGCCCGGCCAAGAAGGTGTGCGGGAAGCTATGCGGCTCGGCGCTGCTGCGCGATGAGGGGCTCGTCGCGCGGATCCTCGAGGCCGTGGTGCGCGCGGTGGAGGTGCCGGTGACACTGAAGATCCGCACCGGCTGGGATCGCGAGCATCGCAATGGCCTCGACATCGCGCGCATCGCCGAGCAGAGCGGCATTCAGGCGCTCGCGGTGCACGGGCGCACGCGCGCCGACTTCTACCAGGGCGAGGCCGAATACCAAACGATCCGGGAAATCAAGTGCGCCGTGTGCATTCCGGTGTTCGCCAACGGCGATATCCGCACGCCGCAGGATGCGCGCAAAGTGATTGATTTCACTGGGGCCGACGGTGTCATGATCGGCCGGGCGAGCTTCGGCGAGCCGTGGATCTTCCGCGCCGTCGATGCCTATCTCGATGCGCGGCCCGCCGCAGCGCTGGTGCGCGCCGAGGTGCGTGATATGATCCTCGCTCACCTCGAATCCCTGTACGGTTTTTACGGCGAGGAAACGGGCGTGCGCATTGCTCGCAAACACCTCGGCTGGTATTGCGAGCGCTGCTGGCCCGATGATCCGGAGCCGCTCCGTCTGGATCTGATGGCGGCTGCGGGCGCGAGCGAGCAACTGACGCGCGCGCGCCGGCATTTCGACGCGTGGGCAGCGGATTGCGCGCGCGCGGCGTGACGAACAGCATCAGTTGAGAACTTCACATGACACCAAAAAAAACGAACGGGCAGTGGCGGGAGGGGGGCATTCGGGTCAATGGCCACGAGCTGCCGTTACGCAGCCATGCCGAGCGCGCCCTCAGTGACTATTTCATGCATCTGAACGGCTCGCACCCGGCGGGTCTGTACAACCTGGTGCTGCGTGAGGTCGAGGAGCCGCTGTTTCGCGTGGTACTCGATTACGCCGAGGGCAACCAGAGCCGCGCGGCGGACATTCTCGGCATCAACCGCGGGACGCTGCGCAAGAAGCTCAAGCAGTTCGGCCTGGCCAACTGATCTCGCGATGATCCAGACTCCGCGGCCCGTGCGGCGGGCACTGCTCTCCGTTTCCGACAAGACCGGCCTGGTGGAGTTTGCACGCGCACTGGCGCGACAGCGCATCGAGATCCTCTCGACCGGCGGCACCGCGAAGCTGCTCACCTCGAAGGGACTGGCGGTGCGCGAAGTGTCCGACCACACCGGCTTCCCCGAGATCATGGACGGGCGCGTCAAGACGCTGCATCCGAAGATCCACGGCGGACTGCTGGGCCGGCGCGGCGTGGACGAGCCGGTCATGGCGCTGCACGGCATCGAGCCCATCGATCTGCTCGTGGTCAACCTGTACCCGTTCGCCGAGACGATTGCGCGCCCCAAATGCAGCTACGAGGAGGCGATCGAGAACATCGACATCGGGGGCCCGGCGATGCTGCGCGCGGCAGCCAAGAACCACGAATCCGTGGCCGCCGCGGTCGACCCGGCCGATTACGGCAGGCTCCTCGCCGAACTCGACGCCGACGGCTGCATCAGCGATGCGACGCGCGCGTATCTGGCCACCAAGGTATTTGCCCACACGGCCCGCTACGACGCGATGGTTGCCGCCTACCTCGCCCGCCAGCATGGCGGCGCCGAGGCACTGCCGCCAACGCTGCCGCTGGTGCTCGACAAGGTGCGCGATCTGCGCTACGGGGAAAATCCGCACCAGCACGCGGCGCTGTATCGCGACGCGCTCGGCGGCAACGGGCTCGCCCAGGCGCGACTGCTGCAGGGCAAGGATCTATCGTTCAACAACATCGCCGATGCCGACACGGCCATCGAGTGCGTGCGCCAGTTCGATGCGCCGGCCTGCGTGATCGTCAAGCATGCCAACCCGTGCGGCGTGGCGCTCGCCGCCTCGCTGCTCGAGGCCTACGATCGCGCCTACCGCACCGACCCGACCTCCGCATTCGGCGGCATCATCGCCTGCAACCGCCCACTCGATGTGGCCACCGCGCGTGCCATCACGGCCCGGCAGTTCGTCGAGGTGATTGCCGCGCCGGCGATCGACGCCGAGGCGGCAGCCCAGCTCACCGCCAAGCCCAACGTGCGGGTGCTCGCGCTCGGCGAGATGCATACCCCCGCCGCGGCCGGCCTCGAGTACCGCAGCATCTGCGGCGGGCTGCTCGCCCAGACCCGCGACACGGGGCAGGTGAGCACGGCCGATCTGAAGGTGGTCACGCGCCTGCAGCCGACACCCGCGCAGCTCACCGATCTGCTGTTCGCGTGGCGGGTGGCGAAGTTCGTCAAGTCCAACGCCATTGTGTTCGCGCATGAGCGCGCGACCGTGGGCGTCGGCGCGGGGCAGATGAGCCGCGTCTACTCGAGCCGCATCGCCGCGATGAAGGCGGCCGACGAGAAGCTCGCGCTCGAGGGCGCGGTGATGGCCTCCGATGCATTCTTTCCGTTCCGCGACGGCATCGACGTGGCCGCCGAGTACGGCATCAGGGCGGTGATCCAGCCCGGCGGCTCGCGCAACGACGCCGAGGTGATCGCCGCCGCGGACGAGCACAACATGGCCATGGTGTTCACCGGCATGCGCCATTTCCGGCACTGATGCGCCGATGAAGGTTCTGATCATCGGCGCGGGCGGCCGGGAGCATGCGCTCGCCTGGAAGTGCGCCGCCGCCGACCGAGTCGATGAGGTGTTGGTCGCGCCCGGCAACGCCGGCACCGCGCTCGAGCCGAAATGCCGCAACGTGCCCGTCAGCGCCGCCGACACCCCCGCGCTGCTCGAGCTCGCCCGGCGCGAGAATGTCACTCTGACTATCGTCGGCCCCGAGGGCCCTTTAGTGGAGGGCGCGGTCGATGCCTTCCAGTCCGCGGGCCTCGCCTGCTTCGGCCCGACCCGGCAGGCGGCGCGGCTCGAGGGTTCCAAGGCGTTCACCAAGGACTTCCTCGAGCGTCACGGCATTCCGGCAGCGCGCTCACGCACATTCACGCGGCAGGACTACGACCCGACCTGGCTCGAGCACCAGCCCCTGCCGGTGGTGATCAAGGCGAGCGGGCTCGCCGCGGGGAAAGGCGTGATCATTGCCGAGACACGCGAGGAGGCACGCGCAGCCGTCGGCGGCATGTTCGCCGGCCGCTTCGGGGCGGCGGGCGAACAGGTTGTGGTGGAAGAGTTTCTACGCGGCGAGGAAGTGAGCTTCATCGTCATGGCGGACGGGGCTCACGTGCTCCCGCTCGCGACCTCTCAGGACCACAAGCGGCGCGACGACGGTGACAAGGGCCCGAACACCGGCGGCATGGGCGCATATTCTCCGGCGCCTTGCGTGACGCCCGAGCTGCACGCGCGCATCATGCGCGAGGTGGTTCATCCCACCATTGCGGGACTCGCCGCCGACGGCACGCCCTACACCGGGTTCCTCTACGCCGGGCTGATGATCGCCGCGGACGGCACACCCTACGTGCTTGAATACAACTGCCGCTTCGGCGATCCGGAGACCCAGCCGGTGCTGAGCCGGCTGCGCACGGACCTTACCGTGCTGTGCGAGGCGGCGCTCGCAGGGCGCCTCGACACCGTGAACGCCGAGTGGGACGCGAGGGCGGCGCTCGGCGTGGTGCTCGCCGCGGGCGGTTATCCCGACTCGGCGCGCAAGGGCGATCGGATCGAAGGCCTCGAACGGGCCGCCGCTCTCGCTGCGGGCCGAGGCAAGGTATTCCACGCTGGCACGCGACTCGAAGCCGGCAATGTTCTCACCGACGGCGGACGTGTGCTCTGCGCGGTGGGTCTGGGCGAATCCGTTTCCGCCGCGCGCGAGACCGCGTATGCGCTGGCCGGCGCCATTCATTGGCCCGGCATGCAGTTCCGGCGGGACATCGGCTACCGCGCGATCGCGCGGGAGCGATCCGGCTGATTCTTTCCAACGCTCGCGCGCCGGTGGGACGGGCTCGAGCTCGACGGCGCCTGCGTGGGACGGCGCCGCAAGCGACCGGCCCGTTCAAGGGAATTGATGCCGAGTCGCGGCGGCCCGACCTCACGATCGATGCTGACTGTTGCAGCGTCACGCCGGAGCCGGTGATGGACTCTCATCGAGTCACATGGCGCGGGGGCGCCAGATCGCGCGCCGGTCATCCGCCGCCCCGCTACAGCGCACCGCACCACGCGAACACGATCAGTTGCTCGACTACATCGCTGACATTGTGCCCTACAACCGAGGCGATGATGCTTCTCGATTTTTCGAGCCAGTATGCGTACAGGACACCGAGCGCGAACGCATAGAGCTGCTGGCCGAGCGCCTGTGGCCAGCGCTGTGTCTCGAAGCTATTTGCGTGCAGCAGCGCGAAGATCACCGCGGCGATGATCCCGGCCCAGTTCATGGAAAAGCGCCCGACCCGCAGCTTCCCGGGCATGGTCGCGGCGAGATAGGTGACGATGAGCGCGCGGAATGGTATCTCCTCCGTCGGTCCGACGTAGAGGCCCTCGAAGAGAGTCCATCCCCACACGTTTGTGCGCGTCAGCGGATAACCCAGATTCGGGACGGTGTGCGCGATCAGCTGCGGAGCGTAGTCAACTGCGGTCATCACCAGGCCGAAAATGACACCCCAGAGGACCGCGGACCAGACGTAAGCCTTGCCGCGCGGCAGGTGCAGCCCGTAGTCCGCCGGAATGAGGCGATACTTCAGTATCGCAATGACCGCGAGGGCGACCATGAACTGACCTGCATGCTGCATATACAGCCACCAGATCAGCGGACCAGTCGGGGAAGGCGTATGGAACAGTCGGTGACAGCAGTATGCGAGCCATGCACCTGCGAACGGCACCGCATATCCCAGCGCGCCAGCGACCAGGAGGGGAACGATTTTGAGGCGGAAGCGCGGCTCTGCGGCCGTCTCGGCGGCATTCATTGTCGGCATTTAGCCAGCGCGCGCACCCACCGTCTTGAATGAATTTGACGTGCGCCAGACCCCGGGCGAAAAGCCGGTCAGAGCCCGTATCGCGCGAGTCATGTGCGCCTGATCGGCGAATCCCGTGCTCGCGGCGACGAGCGCGAGCGGCACATCAGTACCGACGATCATCCCGAAGGCGCGGTGTGCGCGCCCCTCGGCGCGAAAGGCCGCAGGAGTGACCCCGAACACCCTACGAAAGCCGCGCGCCACCGTCTCGGGGTGCAATCCCTGCTCTCTCGCCCAGCGGCCCAGGCAGCACTGCGGGTCAGCGAGCAAATGCCGCGCCAGGGCCTCGGTCCAGTCCGCCGCCGCGGGCTCGAGCGGTTGCAGCTGCTCCCGAAGGAGCGTGAGCGCCGCGCGAGAGTCGCGTTCAGCCGTCCGAGCCACCGCGTCGGGGTCGGCGATGCGCCCCATCGCGATAGACTGCAGCGGCGCCGGGTCCAGCAGATTGAGAATGAGCGCGCCACTGCGCGGGAAGCGATTCAGATGCGTGTCGAATGCACCGTGCAACAGCACCTCGCCCGCAACGACGCGCATGCAGCCACGGTTGCCGTACTCTTCATAGCCGCCCGACAGCACCACGGCAACATATGCACAGTCGTGCCGATGGCGCTCGATTCGCTCTCCCGGCGACCACAACTGCCGACCCGCGCGAATGCGCGAATAGTTGCTCATGGAGATCGCATCCGCGGAGCATTCGAGGCACGGCGCGACCGGATCAACCGCCTGACGCCCGCCTCGCGGGTTACGGTGTGCTTGCCCGTCTCGCCGGCGGGTCGGTTTGCGAATCCGCCGCCTACGGGCAGCACAGTTCCGAGGCGCCTGTGAGCCTCACCTGCAATACCCTGGAGGCAGGTCGCCGTCGCGAGCGGGACGGCCACGTCGCCGTGGAGGATGTCAGCCAGGCAAAAGTGATCAAGGACGTTCAGCACGCTCAGCCACTCATCGAGGCACTCGCCGGCCGGAGGCCGGTCGAACCCGCAGACGCGTGGAATATCGCATGGGCGACGGGTAAGCAGTGCGCCGCAAACTCGGATCCGGAAAGGCTCGCCCGCCGGGCGATGCCCGGGGCCGAGCCCACCGCGGTAGCGAAACGCGAATAATGGTCCAAGTCTGGCAGCGACGGGCGCGTATTTCGGATCGAATCACGAAGCGCATCCAAGAGCCTGGTAGCGGCGCGCGGGTCGACGCCCTGCGACCGCTGCCCCAAGCTCCATTGGCCCGCCCCCGTCTCTCAGTGCTTGCGTACGACTCTTTCGTGCCGCGCGCAGCGCCAAACTCGACACTTGCGCTGCCAGGAACCGTTAGGGAACGAGAATGAACCTTTAGGGGACTCGAGGGAACCTATAGTCGACACCCCACACGCGCCTATCGCTTCATCGCCTCGAAGAACTCGCTGTTGCACTTGGTGTCCTTGAGCTTGTCGAGCAGGAACTCGATTGCCGCGAGCTCATCCATCGGGTGCAGCAGCTTGCGCAGGATCCACATCTTGGCGAGCTCGCCCTGATCGGTGATGAGCTCCTCCTTGCGCGTGCCCGAGCGGTTGATGTTCACCGCCGGGAACACCCGCTTCTCGGCGATGCGCCGGTCGAGGTGGATCTCGCTGTTGCCCGTGCCCTTGAACTCCTCGTAGATGACGTCGTCCATCTTCGAGCCGGTGTCGATCAGCGCGGTGGCGAGAATGGTGAGGCTCCCGCCCTCCTCGATGTTGCGTGCCGCGCCGAAGAAGCGCTTCGGGCGCTGCAGAGCATTGGCATCCACGCCGCCCGTGAGCACCTTGCCGGACGACGGCACCACGGTGTTGTAGGCGCGCGCCAGTCGCGTGATCGAGTCGAGGAGGATTACCACATCCTTCTTGTGCTCGACGAGGCGCTTGGCCTTCTCGATGACCATCTCGGCGACCTGCACGTGGCGGGCGGCCGGCTCATCGAAGGTGCTCGAGACGACCTCGCCCTTGACGGTGCGCTGCATCTCGGTCACTTCCTCGGGCCGCTCGTCGATCAGCAGCACGATCAGATAGATCTCGGGATGGTTCGCCGTGAGGGACGTGGCGATGTTCTGCAGCAGCATCGTCTTGCCGGCCTTCGGCGGGGAGACGATCAGGCCGCGCTGCCCCTTGCCGATCGGCGCCACCAGATCGATGGTGCGCGCGGTGAGATCCTCGGTCGAGCCGTTGCCGCGCTCGAGCTTCAAACGCTTGGTCGGGTGCAGCGGCGTGAGGTTCTCGAACAGCACCTTGTTGCGCGAGCTCTCCGGGGAGTCGAAGTTGATCTCCCCGACCTTCAGCAGCGCGAAGTAGCGCTCCCCGTCCTTCGGCGGACGGATGAGTCCCGAGATCGTGTCGCCGGTGCGCAGGTTGAAACGGCGGATCTGACTCGGGCTGATGTAGATGTCGTCGGGGCCGGCGAGGTACGAGCCGTCCGCCGAGCGCAGGAAGCCGAAGCCGTCCTGCAGGATCTCGAGCACGCCATCGCCGTAGATATTCTCGCCGTTACGGGCGTGCGCCTTGAGGATCGAGAAGATGATGTCCTGCTTGCGCGAGCGGGCGAGGCTCTCGAGCCCCATGGACTCGGCAACCTTCACCAGTTCGTAGATGGGCTTGGCCTTGAGCTCGGTCAGATTCATCGAGTTGCGCGACTGCGCAAGCTCGGCCGGGCTGATGATCTCCGACTCGTCGGCCTCGAACATCTCATCGTGCAGGTCATCCGGCCGACCGCCGGTGTTGCCGTTGGAGCGGTTGCCGTCGCGCTCACGATTGCCGTGGCGCTGACCTTTGGACCGGTTGCGGCCCTGATTGCCGAGGTAGCCTCTCACAGATTGCTTTCCAGGAATGCCGAGAGCTGTGATTTGGATGCGGCACCGACCTTCTGGGCCTCGACCGTGCCGTGCTTGAACAGGATCAGCGTCGGGATGCCGCGGATGCCGTACTTCGGCGGGGTCTGCGGATTCTCATCGATATTGAGCTTGGCGATCTTGACCCGGTCCTGGTACTCGCCGGCGAGTTCATCCAGGATCGGGGCAATCATCTTGCACGGACCGCACCATTCCGCCCAGAAATCGAGCAGCACGGGCTTGTCGGACTGCAGGACGTCCTGCGTAAAGGTGGCGTCTGTGGTATGGACGATGTGCGGGGTGCTCACGCGGTTCAACCTCCGTGAAGGCAGTAGTTTTTTTGCCGGGATTTGCGAAGGGCAATCGAAGCCGGGTGGCGGGCTGCGAAGGCCCCTGCCGGAAATACCCGTCAAACGGTTACACTAACTCGTAAAGTAATGAGGTATCGAGCTTGGTTCAATTAGGATGTGCCTGCGTGCTGCGCCCCTCGGGGCCGGCAGGCGCGGACCGGCTGGTCCGCCTACTGGGACGCTTTTTAGCGCTTCCGGAGCCCTTTTGCAAGGCCCATTCGGCCCTCCGTTCAACACTGTGACCCAGAGCCTCAGCCGTTTGCAGCCGCGCCGCCCACGGCGCACATCCCGAGGCGCCAGGAAAGCGGAAACGTCCGCGCATCGGCAGCTGAAGTCCCAACCGGTAC
Organism: Pseudomonadota bacterium; assembly: GCA_021787615.1. Lineage (GTDB taxonomy): Bacteria > Pseudomonadota > Gammaproteobacteria > Steroidobacterales > Steroidobacteraceae > 13-2-20CM-66-19. The sequence goes on from JAJYLP010000026.1 coordinate 26,186, forward strand.
GCCCTGCGGGCAGCTCAGCCGGGTACGTTGAGGTCGCCTCGGCGGGCGTTGCGCATCGGCCCGCGTGCGGGCCGTACCGGCTGCGCGCGCGAGCGTCGCAGCAGGTAGGATGGGCGCAAAAATCGATAGGTTCATATTACCACAACCGCTTGAGCGGCGCCTTCCCGCGGATTTTCCGCCGCGGCCGGCGCGCGCCGGAGAATCGATGAACGAACCCCTTGCACACGCCGTGAACTTCGACAGCCTCGGCCTCACCGCGCCGGTCCTCGCGGGCATCCGCGACGCCGGCTTCACGCAATGCACACCCATTCAGGCCCAGACGCTGCCGATCGCGCTGACCGGGCGCGACGTGGCGGGCCAGGCCCAGACCGGCACCGGCAAGACCGCCGCGTTCCTGGTGGCCCTGTACCACACGCTGCTCACCCGCCACGCCCCGCCCGGCCGCACGAACACCTCGGTGCGCGCGCTCATCGTGGCGCCGACGCGCGAGCTCGCGGTGCAGATCCACCATGACGCCGAGACGCTCGGCCGGCACACGGGACTGAAGCATGCCGTGGTGTACGGCGGCATCGATTACGAGAAGCAGCGCCGCACGCTCGAGGAAGGCATCGACGTGCTGATCGGCACGCCCGGGCGCCTCATCGATTACTACAAACAGCACGTCTTCGATCTGAAGCACGTGCAGACGCTGGTGCTCGATGAGGCCGACCGCATGTTCGATCTGGGCTTCATCGCCGACATCCGCTTCCTGCTGCGCCGCCTGCCGCACCCCGAGCGGCGCCAGTCGATGTTGTTCTCGGCGACGCTGTCCTACCGGGTGCTCGAGCTCGCCTACGAGCACATGAACAACCCCGAGCTGGTGCGCATCGAGCCGGACAAGAAGACGGTCGACCAGGTCCGCCAGATCATGTACTACCCCTCGATGGAGGAGAAGATCCCGCTGCTCGTCGGGCTGCTGCGCCAGAGCGAGGCGCGCCGGACCATGATATTTGTTAACACCAAACGCATGGCGGAGAGGCTCGAGGCGGTGCTGATCGCCAACGACTTCCACGCCCAGGCGCTCTCCGGCGACGTGCCGCAGGTGAAGCGGCTGCGCTTTCTGCGCGACTTTCACAACGGCGAACTCGCGGTGCTGATCGCCACCGACGTCGCCTCGCGCGGGCTGCACATCCCCGAAGTCAGCCACGTGTTCAACTTCGATCTGCCGCAGGACGCCGCCGACTATGTGCACCGCATCGGCCGCACCGCGCGCGCGGGCGCCGAGGGGGATGCGATCAGCTTCGCCTGCGAGGAGTACGCGGTGGGGCTGCCGGATATCGAGGAGTACATCGGCCACAAGATCCCCTCCGCCCCGATCACCCCGCAGATGCTGGCCACGGGCCTGGTGAAGCCCGCGCCGTTGCCGGAGCATCGGCGCGGGCCGCGCCGGGGCGGACCTCGCCCGGGGCGCCGGCCGCACCCAGGAGGCCCCGGCACTGCCGGCCGGCGCGGGCGCGGCAAGCCGCACCGTTCCAGCTAACGCGCCGCCGCCACCGCCGCAGCGTATGATACGGCGGTGCCGACGGATGGCACGGCGGGGGCGTGACGGACCGCTCTCGCCGTTCGGCCCGCGGCCACACTGTGCCATGATGGATACCGACACCGAAGACAACGTCGATCGCGAGCTGTTCCGCAGTCTGGAGAAGCTGCGCCAGCTGCGCATCGAGCACCGCGATCTCGACGAGGTGATCGGCCGCTTGTCCCTCGACCTGCACGTCGATGAGCTGCAGTTGAAGCGCCTGAAGAAGCGCAAGCTGGTGCTGAAGGATCAGATCACGCGTCTCGAGAGCGAGCTCATACCGGATCTCAACGCGTAGGGGCGCCGCTCGCGCTAAGCGGCCGCCGCCGCCGACTGCATCAGTGTCCAGAGCGCCTCGACGTGACGGTGCTCGGTCGCCTCCACGCCGAAGGACACGCGCACCATCCAGCGCCCCTCGAGCATCGCCGGCGTGAGATACGCCTCGCCGGACTCGTTGATGCGCCGGGCCCAGGCGAGCGTGTGCCGGTCGAGCGCATCGCCCTCGACGCCCGGCGGCTCGTGCCGCACGCACACGGTCTGCAGGGTCACCGGCGCGAGGCGCCGCCAGTGGCTCGCCGCGTCGATGCGCTCGGCGAACCAGCGGGCATGGGCCAGATCGCGCCGCAGGCGGGTCTGCAGGCCGCTCACGCCCTGCTCACGGATGAGAAACCACAGCTTCAGCGCCCGGAAGCGCCGGCCGAGCGGAATGCCCCAGTCGCGCAGGTTGCGCGCGGCCTCATCCGCGCCCGTGCGCAGATAGCTCGGGCTGCTCGACATCACTCGGATCAGGTGCTGCGGGTCGCGCACGTAGTACAGCGAGCAGTCGAACGATGCGCCCAGCCACTTGTGCGCGTTGACGACCAGCGAGTCGGCGCGCTCGAGGCCCTGCCACAATGCGCGGCACTCCGGCAGGATCATGGCCGAGCCGGCCAGCGCGGCATCGACGTGCAGCCATACGCCGTGCGCGCCGGTAACCTCGGCGAGCGCCGCGAGCGGATCGATGGCGGTCGTGGCAGTCGAACCGACGGTCGCCACGACCGCGCAGGGGCGCAGCCCGCGCCCGAGGTCCTGTACGATCGCCTCGCGCAACGCCTCGGGCCGCATCCGGTATGCCTCGTCCACGGCGATCATGCGCAGGTTCTCGCGCCCGAATCCCGCCAACAGCGCCGCCTTCTCGACCGAGCTGTGGCTCTGACTCGACACATAAACGGTCAGCGGCTCGCCACTGGCCTGCAGTCCGCCGCGCGCGGCCCCGTAGCCCGTGGCGCGCTCTCGGGCGCACAGCAGCGCCACGAGGGTCGCGCTCGAGGCCGTGTCCTGGATGACGCCGCTCCATTGATCCGACAGGCCCATCATTTGCCGCAGCCAGTCGGTGGTGAGATCCTCCAACTCCGTGAGCGCGGGGCTCGCCTGCCAGTTGAGCCCGAGCTGGGCGAGTCCGGTGCTCGCCAGGTCGCCGAGCACCGCTGCGAGCGCGCTGTTCGACGGAAAGTAGGCGAAGAACCTCGGGTCCTGCCAATGGGTGCAGCCCGGCAGGATGATCCGCGACAGATCCCCGAGCACCTCCTCCATGGGCTCCGGATCGAGCGGGGGCGCGCCCGGCAGCCGGCCCCGCACCTGCCCGGGTGCTACGCGCGACACGACCGGGAATGCACCCTCGCTGCAGTCGCGGCGGTAGTCGGCGATCCAGTCGATCAGCTGATGGCCGAGCCGGCGGAATTCCTCGTGATCCATGCCGGCTGCGCTCAGGCGGTGCCGCCGACCGTCAGCCCCTCGATCTTCAGCGTCGGCTGGCCCACACCGACCGGGACGCTCTGGCCCTCCTTGCCGCAGGTTCCGACGCCCTCGTCGAGCTTGAGGTCATTGCCGACCAGGGTGACGCGCGTCAGCACGTCCGGGCCGTTGCCGATCAGAGTCGCCCCCTTCAGCGGAGCGCCGAGCCGCCCGTTCTCGATGGCATAGGCCTCGCTCGCGGAAAACACGAATTTGCCCGAGGTGATGTCCACCTGCCCGCCGCCGAAGTTCACCGCGTAGATGCCCCGCTCGACCGAGCGGATGATCTCCTCGGGATCGTAGGGGCCCGGGCGCATGTAGGTGTTGGTCATGCGCGGCATGGTCACGTGCGCGAAGGACTCGCGGCGTCCGTTGCCGGTCGGCCGCTGCCCCATGAGGCGGGCGTTGAGCCGATCCTGCATGTACCCGCGCAGAATGCCGTCCTCGATCAGGGTCGTGCACTGGGTCGGGGTTCCCTCGTCGTCGATGTTGAGTGAGCCGCGCCGCCGCGGCAGCGTTCCGTCATCGACCACCGTGCAGCCCGGGGCGGCGACCCGCTCGCCGATGCGGTTGGCGAACGCCGAGGTGCCCTTGCGGTTGAAATCACCTTCGAGGCCGTGTCCGATCGCCTCGTGCAGCAGGATGCCCGGCCAGCCCGGCCCGAGCACCACCGTCATGGTCCCGGCCGGCGCCGGCAACGCCTCGAGATTCACCAGCGCCTGTCGGGCCGCCTCGCGGGCGAGCCGCAGCGGGGTGTCGTTTGCGACGAGCTCGGCGAGGGAGTAGCGACCGCCGGCGCCGCAGTAGCCCTGCTCGCGCCGGCCGTTGTGCTCCACGAGCACCGACACGTTGAAGCGCACGAGCGGGCGCACGTCGGCCGCGAGGTCCCCGTCGCTGTTGGCGATCAGCACGATCTGGTGCACCGCCACCAGACTCGCGGTCACGTGCACGATGCGCGCATCGATGCTGCGCGCTTCGCGGTCGACGCGTTCGAGCCAGGCGACTTTGTCCGGATCGGGCAGCGTCTCGAGCGGATCGGTCGGCAGATACAGCTCGTGGCCGCGGCGCTCGCGCCAGGCCGCGACCTGCCGGTCCGTGCCCTGCACGGCGATCGCGCGCGCGGCGCGCGAGGCTTCGGTGAGGGCCGGCAGCACGATCTCATCGGAATAGGCGAAGCCGGTCTTCTCGCCGGCGAGCGCGCGCACCCCGACACCCTGCTCGATGCTCGAGCTGCCGTCCTTGACGATGCCATCCTCGAGCGACCAGGACTCCTGGCGCGAGAGCTGGAAGTAGACGTCGGCGAAGTCGACCGAGTGCGTGAGCACCTCGCCGAAGACACGATCGAGACGGCCGTCGAGGCCGCTCGGGCGCAGGATGAGATCGCGGGCGAGCGTGAGCGGATCGGTGCGGGTGGGTTCGGTCATACAGGCTTTCCTTTTCAGGTGCGGGCGCGCTCTCAGCCGAGCACGCGGTGCTCGAGCGCCGGGAAACTCTGCCGGTCGCGCCGCTCGGCCTCGAGGTCGACGTCGGCCGTGATGCAGCCACGCCCGTGCGCCAGCCGGGCAAGCACCCGGCCCCAGTGATCAACGATCAGGCTATCGCCGTAGGTCTCGCGCCCGTTGGGGTGCACCCCGGACTGCGCCGGTGCGATCACCGCGCAGAGATTCTCGATCGCACGGGCGCGCAGCAGCACTTCCCAGTGCGCGCGTCCCGTGGTGGCGGTGAACGCCGCCGGCACCGTGAACAGCTGCGCCCCGCGTGCGCTCAGCGTCCGGTACAGCTCCGGGAAGCGCACATCGTAGCAGACCGACAGTCCCAATCGTCCGGCGGGTGTATCCAGCACCACAGGCTCGGCGCCGGGCGCGAAGTTCGCCGATTCGCGGTAACTCTCGGCGCGGCCGGGCAGCTGCACGTCGAACAAATGAATCTTGTCATAGCGCGCACGCCGCTCGCCTGCCGCGTCATATACGAGGCAGGCGGGCGCGACGCGCCCATCGGGCGCACCGCCCAGCGGCACGGTCCCGCCGACGATCCACAGGCCGAGCCGCCGCGCCGTCTCGGCCAGAAAATCCTGAATGGGGCCGCGGCCATCGGGCTCCTGAACGCGGCTCCGATCGGCCTCGTGCAGCCCCATGAACGCGAAATTCTCCGGCAGCGCCGCGAGCTGCGCATCGCGCGCGGCGGCCTCCTCGAGCAGCACCCTCGCGTCCGCGAGATTGGCCTGCACCTCCGGACCCGAGGTCATCTGGATCGCGGCCACGATGGTCATGAGGAAAGCCTACTCCGTCCGAGGGGCTCGCGCTTCAAAGCGCCACGACGTCGAACTGGTCGATGCCATAGAGCGCCTCGACCTGCAGGCGCACCGTGCGGCCGACCGAGTGCTGCAGGCCCGTCAGCGCCGCCGATTCGGTCTCGAGGAGGCGGTCCACCACGGCCTGGTGCGCCAGCACGAGCAGCTCGCCGCCGCCGGCGCGCTCCTGGCGCAGCAGCTCGCGGAAGATCTCCTGACAGACCGTCTCGGCGGTCTTGACGAACCCGCGCCCCTCGCACGCCGGGCATGGCTCGCACAACAGGTGCGCCAGACTCTCGCGGGTGCGCTTGCGGGTCATCTCCACCAGCCCGAGCGGCGAGAGACTGACGATGCGGGTCTGCGCCCGATCACCGGTGAGCGAGCGCTCGAGCGCCGCCAGAATCTGCCGGCGATGCGATTCGGCATGCATGTCGATGAAATCGATGATGATGATGCCGCCGAGGTTGCGCAGCCGCAGCTGCCGCCCGATCGTCTCGGCCGCCTCGAGGTTGGTGCGGAAGCTCGTCTCCTCCAGGTTGCGATGGCCGACGTATCCGCCGGTGTTGACGTCGATGGTGGTCATCGCCTCGGTCTGGTCGATCACCAGATGACCGCCGGACTTGAGCATCACGCGCCGCTCAAGCGCGCGGCTGATCTCCTCCTCGATGCCGTGCAGATCGAATATCGGGCGCGCGCCGCTGTAGAGCTCCAGGCGCGCGGCCGCGCCCGGCATGAACTGCTCGGCGAACACGCGCATGCGCGCGAAGGCCTCGGTCGAATCGACCCGCACCACGCCCACCTCGCGCGTCAGCTCATCGCGCAGCAGCCGCAGCGCGAGCGGCAGGTCCTCGTGCACCACGGTGCCCGCGGGCGTTGCGGCCGCCTGCCGGCGAACGTGCTGCCAGAGCCGCTCGAGGTAGCCCATGTCCTCGCGCAGATCCTCGGCCGTGGCGCCCTCGGCGGCGGTGCGCAGGATGTAGCCGCCGGTGCCGCCCGGCTGCAGCCCCGCCACGAGCCCCTTCAGCCGGGCGCGCTCGTCCTCCTCGTCGATCCGCACCGACACGCCGATGCCCTCGCCCTCGGGCAGGTACACCAGATAGCGCGCCGGCAGCGTGATGAACGTCGTCAGGCGCGCCCCCTTGCTGCCGATCGGGTCCTTGATCACCTGCACGAGCAGCTCATCGCCCGGGCTGACCAAGCGGCGCACATCGATCGGTGCGTCGGCACCCGCCGGCGAGCGCTGCGCCTCCTCGAGCGGGGAGCTCACGATGTCATCGACATGCAGGAATGCGGTGCGCTCGAGCCCAATGTCGACGAATGCGGCCTGCATGCCCGGCAGCACGCGCATCACGCATCCCTTGTAGAGATTGCTCACCAGCCGGCGGCGGCTGGCGCGCTCGATGAAGATCTCCTGGACGATGCCGTCTTCGACGAACGCGGCGCGTGTCTCACCGGGCCCAGCGTTGACCAGGATCTCCCTCAAACGCGGCTTCCCCGCCAATAGCCGATGCCGGCCGTGCGCAGCAGCTCCGCCGTTTCGGCGAGCGGCAGTCCCACCACCCCGGAGTAGCTGCCGGTGAGCGATTCGACGAACACGCTGCCGAAGCCCTGAATGGCGTAGGCGCCGGCCTTGTCGCGCGGCTCGCCGGTCTGCCAGTACGCTTCCCGCTCGGCCAGCGTCAGGTCCCGCAGACGCACCGAGGTGGCGCTAACGCGCACCTCGACGCTGCGCTCGCTTGCCAGCGCAACCGCCGTCAGGACCTGGTGGACGCGGCCGGAGAGCCGGCCCAGCATGGCGAGCGCATCGGCGCGGTCGACGGGTTTGCTGTAGACGGCGCCCTCGAGCACCACGGCGGTGTCGGCCGCCAGCACCGGCAGGCGCTCGCCGCGGTGGCGCACGGTCATCGCCTTCTCCAGCGCCAGCCGCTCGACGTAATCGTGCGGCGACTCCCCGGGCAGCGGATTCTCATCGATGTTCGCCGCCACCGCCTTGTGCGGCACGCCGATCTGCCAAAGCAGGTCGCGCCGCCGCGGCGAGGCGGAGGCGAGGCAGATGACCGCAGTGGCGGGCTCTAGGCTCATCAGGCGCGATGATACGGGTGATGCGCGTGAATGCTAAGCGCCCGGTACAGCTGCTCGGCCAGCACGACGCGCACCAGGGCATGCGGCAGCGTCAGCCGCGAGAGCGACCACAGCAGGTCGGCCCGGGCGCGCACTTCCGGGGCGAATCCGTCCGGACCGCCGATCAGGAAGGCCAGGTCCCGCCCGTCCTGCATGCGCGCGGCGAGCCAGTCGGCGAACGCCGGGGTCGCCATTTCGCTGCCGTGCTCATCGAGCGCGGCCACGAACTCGCCCGGACGGAGGGCGGCGAGCATCTTGCGCCCCTCGGACTCGATCGCCCGCTGCGGATCGTGGCCGGCGGCGCGCCGCCCCGGCTCGATCGGCACCAGCGTGAGCTTCAGGCGCGGCCCCAGCCGGCCGGCGTACTCCTCGTAGCCCTGGCTCACCCAGGACGGCGGACGGGTCCCGACCGCAATGAGCCGCACGCGCATTGCCGGCGCCGTCCGGGCGCGGCTAGGGGTGGCTGGTGGCCGCGTGCGCGGGCGTTTCGGACGCCGCGCCGGCCTCCCAGAGCCGCTCCAGGGCATAGAACTCGCGCACGCGCGGCAGCATGACGTGCACGACGATATCCTGCAGGTCGACCAGAACCCACTCGCCTTCGCGCTCGCCCTCGGTGCCGAGCGGACGCATGCCGCTCGCCTTGGCCTGCTCGATGACCCGATCACAGATCGAACGGACGTGCCGGTCGGAGGTCCCCGAGGCGATGACCAGGGTGTCGGCCACGTCGGTGAGTCCCCGCACGTCGATCACCTTGACGTTGACGGCCTTCATGTCCTCAAGCGCCGCGAGCACAACGCGCAGCAGGGCCGAGGCGCCCTTGGCCCGGGGACGGGGTGACTTGCCGCGGCGGGCAGCGGTTCGGGTGCTCATGCGCGCGGAGAATAGCATTGCGTGTCGAGGAGAATGCACCGCACCTCATCGGGCACCAGGTAGCGCGGATCGCGGCCCGCGACGATCAGCTGGCGCAGCTCGGTGGAGGAGATCTCCAGCTGCGTCACCGCATGGACGTAGATCCGCCCCGCAGTCCGCTCGTGCAGCTCGCGAATGGCGCCGGTGCCGTGATCGACCATGACCTCCCCGAGCGGACCCATGGTCGGCGCCTTCCAGCCGGGGCGGTGGGCGACGACAATGTGCGCAAGCTCGAGCAGCTCGCGCCAGCGATGCCAGTGGGGCAGCCCGAGAAACGCGTCCATGCCGAGCAGCAGGCACAGCGAGCGCTGCGGGTACTCCTGGCGCAGCTGCGCCAGGGTATCCACCGAGTAGGACACGCCGCTGCGGCGGATCTCCCGGTCATCGACGGTGAAGGCCGGCTCGGCGGCGACGGCGGCGCGCACCATGCGCAGCCGCAGCTCGGCGCTGGCGAGCGGCTGCTCGCGGTGCGGCGGATTGCCCGCCGGCAGAAAGCGCACTTCCTCGAGGCGCAGCAGCTGCCACAGCTCGAACGCCGTGCGCAGATGCCCGTAGTGGATAGGGTCGAACGTACCGCCGAAAAGGCCGATGGGTTGCATGGTGTCCGTGCGTCATGCCGTGCCCTCGGCACGGCGATTCGGGCGCTATTTGACCATGGATCGCGGCGCCGGCAAGGCCGGCCGCGCGCACAGGTCTGAGGCAAGCAGCGCCATCTCATCCCAGGGATCGCCGCCGAGGCGCCCCTTGATCATGCGGTCGGTGCGCGCGGCGCGCAGCATCAGGGCGCGCAGCGAGAGGCGGCCCGCGCGCCGCACCGCCGCATCCAGCCCGGCGCTCGGCCGCTGCCAGGCGCGCGCCCCGCCGCGCGGTCCGGCCATCGCGCCGGAGAGCTCGCGCAGCGCCTTGGTCAGGGCCCACAGCGCCAGCGTAGGTTCGGTGCCCTCGGCGCGCAGCCCCGAGAGAACCCGCAGCGCCCGGCCGGGGTCCCCGGCGAGGGCGGCCTCGGAGAGGCGGAAGACGTCGAACCGGGCATTGTCGGCGACGCCGGCGAGCGCCGCCCCGACCCCGCCGGGGGCGTGCGGGGCGAGCAGCCGGAGCTTCTCGAGCTCCTGGTGGGCGGCGAGCAGGTTGCCCTCGGTGCGCGCGGCCAGCAGCTCGAGCGCCTCGCCATCGAGCGCAAGACCCATGCGCCGGCTGCGCGCTCGAAGCCACGGAACGAACTTGCCGGCCTCGACCGGCCAGACCGCGACCCAGGCGCCGTGCGTCTGTGCGGCCTGGACCCATTTGGCCGCCTGCGCCTCCCGATCGAGCCGCGGCGAGAGCACCAGCAACACCGTGTCCGCATCGGCGCGCCCGATCAGCTCCGCGAGCACTGCCCCGCCGGTGGCACCGGGGCGCGCGCTGCCGAGGCGCACCTCGAGCACGCGCCGCGAGCCGAACAGCGACAGCGTCCCGGCCGAGGCGCGCACGTCATCCCAATCGGCGGCGCGCTCGATGAAATGGACCTCACGCTCAGTGTGGCCCGCCGCGCGCGCGCGGGCGCGCACGGCATCGGCGGCCTCGGCGGCGAGCAGCGGCTCGTCGCCGGAGATCAGATACGCCGGGAGCAGTTTGTGCGCGAGGTGCGCGTCGAGGGCGTCGGAAGTGAGTTTCAAGCCTGACCGCCGCTGAGGGCCGCAGTGCAGATTATAGCCGGGCCGCGCGCGGCGCAGCGGGCCGTTCGTGGGCATCGCGGCGCTGATCTGCTAGGCTGAAAAAATGATGCATTCAGCCCGAGCCGGCACGCGGCGCCGGTTGTATCCGCCCCTGCGGCCGTACCGCACGGGCCGGCTGCGCGTGTCCGACCTGCACGAGATCTACTTCGAGGAGAGCGGCAATCCCGAGGGCAAGCCCGCGCTGTTCCTGCACGGCGGCCCCGGCGGGGGCACCGATCCGAAGATGCGCCGCTTCTTCGATCCGGCGCGCTATCGCATCGTGCTGCTCGACCAGCGCGGCTGCGGCAAGAGTCGCCCGCACGCGGCACTCGCGGAAAACACCACCTGGCACCTGGTCGAGGACATCGAGCGGCTGCGCGAGCACCTCGGCATCCCCCGCTGGCTGGTGTTCGGCGGCTCCTGGGGCTCGACGCTCGCGCTCGCCTATGCCGAGACGCACCCGGCGCGCGTGACGGAGCTGGTGCTGCGCGGCATCTTCCTGCTGCGCCGCTGGGAGCTCGAGTGGTTCTATCAGAGCCCCGGCGGCGCCGCAGCGCTGTTCCCCGACCTGTGGGAGCGCTACATCGAGCCCATCCCGGCCGCCGAGCGCGGTGACATGATGCGCGCCTACTACGCGCGCCTGACCAGCGAGCAGCCCGCCATGCGCGCGCATGCCGCACAGATCTGGTCGAGTTGGGAGGGCGCCACGAGCTATCTGCGCACTTCGGCGGACTACGTGGCGAAGTTCGCGAGCGGCCCCTACGCGGAGGCCTTCGCCCGCATCGAATGCCACTACTTCGTCAACGGTGGGTTCTTCCATTCCGACGGACAGCTGCTCGAGAACGTGGAGCGGATCCGTCACATTCCCGCGGTAATCGTCCAGGGACGCTATGACGTGGTCTGCCCGATGCGAAGCGCATGGGACCTGCACCGCGCCTGGCCCGAAGCGGACCTGCGCATCGTGCCCGACGCCGGTCACTCTGCGTTCGAGAAGGGCAACCTGCACGAACTGGTGAGCGCGACCGACCGCTTCGCGTGAGCGGCACGGACCGCCGTGCGCCGCCGGACCGGGCCAAGGACTTTGCTGTAGGATCTGACCGTGTTTGAACGAGCGCGCAATTCGCAGGCAGCCATCTGCGGCCAGCAGGCCCAAAGACCCTCAGGGCCTCTGCGGCGGGCACTCTTCACGGCGGCCGCCGTACTGCTGACGGGACCGTTCGCCGTAACCGCCCACGCCGGCACCGACGTCTCGGTGCTCTACGCCGGCTCGCTGGTCAACCTGATGGAACGCGCCGTCCGCCCCGCGTTCGACCGCGCCAGCGGCGATCATTTCCGCGGCTTCGCCGGCGGCTCGCAGCTGCTCGCGAACGAGATCCGCGCGCATTTGCGGCGCGCAGATGTGTTCCTGAGCGCCGCGCCCGCGGTGAATGCCCGCCTCATGGGCAAGCGCCACGGCAACCGGATCGGCGCGTACATCACCTTCGCGCGCTCGCCGCTGGTGATCGGCTACAACCCGCACAGCCGCTTCGCGCCGCTGTGGCGATCGCACCCGTGGTACTTGGTGCTGCAGCGGCCGGGCATGCGCCTCGGACGCACCGATCCGAAGCTCGATCCCAAGGGCGCCCAGACGCTCGAGCTGATGCGACGCGCCGCCGCCTACTACCACCTGCCCGGACTCGCGCGGCGCATCCTCGGCGGGCGGGAAAACCCCGCGCAGGTGCTGCCCGAGGAGACGCTGGCGGGGCGCCTGCAGTCCGGCCAGCTCGACGCCGGCTTCTTCTATTCGACGGAGACCGACGCTGCGCATATCCCGTCGGTGCGGCTGCCGCCCGCCATCACGCCCGAGGCCCTGTACACGATCGCACTCGTGCGCCACGCACCGCACCCGCGCGCCGCGGTGGCGTTCATCGCGTTTCTGCTCGGGCCCGAGGGCCGCGCGCTCATGCGCGCGCATGGCCTGAGCCTGCTGCGGCCCCTCGTCAGCGGCGACGTCCGCGACCTGCCGGTGCCACTGCGCCGCCTCCTGGCGAGCGGCCCGCGCACATGAGCCGCGCGGGGCGCCGCCGCACGCACCGCGGGCGCCCGGCGTGAAGCGCAAGGTCGCCTCGCCCCTGCCCTGGCTCGCCGGCCTGCTCGTGATCTATCTCGTCGCGCCGCTCATCGCCGGGGTGCAGGCCGCTGTCGCGGCGCATTGGAGCCGTGTCGACTATCCGGCCCTGGCGCGCGCGTGCGCCGTATCGCTCGCCAGTGCGAGCGGCGCGACGCTGCTCACCGCGCTGTGTGGCATCCCGCTCGGGTTTCTTCTGGCGCGCGTGCGCGGGCGTGCCATGGGCGTGCTCGGATTTCTCGTCCAGCTGCCGCTCGCCCTGCCGCCGCTCGCCAGTGGCGTGCTGCTGTTGTTCCTGCTCGGCTACAACGCTCCGCTCGGCCGCCTCGCCGATGGTGCGCTCACCGATTCGTTCGCGGGCATCGTGCTCGCCGAAGCGTTCGTCTCCGCTCCGTTCGTCATCATCGCGGCCCGATCCGCGTTCGAGTCGATCGATCCGGCGATCGAGGATGTCGCCTCGACCCTGGGGCGCGGTCGCCTCGCGGTGTTCCTGCGCGCGGCACTGCCGGCGGCGAGGCCGGCGCTGCTCGCCGGACTGCTGCTGGCGTGGCTGCGCGCCTTCGGCGAGTTCGGCGCCACGGTGATGGTCGCCTACCATCCGTACTCGCTGCCGGTCTACACCTACGTCGCATTCGGCGACCAGGGTCTGCCGGCCATGCTGCCCGTGCTGCTGCCGGCAATCGTGCTCGCCCTCGCGATCATGACCCTGAGCAGCGTGGTGCGCGAGCGGCGCGCACCACGCGCTCCGGCACCCAGGGCCGCCGCAGCGCCGCGCGTCGCGATACCGAGCGCACCGGCCGCGCCGGCCGCTGCGACGGGCCTGTCCTTCGAGTTTGAAAGGCACCTGCCGGGCTTTCGCCTGGCGGTGCACTGGTCGAGCGAGGCGCGCCGGCTCGCGATTCTCGGTCCGTCGGGCTCGGGCAAGTCGCTGACCTTGAAGCTGATCGCGGGATTGGAGCGT
>JAJYLP010000121.1 GCA_021787615.1 Pseudomonadota bacterium
CCCCCGTGGTCTCGCGTGACGCCCCGATATTATCGGACAAATTCCGCGGTGCAGGGACGGCACGTGCTGCACGGACGGCAGAAGCGCCTGAAGGGATGCACGTCTCGTCGCACGAACCTGTCCGATTGTCGACGCGCGCCGCGTGCGCTCGAACGCGGGGCGCCCGCCGCACCGCCGTGGGACGGGCCGTGAGCCGAGCGCACCCGACGCGCTCGCGATGAGCACCCCATACGACACGCCCGAGAATGCAAGTGCCGCGGCGCAGAGCGCTGCGGCAGGCTCCACGCGGCCCGAGCGCTCGCAACCGCGCGATTTCCCAGCGACTTCCGCGCGCGCCCGGGCATCGGCCTGCCCGGATCTTGTGCACACGGGCCTCGCGCAGACGGCGCACGCGATCGGCGTGAATTACCCCCGCAGACGCACCCGCCCGCTCTGCAATCCCGCGCACGATCCCCGCCATAAGCGGTGCTTTTCGCGACACTTCGGGGCCCGGGGCGTTCATTGCGGCGCCGAATCCACTTCAGTTAAGCTGGCTCGATACACATCGTCCCGCGTTCCGTGCTCCCGGGTGCGAAAGAGGGGATTTTGAATGATGAACGTCGATGCCGCTCCGCGGTCGGTCCGCGGCAAGTCCTGGGTCGTGGCGCTTGCGGCGCTGCTTTGCGCTCCGCTCACCGTGCACGCCGCGCCCGTGCAGACGTTTCTACACGGCAAGCTCGCCTGGCGCAGCATCGGTCCTTACATCGGCGGTCGCGTGGTCGCGGTCACCGGCGTGCCGCACGACCCGAATCTCTTCTATATGGGCGCGGTCGACGGCGGCGTCTGGGAGAGCACCGACTACGGCGTCCGCTGGCGGAACATCAGTCACGGCAAGTGGACGTCGGCCAGCGGCAGTGTCGGTGCCATCGCGGTCGCGCCCTCGAATGCCAAGGTGCTCTACATCGGCACCGGCGAGGCGGATATCCGCGGCGACATGGTCACCGGCGACGGTGTGTTCAAGTCCACCAACGGCGGCAAGACCTGGAAGTACATGGGGCTGCGCAACACGCGCACCACGAGCGCGATCGTCGTCGACCCGCGCAATCCCGACATCGTGTACGTCGCCTCCATGGGCCACGTGTTCAAGCCGAATGCCGAGCGCGGCGTGTTCAAGTCCACCGACGGCGGCAAGACCTGGCACAAGGTCCTGTACGTCAACGCCAAGACCGGCGCGATCGATCTGGCGATCGATCCGCGCAACCCGCAGGTCCTCTACGCGGCCATGTGGCAGGCGCAGCGCCTGCCTTGGAAGCTGATCGACGGCGGACCGGGGAGCGCTCTGTACAAGAGCACCGACGGCGGCGCGCACTGGAGGAACATCTCGCGCAACCCGGGGCTGCCGCAGGGCCTCATCGGGCGCATCGGCGTGTCCGTTGCCGCCAGCGATCCGCGCATCGTCTACGCGATCATCGAAGCGAAGCACGGCGGCGTGTTCCGCTCCGCCAACGGCGGGCGGACCTGGCAGCGCGTCAACCGCAGCTGGAGCCTGCGCCAGCGCCCCTTCTACTACACGGCCATCTACGTCGACCCGGAGCATCCCAACACGGTGTACGCCCCGAACGTGGATGCGCTGTGGGTCTCGCACGACGGCGGCAAGGTCTTCTCCGAGCTCCACACCCCCCACGGCGACAATCACGTCGTGTGGATCAACCCGCACAACCCGAAGATTCTGCTGGAGGGCAACGACGGTGGCGCCACGGTGTCGACCGACGGCGGCAAGACCTGGAGCACCGAGCACAACCAGCCGACCGGTCAGTTCTACCACGTCGCGATCGACAACGAGTTCCCGTTCAACGTGTTCGGCGCGCAGCAGGACGAGGGCTCGTTCGAGGGGCCGAGCGCGATGCCCGGCGGCGGCATCCCGCTGTCCGCGTGGCACTCGGTCGCCCTCGGGGAGAGCACGTTCGTTGCCCCTCAGCCGGGCAGCCGCTACGTGACCTACGGCAGCGACTACTACACGGTCATGCAGCGCTACAACCGGCTGACCGGCGTGCGCCAGTCGGTGAGCCCCTCGCCCATCTATCGCGACGGCGGGGATGCTGCGCGGATGAAGTACCGCTTCGGATGGACCCACCCGATCTTCTTCTCGCCCGATAATCCGAAGGAGCTGTTCCTCGCGTCGCAGTACGTCATGGTCAGCGATGACGGCGGGCGCACCTGGAAGGTGATCAGCCCGGACCTGACGCGCAACGATCCGGCGACCGAAGGGCCGACCGGCGGCCCCATCGATCTCGACCAAACGGGCGCCGAGGTATTTCCGGACATCTCCGCGCTCGCGGTCTCGCGGGTAACCCCGATGGTGATCTGGGCGGGCTCCCAGGACGGGCTGGTGCATGTGACGGTCGACGGCGGCACGCACTGGCGGCTGGTGACGCCGCCGCAGCTGAAGGAATGGGCGACCATCACGTCCATCGAGCCCTCGCATGTCGCTGCGGGCACGGCCTATCTCACCGCCTCGCGCTACAAGTGGGATGACTACCATCCGTACGTGTTCAAGACCACGGACTACGGCCGCCACTGGTCGCTCCTGACCCATGGGCTGCCGCACGACCAGTATGTGTTCGTAGTGAAGCAGGATCCCGACGACGCTTCGCTGCTGCTCCTCGGCACCGGTGACACGGTCTACGTCAGTCTCGACGGCGGCGCCGACTGGACGCCGTTCGGCGTGAACCTGCCGCACGTGCAGGTGCGCGACTTCGCCTTCGACTCTCGCGAGGGCGAGGTCGTGGCGGCGACCCACGGCCGTTCGTTCTGGATCCTGGACAATCTCGCGCTGCTCGAGCAGATGTCGCATGAGGCCCAGCCGGCGGCCAATGCGGCGTCTCTCTACGCTCCGCAGACAGCCTGGCTGACGCGGGCGTACGGCAGCAGCGCCTACGCGGCGCGTCGCGCGTCCGTCGGCACGAATCCGCCCTTCGGCGCAACCGTGTTCTTCCACATCCCGACGGATTATCGAGGCAAGACACCGGTGAGCCTGGCGTTTCTCGACGCGAAGGGCAACGTGATCCAGCACTACACGCTGCATCTGAAAAAGAAGCACGCGAAGAAGCTGCCCGCCACGGTCCGGGACAACCTGTTGCCCTCCCAGGCGCAGAAGATCGCCAAGCGCAAGATGACGGGGATTGCGCCGGGCATGAACCGCTTCCAATGGGATCTGCGCTACGCGAGCGCCACGCACGTGATCGGGTGGGAACCGCCCGAGTACACCGACGGCATGACGGCATCGGCGAGCGGACCGCTGGTCAATCCCGGCCACTACACCGTCGTCCTGCGCTACGGCGGTCACTCCGACCGGCAGACGTTCCAGGTAAAGCTTGACCCGCGGCTGCACACGACTGCGGCGATCCTGAAGCAGCACCTGGCGCTGCAGCTTGCCCTGCACCGCACGGTGGATGTGCTCGATCGCGACATCAATGCGGCCATCCTGCTGCGCCGGCGCCTCGTCAAGGCGGTCACCGCGCACAAGATCGATGCGGCCACGGCGGCCCCGGCGATCAAGGAGCTCCATGAGGCCGTGCACGCGGTGGTGCAGCGCCACGTCCGCTCGAGCGAGGGAGACGTGATGCACAACATGCGGCTGCGCAGCTTCCTGGCCTACCTGCAGTCGAACATCGGTCTCGACTACCGGGCACCGGATCCGGCGCAGATTGCCGCATTCAACAAGCTGGAAGGCGAAGCGCAGCAGGGCGAGGCCCGGCTGCGGGCAGCCACCGCCGCCGGCGAGCGATTGCTCTGAGCAACGCGCTCGCCGCCTGCGCTGCGCAGTGCGGCGACCCGGTCCGGGCCGGCGCGCCGCAGAGGGGCGCGGGCGCATTCCGGGACGATTGGGGATGAGCGCCCCCCGGCGCGCTCCCCGAGCGCGCTAGCGGCTGCGCAGCACGCGCCAGGAGACCTTCAGGCCGTACACCAGGATCACGACGGCGAGCACGGCCAGCAGCAGCTGAACCGCCTCGCGCGGCAGGCTGCCACGCGGGGTGACCAGATACAGCCAGGATGCGAGCACGACGATCCCGTCGAAGGCCAGATGCGTAGCGATGCTCCAGCGCAGCCCGAACGCGACGCGGATATAGGCCAGGCCGACGCCCACCAGGAACTGCGGCAGCGCCAGCACGACGCTCCACCAGGCCGGCGCATTGGAATAGACCGCTGCATGCTCGGCGCCGAACAGCAGGCAGGAGGTCCAGAACACCGCCGCGCCATGGCGCCGAAAAAACGCCAGCACCGGCTCGCGGGCGAAGCGGTAGAGCAGCGCACTGATGATGCCCGCCGGCAGCAGCGCCCAGAAGGCGTAAAAGTAATGCGGGATCGTGCGCACGACGGACGGGTGCGCGATATTGAGCCGCAGTGCCAGGTACGTGTAGCAGATGAAGAAGGCAAGGCCCACGAACACCGGCCGCGGCGCGGTGGAGAGAAACGCCCGGTAGCCGAGCTCCTCGAGGATCGGCGCCAGCAGCACGATGGCCGCCGCCGCAAACGAGGGGTGCGTGACGAGGTAGGTCTGGAAGGTATCGGGCGCGACGCGCCATCCGAGCCAGTGCGCCAGCAGGCCGTCCAGCTGGCCGCCGGCGAATCCCAGCAGGAACATCAGACTCAGCCAGCCGAACCACGGCCACACGGTCAACCGGCGGGACGGGCGCTCACGGAGCACCGGATGCGCGAGAAAGTGCAACAGCGGCTCGTTCGTTCCTGGCGGTGCGTCACTCATCGTCCGATTCCGACTCGTCCATTCCCCGTCGTACAGCCCGGCGGCAGTGGTTTTCGCGCTGTTGGCGACGATCCTCCCGGGCGGGATCCATGTATCACGCTCCTTTGCGGGCCGCAACCGTCGCGGTCGCGGTATGGCGCTCGAAGCATGCTGCGGACCGTTCGCGTTGCATCCGCGCTGGAGCCGAGGGCCGCTGACGGCGCGCTGCGGCCGGGCGTGCACATCTGCTATTGCGGGCGGCAGAGGTGAATTCCCCGTGTTCGGGCGGCGGCTCGATCAGGCACATGCGCTGTGGCGGCCCCACTGTTGCCCCGCGAGCAACAGATCATTGATCAGCATCATCTGGTCCGGTCAGCCACGCTGAGCTACAGTCCGCCCCACACGCTGCCGGCTGCGCGAGACGGCAGGAAAAACAGGCACTTCTGCAAGATCAGGAGCGAGATCATGAGCGAAGCGACGATTGCCCAGAAGGGCCCCTATGCCGTCGAGGTCGAGGCGGGCAAGACCTACTGGTGGTGCGCCTGCGGCCGCAGCAAGAACCAGCCGTTCTGCGATGGGGCCCACAAGGGCAGCGAGTTCACCCCGCTCGAGCACAAGGCGCAGAAGAGTGGAACCGTGTACTTCTGCGGGTGCAAGCATTCGGCTCACAAGCCGATGTGTGACGGCGCCCATAAGCAGTTGTGAAGCCCTCGCGCGATTGAGCCCATCGGGGGCGCGCCGGGGCCAGACGGCCTCACGCGGGCGGAGTGAGCGGCGTTTCGGGTGATGGCTCGATGGCCGCTTGCACAAGCGGACATCGCCGCCGCGCGCGTTGACCCACGCCAACAGCGGACTTATGCTGGCGACGATAGAGCATCAAGGAGATTGCGGATGAACGCAACGGTGCACGAGGGTCGCTGCTTCTGCGGCCGGGTCCAGTTCCAAGTCACGGGCGAGCCCGTCGCCATGGGCTACTGCCACTGCGATTCCTGCCGCCACTGGTCCGCAGGCCCCGTCAATGCATTCACGCTGTGGAAGCCCGATGCGCTGAGGATCACGCGCGGCGCCGAGGCGATCGGCAGCTACCACAAGACGCCGCAGAGTCACCGCAAGTGGTGCACCGAGTGCGGCGGTCACCTGTTCACCGATCACCCCGGCTTTGGTCTCGTTGATGTGTACGCGGCGCTGCTGCCGACACTCGCGTTCCGCCCCGCCGTGCACGTGCACTATCAGGAGACGGTGCTGCACATTCACGACGGTCAACCCAAGATGCGGGACCTGCCGGCCGAGATGGGCGGCTCGGGTGCGGCGCTGCCGGAGTGAGGGAACACCGCAGGACTCCATGACGGCGCGCGGAGCGGTTACCGCATGGCCCCCGCGCGCGGCACATCGAAGCGTCCGTTCACTCCCGGCTGTACACCAGCGCTGCCCCGGCGGCGCGGTGCAATCCGGCTGAGTTCCAGGGCTGGCTCGCGGCCGCGGCCGGCGCCGTATGGGCAAACGCGACGGGCGCGAAGACGAGTGCGGTGCTCGCGAGGGTCAGGAGCAGTGCAAGCGCGGCAGCAATCAGTTTTCGCAAGGCACTCATGGTGAGATCTCCTCAGTGATGCCGCAAGAACACCCCCGGCCGGCGAAAGTTGCACTCGGGCCGGAGTTGCGGCGGCGGCGATCCTGATCCCCACGCCTTCCCGCGCGGCGGCGCATACTGCTATCGTGCGCGCCGATGCGCGTCCTCCCAGACAGTCTCTTCGGGCATCACAGCAGCCCCGATGCCGGGTCGCCGGCCGAGGCCCGCTCCGAGGTGGTGCTGAGCGTCACCGAACTGCGTAAAAGCTATCCGGAGATCGTGGCCGTCGAGCGGATCTCCTTCGACGTCGGCCGCCGCGAGGTAGTCGGCCTCCTGGGCCCGAACGGCGCCGGCAAGACCACCACCATCAACATGATCCTGGGAGTGCTCAGCCCCAGCGCGGGACGCATCCGCATCGCCGGAATCGACCTGGCGCGGCAGCGCGCGCGTGCGCTGGCCCGCGCGAATTTCGCGGCCGTCTACGCGGCCCTTCCGGGCAATCTCACCGTCCGGCAGAACCTCCGGTTCTTCGGCCTCGTCTATGGCATCCCGCGCCTCACGGAGCGGGTGAGCACGCTCATCGAGCAGTTCGACCTCGAGCAACTGAAGAACACCAAGTGCGGCGTGCTGTCCTCGGGAGAGCAGACTCGGGTGGCGCTCGCCAAGGCGGTCCTCAATCAGCCCCAGCTGCTGCTGCTCGATGAGCCGACCGCCTCGCTCGATCCGTCCGCCGCGCAGACCGTCCGCGCGCGCATCCGCCGGCTGGCGACCGAGGGCGAGTGCGGCATTCTCTGGACGTCCCACAACATGTACGAAGTCGAGCAGGTCTGCGACCGCGTGCTGTTCCTGTCCCGGGGAAGGATCCTGCTCGAGGGCGATCCGCGGCGCCTGCCCTCCGAGCACGGCGCGGCCACGCTCGAGGAGCTGTTCATCCGGCTCGCGCGCGAGCCGCTCGCCGAGCCCCTGGAGCGTGCCGGTTGAGAGCCCGTCCCGTCGCAGGCATTCTGCTGCGCCAGTTCTACCTGATCCGCGGCAGCCCGGTGCGCGCGCTGCCGATGTTCGCCTGGGTGGCGATCGATATCGTGGTGTGGGGCTTCATCACCCGGTATCTGAACTCGATGAGCGCCGGGCGGTTCAACTACGTACCGAGCTTGCTCGGGGCGGTGCTGCTGTGGGACTTCTTCACCCGGATCATGCAGGGCGTGAGCACCGCTTTCCTCGAGGACGTGTGGTCGCGGAATTTCCTCAATCTGTTCGCCACGCCGCTCACCACCCCGGAGTACATCACCGGACTCGTGATCACGAGCATCGGCACCAGCGTGGTGGGCCTCGTCGTGATGCTGGTGCTGGCCACGACCGTGTTCGGCTTGTCGTTCTTCTCGCTCGGACTGATGCTGATTCCTTTCCTGCTCGTGCTGTTCAGCTTCGGCATTGCCCTCGGCATTCTCGCCAGCGCTCTCGTACTGCGTCTCGGTCCGGCTTCAGAGTGGCTGGTCTGGCCCCTGCCGGCGCTGCTGTCGCCGTTCGTCGGGGTTTTCTATCCGCTTTCGACGCTGCCGCTATGGATGCAGGACGTCGGCCGGCTGCTGCCGCCCTCGTATGTGTTTCAGGGCCTGCGCACACTGCTCGCGGGCCACGCCCTCACGGGCGCCAGCCTCGCGATCGGCGCGGCGCTGGCGGTGCTCGACGTCGCGTTGGCCGGATATTTCTTCACGCGGGTATTCCGCTACGCCGTGCGCACCGGACTGCTGGCGCGCTACAGCGCCGAGAGCGTGTCCTGAGGCGCGCATGCCCTAAGGACCGTTTCTCAGGGTGAGGCGAGGCGACTGCCGGGCTCTCGCGCGGGATTTCTCGGGGGCTGCTCCGGCTGCGAGCCCCCGGGCTCGCAAGACAGCGCGCGATGAGCGGCGCTCAGCTCAGGGCGCGGTCCAGCCAGCGCGACAGGGTGGCCGCGTCCACCGCACCCGACTGTCTCGCCAGCTCGCGGCCCTCGCGGAAGAGAATC
>JAJYLP010000122.1 GCA_021787615.1 Pseudomonadota bacterium
GGCATCGTCGCTGATCTGATCGTCCGGCCCGCTGACCTGGATACCGGCCTGATCGAGCTGCACGAGCAGCCGATCCACCGGCACCTTCAGGACCTCGGCGAACTGGGCTACGGTCACTTCCGCCATACGTCTTGAACCCCCGGTCAGTGGCTGGGCGCGAACCAGTGAGCCCGCGCGGTCATGATGAGCTTGCCCGCCTCTGCCGGCGCCAATCCCTCGATATCGTTCAGATCGTCAATCGACTGCTCGGCGAGATCCTCGCGCGTGCGCACGCCGCGGCGCGCCAGGGCGAGCGCGAGATCCGGGCTCATGCCCTCGAGCAGCAGCAGATCCTCCGCCGGCATCGCCTGCTCGAGCGACTCCTCGCTCGCGATCGCCTGCGTCAGCAGCACATCGCGGGCGCGGTTGCGCAGCTCCTTGACGATCTGCTCGTCGAACTCCGCAATCGAGGCGAGCTCGCCCTGCGGCACGTAGGCGATCTCCTCGATCGTCGAGAAGCCCTCCTGCGCGAGGATGGTGGCCACGTCCTCATCGACGTCGAGCTGCTTCATGAACAGCTGCACCAGCGATTTGGCCTCCGAGTCGCTCTTGGCCTCCGCGTCCGACTCGGTCATCACATTGAGCTCCCA
The DNA here is from genome assembly GCA_021787615.1 of Pseudomonadota bacterium. Taxonomy (GTDB): domain Bacteria; phylum Pseudomonadota; class Gammaproteobacteria; order Steroidobacterales; family Steroidobacteraceae; genus 13-2-20CM-66-19. The sequence continues at coordinate 630 of JAJYLP010000122.1, forward strand.
GCCGGTCAGCTGGCTCGCGAGGCGGATGTTCTGCCCGCCGCGGCCGATCGCCTGGGATAGTTTCTCCTCGGCCACTGCGATATCCATGCTGTGCGCGTCCTCGTCGACCACGATGGAGAGGACCTCCGCCGGAGACATCGCGTTGATGACGAACTGCGCCGGGTTCTCGTCGAAGGGAATGATGTCGACGCGTTCGCCTGCGATCTCGTTCGAGACCGCCTGCACCCGCGAGCCGCGCATGCCGACGCAGGCGCCGACCGGATCGATGCGCGGATCGCTCGAGCGCACGGCGATCTTGGCGCGCACGCCCGGATCGCGCGCCGCGCCGAGGATCTGAATGAGGCCCTGGCCGACCTCGGGCACCTCGAGCTTGAACAGCTCGATGAGAAACTCCGGGGCCGTGCGGGTGAGGAACAGCTGCGGCCCGCGCAGCTCCGAGCGCACCTCGCGCAGGAACGCCTTGATGCGGTCCTGCGCCTTGACCTGCTCGCGCGGGATCATGTCGCCTCGTTGCACGAAGCCCTCGGCGTTCGAGCCGAGATCGATGTAGATGCCGTTGCGGTCGACGCGCTTGACGACGCCGCTGACGAGCGTGCCGACGCGGTCGCGGTAGGCATCGACCACCTGCTGGCGCTCGGCCTCGCGCACCTTCTGCACGATGACCTGCTTGGCCTGCTGGGCGGCGATGCGCCCGAAGGTGACCGACTCCATCGGCTGCTCGACGAACCCCTCGACCGTGGCGCCCGGATCGAGGTCGAGCGCATCCTCCAGGCGCAACTCCCGATCGGGCGCCTGCAGCTCGGTGGAATCGTCGGCGAAGACTTTCCAGCGGCGGAACGTCTCGTAATCCCCGCTGCGCCGGTCGATCGCCACACGCACGTCCCACTCCTCGCCGTGCTTGCGGCGCGTGGCGGCGCCGAGCGCGGCCTCGAGCGCCTCGAAAATCACTTCTTTGTCGACGCCCTTCTCGTTCGAGACGGCATCGACAACCATCAGGATTTCCTTGTTCACTACTGTCACCTCTGCAACTGTCGCCTTCAGCGCCACGCCTTACTCAACCCGCCAGTCTCGCCTTCGCCATCTCCTCGTACGGCACCGCCACACGCGTGCCGTCGACCTCGAGCTCGACGCCCGATGCATCCGCCCCAAGGAGCGTGCCGGTGTAGCGCCGCCGGCCCTCGCGCGGGGCGCGCAACTCGAGGAACACCCGCGCGCCCACGAAGCGCGCGAAATGCCCCGGCGTGCGCAGCACCCGGTCGAACCCCGGCGAGGACACCTCGAGGGTGTACGCCGTCGGGATCGGATCCTCGACGTCAAGCAGTGCCGAGACCTCGCGGCTGACGCGCTCGCAGTCCTCGATCCCCACGCCCTGCGCTTGATCAATGTAGAGCCGCACCACGGCGCTGCCGCGCCCGGCGCTGTGCTCCAGATCGACCAGCTCGTAGCCGAGCCGCCCGGTCAGGGGCTCAATGAGGGCGATCAGCCGCTCTCGCAATGTCGCCGACATCGATCCGATCCCCGCATGCCGAGTCTTGAAAAACAAAACGGGCCGCTCGGCCCGTCCGGCCGCCGCGCGCCGGCCGCCGCATCCCTCCACGCCGGCGCGCCGCGGCGCCGCCTGAGCGGTCCGCGCCCACGGGCAGCGCGCGAGCGCCACCGCATTGCCGGTCACCCAAAAAACAAAAAGCCCCTCGGGGGGCTTTCAGGCTCTCAAGCTGTCGGGGCGCTCGCCCCGAGGGCGTAGCCGCTCCGCTCCCCGCGGCCGAGGCCCGCGGAGGGGCGCATTGTACGCTGAAGCGCCCGCGCCGTGAAGGTTTTTGACCGGCGGGCGCAGCGCAGGCGCCGCCTGCCGCCGGCGGCGCGGCAACTCGCGCCGCGCCCGGCGCCGGCCGCTACCATAGCGCCCCATGACCGAACCGGCTCTCTCCTCAGGCGGCGGCGCGGCGCGCATCGACCGGTGGCTCTTCGGGGTGCGCCTGTTCAAGTCGCGCTCGCTCGCGGCCGAGGCGGTCAGCGGCGGGCGCGTGCACGTCAATGGCGCACGGGTCAAGCCGGCCCACGTGGTGCGTCCGGGTGACCGGCTCCGCTTCGTGCGCGGCGCGGTGGAGTTCGAGTGCACGGTGCAGGCCATTCCGGCGCGGCGCGGGTCAGCCCCCGAGGCGACGCGCTGCTATCTGGAGAGCGAGGCGAGCCGCTTGCGCCGCGAGGCCTTTGCCGAGCGCATGCGCCTCGCCGCGACGCTCGCGCCCAGGCCCGAGGAGCGCCCCGACAAGCACCAGCGGCGCGCCCTGCGCCGTCTGCGCGGGCGGGACTGAGGTCCCTCCCCGCGACGCGCGCGGGCGGGCAGTCGATAATACGCAAAGGGGCGCCGGCTGCGGCCGGCGCGGCAAGAGGTTTCAGTGCATGTCACTCAGTGTCTTTGATGTGTTCAAGATCGGCATCGGACCGTCGAGCTCGCACACCATGGGACCGATGCGCGCGGCACGCGAGTTCCTGCTCGCTCTCGAGCGCGACGGCCAGCTCGATGCTGTCGAATCGGTCACCGTGCGCCTGTACGGGTCGCTCGCGCTCACCGGCCTCGGGCACGGCACGGATCGGGCCGTCCTCATGGGACTGACGGGCGCCGAGCCCGAGACGGTCGACCCGGATGCGATCGGCCCCGCCCTGCAGTGCATCCGCTCGAGCGGCACGCTCGCGCTGCTCGGACGGCGCGCAATCCCCTTCGATGAGAAGAGCCACCTGCTGCTGCTGCGCACCGAGCGGCTGCCCCAGCACGCCAACGGCATGCGCTTCACCGCCACCGCCGGCGGCGCCACCCTTCTCGAGCAGGAGTACTACTCCATCGGTGGCGGGTTCATCGTGCGCGCCGGGGAAGACCAGGCGCGCGAGGCGAGCGCACGGAATGGCGCGCCGTACCCGTTCTCGAGCGGGCGCGAGCTGCTCGCGCTGTGCCGGGAAAACGGACTGGAGATCTTCGAGCTGGTGCTCGCCAACGAGTGCGCCTGGGCCAGCGAGGCGAGCGTGCGCGCCGGCGCGATGCGCATCTGGGAAGTGATGCAGGCTTGCGTCGCGCGCGGCTTCCGCCAGAACGGCGTGCTGCCCGGGCCGCTGAAGGTACGCCGGCGCGCCCCGAAGCTCTACCGCCAGCTCACCGAGAGCGGCCTGCCCCGCCCGCTCGAGGCGCTCGACTGGGTGGATGCCTTCGCACTGGCGGTGAATGAGGAGAACGCCGCCGGCGGGCGGGTGGTGACCGCGCCGACCAACGGCGCGGCGGGCATCGTGCCGGCGGTGCTGCATTACTACCGGCGCTTCGAGCCCGGCGCGAGCGACGATGGGGTGCTGCGCTTCCTGCTCAGCGCCGCGGCCATCGGCATGCTCTACAAGCAGAACGCCTCGATCTCGGGCGCCGAGATGGGCTGCCAGGGCGAGGTGGGCGTGGCGTGCTCCATGGCCGCCGGCGGCCTGGTGGCAGCGCTGCAGGGCAGCAACGAGCAGATCGAGAACGCCGCCGAGATCGGCATGGAGCACAACCTCGGGCTCACCTGCGACCCGGTTGGGGGGCTGGTGCAGATCCCGTGCATCGAGCGCAACGCCATGGGCGCGGTGAAGGCGATCAACGCCGCACGCCTCTCGATGCGCGGCGACGGCAGCCACAAAGTCTCCCTCGATCACGTGATCGTCACCATGCGCCAGACGGGCGCGGACATGTCGACGATCTACAAGGAGACCTCCCAGGGCGGGCTCGCAGTGAACGTCACGGAGTGCTGAGCGCTCAGCGCTTGGCGAGCTCCCCGGCGAGCGAGACGCGGTTGCGTCCGGCGGCCTTGGCGTCATAGAGCGCCGCATCGGCGCGGTGGCGAAGCGTCTCGAGCGTGTCGCCGGCGCGGCCGCTCGCCGCCCCGATCGACAGCGTCACCTCGCCGGCGAACTGCGCCGCGTCGGGATGCACGATGAGGCTCCTCTGGGTCGAGGAGCGGATCCGCTCGCCGAGGGCGGCGCCATGGCTGAACGGCTTGCCGCGCAGCAGCACCACGAACTCATCGCCGCCAACGCGCGCGGCGACATCCTCGCTCGCGAGCGTCTCGCGCAGGATCTTGGCCACCTTCATCAGCACCTTGTCGCCAACCACGTGCCCGTGGTGTCGTTGATGCGCTTGAAGTAAGCGACGTCCGCGGCAAGCAGCACCACCTGCGTGAAATCCGCCGCACCCTCCCGGCCCTCGAAGGCGCGGCGAAAGCCGCTGAGATTGGCGAGCCCCGTGAGCGGATCGCGCGGCGGCTCGCGCTGCGCCCGCTCGAGCCGCTCGAGGACCCCGAACACCTCCTCGCGCTGCTTGGCGAGCTGCGCGTGCAGAGCGCGCAGCGTCGATGTGCACCTGCGCGGCCTGCAAGATGAGTTCTCCGATGAGCGCGCGCGCGGCCTCGATCTGGCGCGAGGCGAGCTGCCCGGTGGCGCTCTCGAGCGCGCGGCGATGTGCAGGGCGTGCAGGCGGCAGATCTCGGCATCGTTGCGCGGGGCTGCGGCCGCGAGCCGCTCCTGCAGCGGGTGAGCGGGCAGTTGAGCTCCCCGGCGTGCTCATACCAGAGGGCGTCGCTCACCGGGTGATAGCCGGCCTCGCGCGGCGACATCAGCAGCAGCGCCCGCCGAAGAATCTCGGCGCTCTCTTCCCGCGATTGCGGGTAGCGCATGCGGTCGGCGGGGAGAACCCTTGTTTTTCTTAATTTTCCTCAGTGTCGCACCGCCGATACCGTGTTGCACCGGCAGACGGGCGCGCTGCCGCGGCCCGACGGCCGCGGCAGCGTGGAGGCATGAACGATTGGAGCCGCCGGTGAGAGCGCGGCGCGCTTGCTGGGCGCGCGCCGGAGGCGGCGAGCCGGCTCAGACGCCGGGCGGCGCGAAGCTCGGCACCGGCTTCGGCGCCTCGCCGTTGCCCGCCGCCGCACGCTGCTCGCGCTTGATCCGCTCGTAGATTTCCTCGCGGTGCACCGCGACGTGCTTCGGCGCATTGATGCCGATACGCACCTGGTTGCCCTTGACGCCGAGCACCGTGATGGTCACCTCGTCCCCGATCATCACGGTCTCCCCGACTCGCCTGGTAAGAATGAGCATCTGCTGGTCCTCTCTAGGTCTTAATGGTCCAATGAACACTCCGATCCGCGCACGATCAATGGGGAACACCCCTCCCCCCTGGGCGCGCGGAGCGGTATGCCAGAATGAGTTCCCCGTCCTCCTGAGTGACGGTGATGGGCTCGATCCGGGCAATGCGATCAAGCGTGGCGCTGACGTTGCGGACGCTGAACGCCCCGCCGATCCGCATCTGAGCCGCACGCGGGTCGGCGATGACGATGCGCTGCGGCGTATAACGGCTCAAGGTACTGACGAACCTCGCCAGCGGCTCCCCCCGCGTCTCGATGATGCCCTGGCGCCAGCGGATCGCGTTCGCCGCAAGGGCCGGGTGCACGTCGCCGATCAGGCCGAGCGAGGAATACTCGATCTGCTGATTGGCCGTGAGGCGCCGCATCCAAGCCGGCGGCGCGTGGACTCCGTTGCCGATGCCCTCCACCGAGACCGTGCCGCTCACGACCGTCACGAGCACATCGCCGTTGCGCTTGCGGTAGACGTCAAAGCGGGTGCCGAGCACGCGCACCTCGCTGTGGGCGAGCAGGATGCGGAACGGGCGCGCCGGATCGTGCACGACCTCGAAGAACACCTCCCCGTGCAGCAGCTGCACACGCCGGTTCGAGGGGCTGCCCACCCAGCGCAACCGGGTGTTGGTATTGAGGTAGGCTACGCTGCCATCGGGCAGTACGACCGTGGCGATTTGCCCGACGCCGGTCCGATACGTGTGCGGCAGGTAGCCGAGGTCCCACAGCCACAGACCTGCGGCCAGCGCCGCAGCCAGCAAGGCCGTCGCCGCCACCCCCGCGAGCCACAGCGTGCTGCGGGCGAGGCGCGCGCGGCGCGGCTCGCCGGCCACGCTCGCCACGAGCGCTGCGCGCGAGGCCCCCTTGAGCTCCGCGGCGATATCAAGTACCGCGCGCAACTCACTGAATTCTTTTGAGTTCAGCGGGTCGGCGAGCCAGCCCTCCAGCGCGCGCTGGCGTCCCGGCGTCAGGCCGCGGCCCATCCGCGTCAGCCACCCGGCCGCCTGCGCCCTTGCGCGCCGGTGCCGTCGCCGTTCGAGGAAGGTGTCGAGACTCAATCGACCTCCGCCAGATCAATGCCTTGCGATGACAATTTCATGCGGCATTGTTTCAATGCCCGCGTCATGCGCTTATCGATCCGTCGTTCGGAAATCCCGAGCCGCGCGGCGATTTCCTTGCGCGACTTGCCCTGCACGTGGGCCAGGACCAACACCGCGCGCAGCGGAGGACTCAAGTCCTGGATCACCGCCGCGAGACGCTGCGCGATCTGCTCGGCCAGCACCCGCTGGTCCGGTCCCGCCGAGCGATCCGCCACCTCCTCCATCCCCGTCGGGCCGCTGATCACCGCGCTTTCCACGCGGCGCCGGCGCAGATGCATCAGCGCGAAGTTGGTCGCGATCTTGAAGAGCATCGCGCGCGGGAAGAGCACCTGCTCCGGCCGGTACATGCGGTGCAGCTGCTCGTAGGTGTCCTGGGCAACCTCGCGCGCCAGATCCACCCGGCCCAGCATCTGCGTCAGATACGCCAGCAGCTGCGCCTCGTGTGCCCGGCACAGCTGCTCGAGGAATGCCTCTGTCCCCCCCGATCTGGGGAAATGCCTGATCTCGCCCAACCGCCTATCCATTCCCTATTCCTTGAATTTTAGAGATGCGCGGGGAGGACCTTACCCCCCTGCCTGCATGAAAATTGGCGGGCGCCGTGCCGCGCGCTCGCATTGAACATAATGAGGCACCGGCGATCCCGGCGCGGCAGCGAGCGGTGATCGCCCGTCGGTTCGCTGAATAAGGAGTCACGGCATGAGCACACCGGTACACGAGCCATCCAGCCAGAGCGCCCCGCCCGAGGCGCCGCAGGCCGAGGAGCCCGCCGGGCTCATCGAGCTCGGCTGCATCTCGGACACCGAAGGCGGCATCCGCGGGGCCACATACGGCACGGCCGTCGGCTGGCAATACTACTGATCCGCACAATCCGGCGCGCGCTCGCGGCTCACCAGCGCTGGTTGAGCTGCACGCTGACGACCCGGCCGAGCGCCTGCACGTTGTAGATGTCGTAGCCGAACTGGCTGTCGACGAACGGCGGATCGTGATTGAGGGCGTTCACCGCGTTCAGCGACACGCTGGTCTGCCCGAAGCGGTCCGGATCGAGCCGGTAGCGCAGATACACATCGAGCGTGGTCCAGGCCGACACGACCGGCACGAACGAGCTGCCGGGATTGCAGTACGCGCCGGTGTAATTAACGATGAGCGCCCCGCCCCAGCCCGGCCCGCCGCTGCCGTGGCGGCTCCAGCTGAGTGTCGCCCGCAGGCGCAGCGAGAGCGGGTTGCCCGCGGTGTCGAGAATGCTGACCGCCGGGGAGGTGGGAGTCACCGCCTGCGTGAAGGACAGGACGTCCGTGCCCCTCAACCCGAGAGCGAGGTGACCCCAGCGGGTGAGCAG
>JAJYLP010000027.1 GCA_021787615.1 Pseudomonadota bacterium
CCACCGTGCGCGGCTTCCTCACCAGTCTCGCCGGCGGCGGGCTGCTCTCACTGCTGCTCGCCGTGGCCTGCTCTCTGGCGCTGGTGCTGGTCTCGACCCGCGCCACGGCGCACGTGCGCTACATCCCGCTGCTCGCGGGTCTGTTCGCCCTCTACTCGGCCGGTCAGCTGCTGCACCTCTCCCCGCTCATCATGGTGCTGCTGTTCGGGCTGATGCTCAACAACCCCCCCGTGGTTGCACGGATTCCGGGGCTCGCCCACCTGGCCGAGAAGATCTCCACGACGACCGTCGGAGAGTTCAAGGTGCTCGTGCAGGAGCTGACCTTCGCGGTACGCGGCTTCTTCTTCTTTGTGCTCGGCTATTCGACCCGACCAGCCGATTTCGCGTCGCTGCACGCCTGGGCCGCCGCAGCGATCATCCTCGCCGTCATCTATGGCGCGCGCTTCTTAATGGTGCGGCCGCTCGGGCGTACTCTCGCGGCCCCGCTCACCTGGATCGCCCCTCGCGGGCTGATCACCGTGGTGCTGTATCTGGATGCGCGACGGCTGCTGCACCTGCCGGCCTATTTCGATGGCACGGTGCTCGTGGTGGTGTTTTTATCCTCCGCAGTCCTCGTTCTGCCGCGACGCCTGCGGACGGAGCCGGACCCGGGAGCGGGCCCGACACCCACGAGCGTCACAGGGGCGTGAGCGGCGCGCTCGAGCCCCGCTCGACTCAAGGCTCGCCGTCATCCGACGGCGGGGTGTGCGCGGCGAGGTCGGCCAGCTCCTCCTCGCTCGGCAGCGGCTCATCCAGGCACTTGCGCGCGCGCACCAGCCACTCGCGCGGCACATACACCTCGGCATTCTGCGCGAGTCCGGGTATCGGGGAGACCGTGCTGACGCGCGCGGGAATGCCATCGGCCTGCAGCCTGCCGGCGAGCACCTGCGCGGCCATCGCCTCGGGGCACGCCTGCAGCAACACCCACGGCTCCTCGTCCTCGTTCGTCACTCGGTGATCGGTCATCATCCGCTCTCCTCAGCCGCCCAGGTAATGCGTCACCCATCGCACCATCGCGCGGTAGAAGAGCGCGCGGTGCACCGGGTCCTGCGGCATGTGATAGGCACCCGGAATGCCGACGAACTTCACCGGCACGTGCCGGCTCGCGAGCGCGTGGTACAGAGCGAGCGACTCGGTGATCGGCACCGTCACATCGTCCGTGCCCGAGAGAATCAGCGTCGGTGTGGTGATGTCGCCGGCATAGGTGATCGGCGAGCCGCTGCGGTAGAGCGCCGCGGAGCGCTTGTCCCAGGGGCTGCCGCCGAGCGAATCGCGCGTCCAGGCGAGGTTGCCGGCCCCCGACAGCTCGTACTCCTCGGTCCAGTCGGTCACCCCGTCGGCCACCACCGCGCAGCGCCAGAAATGCTGGTGGCCGATCAGCCAGCTGGTCATGTAGCCGCCATAGGAGTGCCCGACCGCCGCGATACGGGTGGTATCGACGATGCCCCTGGACTCGAGCAGGCGGATCCCGGAAATCACATCGCTGTCCGGGCCCGTGCCCGGATCGCGATAGATGGCGTGCTCATGGGCGTTGCCGAGGTTGTCGCTGCCGCGGTAGTTCGGCTCGAACACCAGATAGCCGCGCGCGGCGAACAGCAGGCGCAGCGGGCCGATCTCATCGGCGTCGAAATGCTCGATCGAGGCGGCTTCCGGCCCGCCGTGGCTGAATACCACGAGCGGGTAGCGCCGGCCCCGCACGTAGCCGTTGGGATAGGTCAGAATGCCGTCATCGATCTGCCCGTCGGGCGCATGCCAATCGAGTTCGACGCTGACCGGATAGGCGTAATGATCGAAGCCGCGGTTGAAGTGCGTCAGGGCCACCGGCGCGCTCTGCGGCGTGCGCATCAGGTACAGCTCCGGAGCGCGCGTGGTGCTGTCGGCGACCACCGCGAGCGCGCCGTGCGAGGAGGCGGCCACGCTGAGCGCCTGCAGATCGCCGAGCGGCAGCGCGTGGCCCGCGCCCTTCAGCGGCTGCAGGAACAGCCGGCTGCCGATGTGATCGTCGGCAATGCCGACGAGCGCCTCGCCGCCGGGGAGCCAGGCGAAGTTGGCCGCGAAGTCGCGGCCGAGACTGGCGCTCACGTCCCGCGCCACGCCGGCGGGTGAGCCGACGTACAGGTCCATCACGCTCACCGGCCCGGGCCCGTGCGGGTACAGATAGGCGACCGCATCGCCCTGCGGCGCGAACCGCGGCGTGTATTCGTAGCTCAAGTGCGTGCCGATGCGCTTCGGCTGGCCGCTCGCCACGCTCACCGCCATGATGGTGGTGCGGTCGCTGTCCGCGTCGTCCGCATCGGCCTGGCGGGTGTAGACGATCCACTGTCCGTCCGCCGACCACGACGGCGCGCTGATGCCGCCGCCGAACGGCGGCGCCGTCTCGAGCACGCTACCCGGCCCGTAAGTCAGCTGTCGCGCCATCCCGCCCTTGACGGGCAGCAGCCAGATCTCGGAGGCGACCGGCGGCCGGTCGATGAGGTAGTCGTCGTCGTGGATGACGAACAGATCGTGGTGCGTGCGCCGCTGAGCCGCGCTCAACGGGGATTTGTCCGGGGTGACGTAGGCGATCGTCTGTCCGTTCGGACTGAACGCGAACTGCTCGACGCCCCGCGGCGCATCGGTGAGCGCATGCGGCGTGCCGCCGGAGGCGCTCACCGCGTAAACTTGAGCCGCCTGCCTGCCCACCTGGGCGATGAAGGCGATGCTGCGGGCATCCGGGGCCCAGCGCACCCTCGACAGGCCGCGCATGCCGCGCACCAGCGCGCGGGCCGCCCCGCCCTGCGCGCTCATCACGCGCAGGGTCGAGACCCAGCGGTCGTGCACGAAGTCCGGCCGGACGGTGCGAAACGCGATGCGCTGCCCATCGGGCGAGAAATGCGGCGTGCCGAAGCGCACCAGGGCGCGGAAATCCCGCAGCGTGAGCGGCGCCGGACTCGCCTGTGCCGCGACGGAGGCCAGCAGGGCCAGGACGGAAGCATAGAGAACGGTGCGCGAGTGCATGGAAGCTCCCCTGCGGGCGCCGCGGCGCCCCGATGGGGCATTTTGGCATGAATCCGCCGCGGCGCGCGCTTCGGTCCAGGCCCGGGGTCGGCGCCGCGCCGAGCGACGCGCATCTGGCGAAAAGACGCGCGCCGCCCTACTCTGAGCGCCCCGCGGCGCAGCTCGGCCCGCAAGGGCGGGCGCGCGCGGCGCGATCGAAGGAGTCGCCATGCAGACACGCACACTCGGCACGGGAACGTACGCGCTCGAGGTCTCAGCCCTCGGCCTTGGCTGCATGGGCATGAGCTTCGGCTACGGCCCGCCGCGCGATCAGCGCGAGATGATCGCCCTGCTGCACGCGGCGCTCGAGCGCGGCGTCACCTTTTTCGATACCGCCGAGACCTACGGGCCGTTCACCAACGAGGCGCTGCTCGGCGAGGCGCTCGAGGCGGTGCCCGAGAAGGTCGTGATCGCGACCAAGTTCGGTTTCCGCATCGACCCCCAGGGACGCCGCCAGGGCGGGCTCGACAGCCGCCCGGCGCACATCCGCGAGGTGGCGGAAGCCTCGCTGCGGCGCCTGAAGCGCGAGACCATCGACCTGTTCTATCAGCACCGGGTCGATCCGGATGTGCCCATCGAGGAGGTGGCGGGCGCGGTCGGGGAGCTGATCCGCGCCGGCAAGGTGCGCCGCTTCGGGCTCTCGGAGGCCGGGGTGAGCACCATCCGGCGCGCCCACGCGGTGCAACCGGTGACCGCGGTGCAGAGCGAGTACTCGCTGTGGTGGCGCGAGCCGGAGCAGGCGGTGCTGCCGGCGCTCGAGGCGCTCGGCATCGGCTTCGTGCCTTTCAGCCCGCTCGGCCGGGGCTTTCTCACCGGCAAGATCGACCAGCACACTGCCTTCGACGCCACGGATTTTCGCAATACCGTGCCGCGCTTTGCCGTCGAGGCGCGCAAGGCGAACAAGGCGCTCGCCGATGTGCTCGAGGCGATCGCTGCGCCCCGGGGACTCACCGCCGCGCAGCTCGCCCTAGCCTGGCTGCTTGCGAAGCAGCCGTGGATCGTGCCGATTCCGGGCACGACGCGCCTTGCGCGTCTGGAGGAGAATATCGCCGCCGCAAGCGTCGCACTCTCACACGAGGAGATCGCGCAGATCGAAGCGGCGGCCGCGCGCATAACGGTGCAGGGCGAGCGCTACTCGGCAGAGATGAGCCGCATGGTCGACCGGTAAGCGAAGCGCGCAGTCCGTTCCCAAGGAGTCCGAATCGATGTATCAGGCTAGAGCCTACGCGGCCGCGAGCGCCGCCTCGCCCCTCGCTGCGCACACCATCGCGCGGCGCGAGCCGACCTCGAGCGACGTGCGCATCGAGATTCTCTTCTGCGGCGTGTGCCACTCGGATCTGCACCTGGTGCGCGATGAGTGGCACGAGGCCATGCCGGCGGTCTATCCGCTGGTGCCCGGCCACGAGATCGTCGGCCGCGTCAGCGCGGTCGGCGCGGCGGTCAAGGGCTACCAGCGCGGCGATCTGGTCGGTGTCGGCTGTCAGGTCGACTCCGACGGCACCTGCCCCGAGTGCCGTGCCGGACACGAGCAGCTCTGCCCCAACGTCGTGCTCACGTACAACGCGCCCGACAGGCACACCGGCGGGGTGACCTACGGCGGCTACTCCGAGAGCATCGTGGTCGATGAGCGGTTCGTGGTGCGCATCCCCGCGAACCTCGATCCGGCCGGCGCCGCCCCGCTGCTGTGCGCCGGCATCACCACCTATGCGCCGCTGCGCCGCCGGCGCGTCGGCAAGGGCACCAAGGTCGGCATCGTCGGGCTCGGCGGACTCGGGCACCTCGGCGTGAAGCTCGCCCACGCGATGGGCGCACAGGTGCACGTGCTCACCACCTCCCCGGCCAAGCGCGACGATGCGCGCCGGCTCGGCGCGGATGCGGTGATCGTCACCCGCGACGCCGAGGCGATGCGCCGGCACGCCGGCAGCTTCGATTTCATTCTCGATACCGTCTCGGCCGCGCACGACATCTGCGCCTATCTCGAGCTGCTCGGCAACGACGGCAACCTCACCCTGGTGGGCGCACCAGCGCAGCCCTTCCAGATCCCGGCGTTTTCACTCCTCAGCGGCCAGCGCAGCCTCTCCGGCTCCATCAACGGCGGTCTGCCCGAGACGCAGGAGATGCTCGATTTCTGCGGCGAGCACAAGATCACCGCCGATGTCGAGGTCATCCCCATTCAACGGGTGAACGAGGCCTACGAGCGGCTGCTCAAGGCCGACGTCAAGTACCGCTTCGTCATCGACATGACCTCCCTGAAAGACTGACTCGCGCCATCGTGCGCGTGGAGAACATCATGAGCTACTACATCGCCAAGACACTCGACCAGGATTTCGATGCGACCGTGCGTGAGGTGACCGAGCGGCTGAAGGAGCGCGGCTTCGGGGTGCTCACCGACATCGACGTGCAGGCGACCCTGAAGGCGAAGATCGGCGCCGAGATGCCCAAGTACCGCATTCTCGGGGCATGCAACCCGCGCCTCGCCCACCAGGCGCTGCAGAACGAGACGCGCCTCGGCGTGCTGCTGCCGTGCAACGTCATCGTACGCGAGACACCCGAGCACCGGGTGGAGGTGGCGAGCGTCGATCCGGTCACCTCCCTCGAGCGCACCGGCAACGAATCGCTGCGCGAGACGGCCGAGAAGGTGCGCGGCGAGCTCGCCGCGGTGATCGAGGCGCTCGGCCGCTGAGGCTCGCGCCGCGTGCGCACAGAGGCTCCGTCAGGTCGACCGACAGACTCGCGGCCGCACAACAAGGATCGCCCCCGATTCGCTCACGCGCTCAATCCGCTGCGCGCGCAGATTATGGCATCGACGCGCCGTACGTATTCGTCGGACTGGCCGCAACGGCGGTCGCGACCGGCCTCGCCTGGCTCATCGCGTTCGTGGCGTTCGGAGTGTCACTGCCGGGGCTCGCGGCAGCGGCGCTCATCTTCGCACTGGCGGCCTCGAGCTACCTGTATACCACTCGACGCGGCAAGTTCATCGTGTGGGCCGGGCTGCTCGATGGGCTTGCCCTGCGCGGGGATGAGCGGCTCCTCGACGTCGGGTGCGGCCGCGGCGCCGTATTGATGTTGGCCGCGAAACGTCTTCCGAGAGGCCAGGCCGTGGGAATCGATCTGTGGTCGAGCAAGGACCAATCGGGAAATCATCAAGAGGCGACTCTGCGCAACGCGAAGCTGGAAGGCATTGGGGAGCGCGTTGAGGTGCATACCGCGGACATGCGAAAGCTGCCCTTCCCGGATCGAAGCTTCGAGGTCATCACCAGCAGTCTCGCCGTACACAATATCGCCAGCGCGAGGGGCCGCGAGGCGGCGTTGGCCGAGATCCTGCGCGTGCTCAAACCCGGCGGAACCGCCCTCATCGCGGATATCGGGCGCACGGCGGCCTACCAGCGGTACCTCAGCAGGCTGCCTGGCACCACGGTCGAGCGACGGCGGCTGGGATGGCGATTCTGGGCAGGCGGGCCCCAGATGCCAACCACTCTCGTGACCGTACGACGAGCGCGCACGCTCGACTGATCGGGCGGCTGGAGCTTTGCGCTCAGTGCGCGCCGGCCCGCATTGGGCTTCATTCGCCGGCGCCGAATACCAAGCGCATCGCCACCAGATCAAAATACCTGGCCGGAGCAGCCGCCCTCCCCCCGATCAGCGCCAGCAGAGGCGCGGCGCATTCCCTCAACGACGCGACAAGGATGGCATAGCCGGCGGCATCCAATCGCTCAAAGCGACAACGGATCTGTCCATTGCCATCCGATCGGCATACCGGACATCGGCGGTGACGAACACTCCTTTTCGACTGATGGCAAGCGCGTGGTAGGCAGCGTCGGAGAACGTCACGCGATGAGTGCGAGTCAATTCGAGTGCGGTCGCCAGCCATGAGGCGGATGGCGCCGCCTCCTGCAGACCGAACTTGATCATTGCGGTCAACCAGGCGGTCGCATGCGCTGGAAAGCGTCTCGCAATCGTGTTGCCAACCTCATAGAGCCACAGAGGCGGCACTATCACGCGTACGACGTCAGCCAGGATCGCACCGCGCAGCAGGAGCGCCTTGTCCGCATCCGGCTCGTCCTCTGACGGGAGGACCCATTTGAGCAGGACCGAGGCATCAGGAACCACGAGGGGCGCCGGCATCAGTGCCCCTGCTCCCGGTCCTCACGAACCCACCTCGCCACTTCGTCGGCGCTCACCTTGGGCAACTGGGTGCGCAAGGCATCCATCTCACGCGCGGCGTCCTTGCGCCGGCGCCGTGCCGCCCAGTCTCGCAAGGCTTCATTGATCGCCCTGCTGCGCTCGCCAGCCGGAATCCGCCCGAGCACTCCCCATGTGTCGTCGTCGATCATGATGTTGATCCGCTTACTCATAGCGGGGACGCCTGCGGATATAGTGTGTATATGATTACACACTGCGGCCGGAATAGCAATTTCCAGCAAGCTATCGCAAAGATTTCGGCCGCAGCGGCTGCACAGCAAATATTCACATCCCGTGCGCTTGCAGATCGCGATCGATTGACCCGTGGAACACCCTGTGGAACGTGCCGTGACAGCGCCGCTTTCCGGCCCGTACCTCATGGCCCGCCCTCGTCGGGCGGGCCATGACCTTCAGGCCGTCTCGCCGTGCGCGCCGAACACCCGGATCAGATCCTCATAGGTCGCGCGGATGTGGGCACTCGCCAGTGCCTCGGCAGCGGCGGTGTCGCCCGCCATCCAAGCCGCGCGCAACGCCTCGTGCTCGCGCCGGGCTCGCGAGGCACGGCCGGTCGGCTGCAGATGCAGCCGCACATAGCGCTGCGCGAGGGTGAGCAGACGCTGCAGGACCTCGGCGGTGAGCCTCTGGCGCGCCGGCACCACCAGCGCCAGATGAAACGCGCCGTTGAGATCACCAGCGTCCGCGAGCCGTCCCTCCTTGAGCGCTCGGTGCAGCTCGCGCGCGGCGGCCGCCGCGCTCTGGCGCTCGAGCTGCCCAGCCAGCTGCGCGCCGCGGGCGATCGCCTGCGGCTCGAGCGCGAGGCGCAGCCTGAAGATCTCGTGCGCCTCGTCCTGAGTGAGTGATCGCACCTGAAATCCCCGATGCGCGAACACATCGACCAGACCCTCGGCGCGCAGCTGCAGCAGCGCCTCGCGCACCGGGATCTTGCTCACGCCGAATTCCGCGGCGAGCGCATCCTGCGGCAGAGCCGCGCCTGGCGCGTACGCGCCGCTCACAATGCGCGAGCGCACCAGCGCGGTCAGTTGCGCGCTCATGGTGCGCACCAACGGTCGGATGGCCTCGCTCCCCATCACGTCACCACGAACCCCTGTGGAAACGGCTCGCGCTCCTCGATCCAGATGGTGTTGTACCCGGTGGTGTAGGCGCTGCCCTCGATGGATGGGATGATCGCGCTCGTGCCGGCCAGATCGAGCGACTCGAGCACCCGCGCGCTGAAGCGGCTGCCGATGATGCTCTCGTGCACGAAGGAATCGCCGGGCCGCAGCGCGCCGCGGGCAGCAAGCTGCGCCACGCGCGCGCTGGTGCCGGTGCCGCAGGGCGAGCGGTCGATGGCCCGCTCGCCGTAGAACACCGCATTGCGGCCGTGCGCGCCCTGCCCGCGCGGGCGGTCCGTCCACATGACGTGACTGACGCCGCGGATGGTCGGATCGAGAGGATGGACCGGCTCGTAGAGCTCCCGCACGAGCGAGCGCACCACGGGAGAGAGCCGCACGAGACCTGCCGCCCCGAGCGCATCGATGCCGGGGTAGGCCGGCT
This sequence comes from Pseudomonadota bacterium, assembly GCA_021787615.1. Taxonomy (GTDB): domain Bacteria; phylum Pseudomonadota; class Gammaproteobacteria; order Steroidobacterales; family Steroidobacteraceae; genus 13-2-20CM-66-19. Next base: position 8,812 of record JAJYLP010000027.1, read on the forward strand.
GCGGCTCGATGATGGCGTAGAAATTGCCGCCGTAGGCGACGTCACAGCGCAGCCGGCCGAGCTCGGGCACCTCGATCTCGAGCCCGCTGCGCGCCAGGTAGGCCGGCACGTTGCGGAGGGTCACGCTCGCGACCTTGTCCCCCTCGAGCCGGTATTCGATGCCGATGAGACCGGCCGGCACCTCGATCGAGCAGCGCCCGGGCGTGCGCGGCCGCAGCAGCCCGTGCTCGATCGCGAAGGTGACCATGCCGATGGTGCCGTGGCCGCACATCGGCAGGCAGCCGCTGGTCTCGATGAACAGGATGGCGGCATCGTGCGCCGGGTCGAGCGGCGGCATCACGAAGCCGCCGGACATCATGTCGTGACCGCGCGGCTCGAACATCAGCCCGCGGCGGATCCAGTCGAAGCGCTTGAGGAAATCGGCGCGCCGCTCGCTCATGGTGGCGCCCGTGAGAAACGGCGCGCCGCCGGCGACCAGGCGCACCGGGTTGCCGGCGGTGTGCCCGTCGATGCAGAAGAACACCGACCTCATTGCGGCAACGCCGCGCGGGTCTCGGCGGCACGCTTGATCAACGCGGTGACCGCGGCGAGGCGCGGACCCTCGAGCGGCCGGCGCGGCGGGCGCACCCGCTCGCTGCCGCGGCCCATGATGTGCTCGGCGAGCTTGATCGCCTGCACCAGGTCGTGCCCGGCATCGAGGTGCAGCAGCGGCATGAACCAGCGGTAGATGGCGCGCGCGCGCGGCAGATCGCCTGCGCGCAGCGCCGCGTAAAGCGCCAGCGACTCGCGCGGGAAGGCATTCGTCAGGCCCGACACCCAGCCGCGCGCCCCGAGCACGAGCCCCTCGAGAGCCAGGTCATCGAGTCCGGCGAACAGCACGTACCGCTCGCCGCAGGCGTTGATCACGTCGGTGAAGCGCCGCGAGTCGGGCGTCGACTCCTTCAGGGCGACGATGTTGGCGACGTCCGCCAGGCGCGCGAGCGTCGCGAGCTCGATCGTCGTGCGATACGCCGGCGGGTTGTTGTACAGCATGATCGGCAGGCGCGTGGCGGCGGCCACGGCGCGAAAATGCGCCTCGAGCTCCGCGCCCGTGGGCACGTAGACCATCGCCGGCAGCACCATCAGGCCGTTCACCCCGGCCGCCTCGGCATCGCGCGCGAAGCGCACCGCGCCGGCGGTGGTGAGCTCCGAGACGCCGGCGATCACCGCGATCCGGCCCGCGGCCGAGGCCACCGCCGCGCCGAGCACGGCGCGCTTCTCCTCGGGCGAGAGGGAATTGTTCTCCCCGACCGTGCCCAACACCACCAGCCCGTGCACGCCCTCGTCCACCAGCGCGCGCTGCACGGCGCCGGTGGCCGGCAGATCGACCGCCAGATCGGCATCGAACTGGGTCGTCACCGCCGGAAAGACGCCGGCCCAGTCGCACGGCAGGGGCGAAGTTGCACCGGTCATGGGATCGCGTCCGTATTGCCTGTATGCTTATATCGTATACGATATAACCACACACGGTAAACGTGTCGGCGCGGCGGAGTGCGGGCATGCGCGAGACGGCAACTTGAGTTCTCCGGCGGAACCGCGGTCCCAGGACCGCATCGCGGTGATCGGCGCCGGCATCGTGGGCAGCGCCATCGCCTGGCGGCTCACCCGCGAGGGCTTCCCGGTGCTGCTGCTCGATCGGGCGGAGCCGGCGCGCGCCGGCGCTTCGTTCGGCAATGCCGGACACATCGCCTGCGAGCAGCTCGAGCCGCTGCCCTCCCTGCGGCTGCTCCTCACCTTCTGGCGCGAGCTGTCCATCTTCGACGGACCGGTGCACCTGCCGCTGCATCGCGCGGCGGCGCTCGCTCCGTGGCTGGCGCGCTTCGTCGGCGCATCAATGCACCAGCGGCGCAACACGCCGCCGCTCGCGGCGCTGGTGCGGCCGGCGGCCGATACGCTCGAGCGCGCGCTGCGCGAGGTCGGGCGAGCTGATCTGCTCGTGCGCCGTGGACATTACGCGGTCTGGCTCGGTCCGACCGCGCCGGCGCGCGCCGCGCGCGTGGCACGCGCTGCGCAGCGCCTTCAGGTGCGCACCGAGCCGGCCCCGGCGGAGCTCACCCGCGCCCTGCAGGCGCGCTCGCCGGGAACCGCCTCGGGGCTGTGGTATCCGGACAGCGGGCATGTGCTCGATCCGCAGAGCGTCGCGGCGGCCTTCGTGGCGGCGGCCGTTCAGGCCGGCGCGCAATTCCAACAGTGCGAGGTGCGCGAGATCCTCCCCGAGGGCGCCCGGGTGACGGTGCGCACGGACACGCAGGCGCTGACGGTGCGCGCCGCGGTCGTGTGCGCGGGCGTGCAATCGGCGCCTTTCCTGCGCCGGTTCGGACTCAACGCACCGCTTACCGCCGAGCGCGGCTATCACCTGGAGCTCGCCGGCGCGCTGCCGCTGACCGGCGCGCCGGTGCTGTACGCGGGGGAGAACATCATCGTCACCCCCATGCGCGGCCGGCTGCGCGCCACGACCTATCTGGAGTTCGAGCGGCACGGCGCCCCGCCCGATGCGCGCAAGCTGCAGCGCCTGCGCCGCGCGCTCGAGCGCCTCGGTTACACGAGCGAGACGCGCCACGAAGGCTGGGTGGGTTCGCGCCCGACGCTGCCGGATTATCTGCCCGGAATCGGCCGTGCCCCGGGCGCAGCGCCGCTTTATTACGCGGTCGGCCACCAGCATCTGGGGCTGACGCTCGCGGCACCCACCGCCGAAGTCGTGGCCGCGCTCGTTGCGAACCGCGCTCCGCCGCTCGACGTGCGCCCGCTCGACCTGCGCCGCTTCGGCACGCGGCACGCGGCAAGCCTGTGGTGAGCCGCGCGCCCTGGGTCGCGCTCGCGGCGCTCACCTTCGCGCTGATCGCTCTGATCGCCTATCTGACACCGGCGAGCAGCCTGATCACCCGCGCGCTGCTCGCCTCGCTCGCGCTGCTGGCAGTCGGCTTCGTGTGGCGCTGGTCGCGCCTGGAGCGGCACGCCCCGCGCGCCGCGGCGCAGCCGGACGCCGGCGGCCCGCGAGCGGCGGATTTCGCCCTCGGGTTCGGCGCGAATTTCTTCGACACCCTCGGCATCGGCTCCTTTGCCCCCACCACGGCGGTGCTGAAGTTCACGCGGCGCATTCCCGATGAGCAGATTCCCGGCACGCTCAACGTCGGCCACGCACTGCCCACGCTCACCGAGGCGTTGATTTTCATCGCCGCCGTGGTCGTCGACCCACGCCTGCTCGTGACGATGATCGGCGCTTCGGTGCTCGGCGCCTGGCTCGGCGCCGGCGTGGTCTCGCGCCTGCCGCGCCGGGGCGTGCAGGTCGGCATGGGCGTGGCGCTTGCGGCGGCCGCGGCGCTGTTCATCGCCTCGAACCTCAACTGGATGCCCCTCGGCGGGACGGCCACGGCGCTCGGCGGCTGGCGCTGGGTGCTCGCGGTCGGGGGCAATTTTCTCCTCGGGGCGCTGATGAGCCTCGGCATCGGGCTGTACGCGCCGTGCCTGATCCTCCTCAGCCTGCTCGGCCTGAACCCGCGCGCGGCCTTCCCCATCATGATGGGCTCGTGCGCCTTCCTGATGCCCATCGGCGGCATGCGCTTCGTGCGCTCGCGCCGCTACAGCTCGCCGGTCGCGCTGGGCTTTGCGCTCGGCGGCCCGCCGGCGGTGCTGATCGCAGCCTACCTGGTCAAGAAGCTGCCGCTCGAGTGGCTGCGCTGGCTGGTCGCGGCCGTGGTGCTGTACGCGGCGGCTCTGATGCTGCACGCGGCGCGCCGCGCCGTGCCGACCGCGCAGCCGGCCGGACCACAGCCTCCTCCTTAAGGAGGAGATGGGCGAAATCGCCGAGCCAGAGACGTTAGACTTGCCCCAATGCCCTGGTTCAGCGAGCTCACCGCCGCGCTTCACCGCCCTTCGATGCGGATCGCGCTCATCGTCGCGTGCGCGATGTTCATGCAGAACCTCGACTCGACCATCATCGTCACCGCACTGCCGGCCATGGCGCACAGCTTCGCCACGAACGAGAGCCGCGTCAGCGAGGGCATCACCGCGTATGCGCTGGCTGCCGCGGTGTGCATCCCGGCGAGCGCCTGGCTCGCCGAGCGCATCGGGACCCGCACGCTTTTCAGCGGCGCGATCGGGGTGTTCACATTGGCCTCGATGGCCTGCGGCCTGTCGGGGAGCTTCCCGGCATTCATCGGCGCGCGGCTGGTGCAGGGCGGCTCGGCGGCGATGATGTCGCCGGTCGGGCGGCTGATCGTGCTGCGCAATGCCGAGAAGCACGAGCTGATGAGCACCCTCTCGACCCTGGTGTGGCCGGGGCTGCTTGCGCCGGTGATCGGCCCTGCGCTCGGCGGGTTCATCACCGATGCGCTCTCGTGGCGCTGGATCTTCTACGTCAATGTGCCGATCGGCCTCATCGCCATCGTGCTCGTGCTCGCGATCATCCCGAACCACAAGGCGAGCGAGCGGACCGCCTTCGATGCGCGCGGCTTCGTGTGGCTCGCCGCGGCGGTCGGCTGCCTGAGCTACGGCCTCGATCTGCTCGGCGGCGAGCACATCGAAGCGCCGCTCGCGCTCGGGCTGCTGGCCGCGGCCTTCATCGCCGGCTACGGCGCGGTGCGCCACCTGGAGTCCGCTGGGCGGCCCCTGGTGCGGCTCGATGTGCTGCGCAAACGCTCGTTTCGCGTGGCCACGGTCTCCGGCGGCGGCCTGATGCGCGCCGCGATCAGCGCCACGCCCTATCTGCTGCCGCTGATGCTCGAGGTGGTCTACGGGCTGACGCCCCTTCAGTCAGGGGTGCTGCTGCTGGTCTACATGGCGGCCAACCTGCTGATGAAGGCGCTGACCAACCCCATCATCCGCCGCTTCGGGCTGCGTCGGGTGCTCATCGTCGACGGCGCGATCACCGCCTGCGGCATCGCCGCCTGCGCGTGGATCTCCCCGGCGCTGCCCACTTCGCTGGTGGTCATCATCCTGCTGTTCGCCGGCGCGAGCCGCTCGATGCAGTTCACCGCATTGCTCTTCACCACGTTCGCCGACGTGACGCCCGAGGAGCGCGCTCCGGCGAGCGTGCTGCTGTCGCTCACGCAGCAGATCGCCGTCGCCGCCGGCGTGGCGAGCGCCGCGCTGGCGCTGAATTTCACCCGCATCGCGCGCCACACCGTGGCGTTCGGCGCGTTCGACTTCCGGGTGGCGCTCACCCTGATGGCCGCGCTCGGGGCGCTCAGCCTCATCCCGTATGCGAGCCTGCCCAAGGATACGGGTGCGGAAGTCAGCGGGCACGGGCGCGCTGCGACCTCCTGATCCGGCCCGCCCCGCAGAGTGCGCCCCGCGCAGCTGTTCCGGCTCACCCCGCTCGCCGACTCCGCCGCGCGGGGGCCTGTTATTCGCGCACCAACCCCTCGACCCAGCGGTACAGCACGAACACCACGGCGGCGAAGGCGACGCCCCCGAGCCACATCGAGGCGGCGGCGAAGTCCTTGCCGACGAGCGCGATCGGCGCCGGCCGGCCGGTGAAGGCCACTGCGGCGGCGAAAATGACCCCGAGCAGGCTCTCCCCGACGATCAGGCCCGAGGCGAGCAGCACGCCAAGCTGTTGGATCGCCTCGGCGCGCGGGGCGCGCGCGGCGCGGCGGTTGAACCACCACCCCACCAGCGAGCCGACCACGATCATCAGCGTGCTCGAGGTCGGCAGGTAGATCCCGAGGCCGACGGCGAGCGGCGGCACGCGCACCCGCTTGGCCACGCGCGCCAGCGTCTCGTCGAACGCGATCAGCACCACGCCGATCAGCCCGCCGACGCTGATCGCGCTCCAGTCGACGTTGTGCTGGATGACGCCCTGGGCGAGCGCCGAGATCAGACCCGCCTGCGGCGCCGGCAGCGCATGGGCGGGGTTGACGCCGGGGGCGCCGAGGAACCCGTAGGCGTGGTTCACCAGATCGAGCACCGGCGGGATCACGAGCGCGCCGGCGATCACGCCCACCACCAGCGCCCACTGCTGCTTGGCGGGGGTGGCATCGACCAGCTGGCCGGTCTTGAGGTCCTGCAGGTTGTTGTTGGCGATCGAGGCCACCGCGAACACCACCGAGGTGACAAACAGCGCAAAGGCCACGAGCGCCCGCCCCGCATCGGGCGGCAGATGCGATTTGACCCCGAGCACGAGCATCAGCGCGAACACCACCACCACGAGGATGCCGATCCCTGAGAGCGGGCTGTTCGAGGAGCCGATGAGGCCGGCCATGTAGCCGCACACGGTCGAGACGAGAAAGCCCATCACGGCCACGAAGATCACCCCGCCCAGGGTGAGCAGCAGCGCGAACGAGCCGAGTCCGCTGATGCGGCTGAAATGCCACAGCAGCCACCCGACCGGCACCAGGCAGATGAGCGAGACCAGCCCCACCGTGCCGATCGGGATGTCGCGCTCGGTGCGCGGCAGCGTGTGCGCGAGGCCCGCCTTGCGCGCGCGCGAGGCCGCGAGCGCGCCCGCGAGTCCCTTGGCAACCGGCTTGATCATGGTGCCGAGCGTCCAGACCGCGGCGACACCGATCGTGCCGGCGCCGACGAACCGCACGTAGTGCGCCCACGCTCCCTGGGCGGCGGCCGCCGCCGGGCCCGCGGCCGGGTGCATCATCAGGAAGTGCGGCACGCCCCAGCCCCAGCCGATCAGCGCGCCGACCAGCATCGCGATGCCCACCGCCGGGCCCACCAGGTGGCCGATGGCGAACAGCGCAAACGACAGGCTGAAATCAAAGCCGGTGGCCGCGCCCGATTTGCCGAAGCGGAAGTAGCGCACCACATCGCTCGTGAAGATCTGCGTCTGCACGACGACATAGAAGACGGCCGAGACCACCGCCCCGACCAGCACCGCCTTCAGGCCCGCCCCGCCGCTCTCGACCGCCTCGAGATCGGCATCGTGCGCCCGTCCGGAGCCGACCTTGAGCACCTCCGCGCAGGCGACACCCTCCGGATACGGCAGGTCCGAGTCGGTCACCAGCGCCCGGCGCAGCGGGATGGTGTACATCACCCCGAGGATGCCGCCCGAGGCGCACACCAGAAAGGACATCCAGAACGGAAAGCCGGTCCACCAGCCGACGATGACCAGCCCCGGCAGCACGAAGATGATGCTCGAGAGCGTGCCCGCGGCCGAGGCCACGGTCTGCACGATGTTGTTCTCCTGCATGGTCGCGCCCTTCAGCGCGCGCAGGATGGCCATCGAGATCACGGCCGCCGGGATGGACGTCGAGAAGGTGAGCCCGGCCTTCAGGCCGAAGTAGACGTTGGCCGCGGTGAACACCAGGGTGATGAGCACCCCGATGACCATGCCGCGAAACGTGAACTCGCCGAGTGACCCGGCGCCCTCGGTTGCGGGTGTATTCATTCAATGTTCTTTCGGTCGCGAGAGCACGCGCCGCCGGCGCGCACACCCCCTATGGGCGCACCTTAACCGATCCGCGCCGGGGTGTCTGCCCTGCGCCGCGCGCGCCGCTGCGCGCCACCGCCTTGCGCGGCGCAGCGCCCGCAATCACCTCGCGCAGCACGAGCGCGTGATTGTGCTCGGGATCGCGCGCGCCGTAGAGCAGCGTGAGGGGCCGCTCACGCGCCGCCTGACGCAGCGCCTGGATCTGCGCGCGCTGCGCGGCGAGCTCGGCGCGATAGCGGCGGCGGAACTGAGCCCAACGCGACGGGTCGTGGCCGAACCAGGTGCGCAGCGCGCTGCTCGGGGCGAGGTCCTTCAGCCACGCATCGATGTGTGCGCTCTCGCGGCGCACACCCCGCGGCCAGAGCCGGTCCACCAACACGCGCAGGCCGTCCTCCCCGGGGGGATCGTAGAGGCGCCGCAGGCGCACATCCGGTTCAGGCCGAGAGCCCATAAAAGCCTGCAACTCTTTGTTTAATCGAAGTTTAATATATCACGGCCCCGTGTCACAAATCCGTCATATTGCCGGGGTAGAGTACCGCGCCGTAGAGACCCCTTTGCTCCCCGCATCGTCCTGATCCGCAAAAGGTAAACCCATGAGCATGAAATCTGGTCCCGCCCGCCGCCGGGCCTCCCTGGTCCTGACGACCGCCCTGGCACTGTGCTCGGTGATGGGCGCGCGCGCCGCAATGGCGCAGCAGCGCCTGCTCGAGACGGGCTCGTCCCTGCTCTACCCGCTGTTCAATCTGTGGGTGCCGGTGTACACCAAGACCCACCCGGGCGTGCAGATCACGACCCAGTCGACCGGCAGCGGCACGGGCATCTCCCAGGCGATGTCCGGCATCGCCCAGATTGGCGCCTCGGATGCCTACATGAGCGACTTCCTGGTGAAGCAGCACCCGACGATGCTCAACATCCCGCTCGCCATCTCCTCGCAGATGATCAATTACAACCTGCCGGGACTGAACCGCGTCCACCTGAAGCTGAGCGGCCCGCTGCTCGCGGCGATGTACTCCGGCCGGGTGCGCTACTGGGACGATGCGATGATCAGGCGGCTGAACCCCGGCGTGCGCCTGCCGCACGAGCAGATCGTGCTCGTGCACCGCACCGACGGCAGCGGCGACACATTCATCTTCACCCAGTACCTCTCCTTCAGCACCCCCTCGTGGATGAACTCGGTGAGCTACGGCACCTCGGTCAGCTGGCCGGCGGTCGAGGGCGGCATCGGCGCCGAGGGCAACCCGGGCATGGTCAATGCCTGCAAGGGCACGCCGTACTCGCTCGCCTACATCGGCATCAGCTACAAGAAGGCGACCGAGGCGGCCGGTCTGGGCGAGGCGGCCATCCAGAACCGCGCCGGCAACTTCGTCATGCCCAACCCGCAGACCGTGCAGGCGGCAGTGGACGCGATGGCGCCGCACACCCCGCGCAATGAGCGCATCAGCCTGATCTTCGCGCCCGGCAAGGACTCGTATCCGATCATCAACTACGAGTACGCCATCGTGAACGCAGCGCAGCCGAATGCCGCCACCGCCGCGGCGCTGCGCGAGTTCTTCAACTGGGCGCTGAGCCCCATCGAAGGCAACTCGGAGCGCTTCATGACGCCGGTCGGCTTTGTCGCGCTGCCGGCGCCGATCGTGGCCCTCAGCAAGGCGCAGATCGCCGCGATCCACTGACGCCAGGCCCCCTGGAAGCCGGTACGCGCACCTCACGGACGAGGCGCGCTACCGGCTTGTTCTCTTAAACGCAACCGTTGCATCGAGGGAGCGGAGCGGCCATCCTTGCGCGCCATGAAGTTCAGAGCCTGGCTCGCCCTCATCGCGGGCATCCTGCCCGCAACGCTCGCCGCCATCGTTCTGTTCCTGGCGTTCTACTCTTGGCCAGCCATGCATTTCAATGGCTTGGGCTTCGTTGTTCGAGACACTTGGAACCTCGGCAACCTCTACGCCAATCCCATCATGCGCCACGGCACGCAGGTCCAGCCGGGCGCCACCTACGGCATCCTCTTCCTCATCGTCGGCACGCTGCTCTCCACCCTCATCGCGCTCGCCATCGCGCTGCCGATGGGGATCGGCGCTGCGATCTTCCTCGCCGAAGCGGTGCCCGAGCGGCTGCGGCTGTGGATCTCGTTCTTCGTCGAGCTGCTGATGGCCATCCCGAGCGTGGTGTTCGGCCTGTGGGGCTACGTGGTGGTGATTCCGTTCCTCGGCCATCACTTCTATCCCCTGATCGCCCAGAGCCTCGGCAAGGCCATTCCGTTTTTTGCCGCGCCCACCGGCAGCGGCTACGGGCTGCTCACCGCGGGCATCGTGCTCTCGCTGATGATCGTGCCCATCATCGCTGCGACGCTGCGCGATGCGCTGGTGAGCCAGCCGGCCTCGCTGCGCGAGGCGGCCCTTGGGCTCGGCGCCACGCGCTTCGAGGCGCTGTGGAAGGTGATGCTGCCCGGCACCCGCAAGACGCTGATCGGCGCGACCTTCCTCGCGCTCGGGCGCGCGCTCGGGGAGACCATGGCGGTGCTCATGGTCAGCGGCAACGCGCTCAATTACCTGCCGCACCGCATCTATGATCCGGTCTCGACCATGGCCGCATTCATCGTCTCGCAATTGGACAGCGCGCTGCAGGACCCGACGGGACTCGCCGTGCGCTCCCTCGCCGAGATCGCCTTCGTGCTCGCGATCATCTCCATCGTCGTCAACGCGCTGGCGCGGCTGCTGCTGCTCGTGTGGAACAACAGCCAGCGCTCGGTGGTGGTCTGAGCCGATGATCCCGCTCGCCCCGGCCCGCAGACCCGCACATCAGATCCGGCTCTCGCGCCGGCTCGCGAGCCTGACCGGCTGGACGCTCACGGGCGCGTGCCTGTTCGCGCTGGCGGCGCTCATGGTGTGGATCCTCGAAGTGGTGTTCGTGCGCGGCGTCACGGCGCTGAGGCTCTCGGTGCTCACCACCATCACCCAGGGCACCGGCGGCGGGCTGCTGAACGCCATCGAAGGCACCCTGGTGCTCTCGGCCGGTGCGCTGCTGCTCGCCGTGCCGTTCGGAGTCGCCGCGGGCATCTACACGGCCGAGTACCGCTTCACGCGCTGGGCCACCACCATCCGCTTCCTCGCCGACGTGCTGGTCGGCGTCCCCTCGATCGTGGTCGGCTACTTCGGCTATGTCGGCATGGTCGAGTGGCTGGGCTGGAGCTTCTCGGTGGCCGCCGGCTCCATCGCGCTCGCGATCATCAGCCTGCCCTACATCTGCCGCACCACCGAGCTTGCGCTGCGGCAGGTCTCGAACGACCTGCGCGATGCGGCCTACTCCCTCGGCGCCAACGACCGGCGGGTCATCCTCGGGGTGTGTCTGCCGGCGGCGCTGCCGGCGATCCTCACCGGCGTGCTGCTGGCGCTCGCCGTCTCGGTGGGCGAGACCGCCCCGCTGCTCTACACCGCGGGCTGGTCGAACTACCTCTGGGACGGGCACCTCACCCACTCGCCCATCGGTTACCTGACCTACGCCATCTGGAACTTCATCAACGAGCCGTTCGCCGAGGCCAACGCGCTCGCCTACGCCGCGGCGCTGCTCGTGACCGGCTTCGTGCTGATCATCAACATCGCAGCGCGCTTCATGCTCGATCGGCGCGCGCGGCGCTGAGTGCGCCGCTCAGCGCGCCCCCGGCAGCGCCTCGCCGCCGTGCGTGAGCTCGGCATCGGCCGCATCCTGCCTGCCGTAGGTACGGAATTTCTCCACCACCCGACGCATCTCGTCCTCATCGAGCACCGCCACGCCGCCGATCGCGAGCGCCGTCGCGTACTGCGCGGCGAGATTCTCCACTTCGGCGGCGAGGCTCAATGCCGAGGCGAGATCGGCGCCGAGGGCGATGATGCCGTGATGCGCGAGCAGGCAGGCCCGCCGCTCGCGCAGCGCCTCGAGCGCCGCATCGGAGAGCGCCTGCGTTCCGAAGGTGTGGTACGGGGCGCAGCGGATGTCGAGCCCGCCGGCCACCGCGACCATGTAATGGAATGCCGGAATCCCCCGCCCGGTGCAGGCGAGGGCCGTGGCATGGCGCGGGTGACCATGCACGATGGCTCCCGCCTCGGGCCGCGCGGCGAGGATGTCGCGATGGAAGCGCCACTCGCTGGAGGGCCGGCGCCGGCCGTACCAGCGCCCCTGGAGCGTCATCAGCGGCACGTCCTCGGGCTCGAGCGAGGCATAGGGCAGTCCGGTCGGGCTGACGAAGAAGGAGCCCGCATCGCGGCGCACGCTGACGTTGCCCGAGGTGCCGTGGGTAAGGCCGAGGGGCTGCAGCTCGCGGCAAGCGCGGATGACCGCGCGCCGCAGCGCAGTGTCGCGATCCTCGCGCGCCTGCGCGCTCACGCCGCCCGCTCCGGATACAGCTGCAGCAGTCCCGCACGGCTCGCGGCGCACACTCCGCGCTCGGTGATGAGGCCCGTGACGAGCCGCCCCGGCGTAACATCGAAGGCGAGATTGAGCGCGGCGCTCGCCTCGGGCACCAGCCTCACCCGCTCGATCGCCCCCGCATCGGTCCGCCCGGTGATGTGCGTCACCTCAAGCGCATCGCGCGCCTCGATCTCGATGGCACGCCCGTCCGCGAGGCTCCAGTCGATGGTGCTCACCGGCAGCGCGGCATAAAACGGCACGCCGTTGTCGTGCGCCGCGAGCGCCTTCAGATAGGTGCCCACCTTGTTGCACACGTCACCGGCGCCCGTGGTGCGGTCGCTGCCGACGATGACCAGGTCGACCTCGCCGTGCTGCATCAGATGACCGCCGAGGTTGTCCACGATCACCGTGTGCGGCACGCCGTGCGAGCCGAGCTCGAACGCGGTGAGCGAGGCGCCCTGATTGCGCGGGCGGGTCTCATCGACCCACACGTGCACCGCGATCCCGGCATCGTGCGCCGCATAGATCGGCGCAAGCGCCGTGCCCCAGTCGACGCAGGCGAGCCACCCGGCATTGCAATGGGTGAGGACGTTCACGCGGCGGCGCACCTTCGCGGCCGTCTCGCGGATGATCTTCGCGCCGTGGACCCCGATGGCGCGGCACTGCTCGACGTCCTCCTCGCAGATGCGCCCGGCCTCGGCGAATGCCGCGGCGGCGCGATCGGAAACCGGCAACGCGCTGATCGACCGGCGCACCCGCTCGAGCGCCCAGGCGAGATTCACCGCGGTCGGGCGCGTGGCGCGCAGCACCCGGGCGGCCTCGGCGATGCGCTGATCGGATGCCTCGGCGCGCAGCGCGAGCGCCAGGCCGTAGGCGGCCGTGGCGCCGATCAGCGGCGCCCCGCGCACCACCATGGTGCGGATCGCCTGCGCGGCGTCCTCGAGGCTCGCCAGATCGAGCGTCACGAACTCAAAGGGCAGACGGGATTGATCGATGACCCGCACCGCGCCCGAGGGCAGCGGCCAGATCGTGCGGTAGGCGGTGCCGGAGATTCTCATGATCGGCGCATTGTAATACCGCGGCCCGGCGCGTCGCGGCCCCGCCGTGCATTTAAAGCGGTCGTTTCGCGCGCTCGAAGCGCCGGGTGCCCGGCCGAACCCCGAGGGCTCCCGTGCCAGCAATAGCCGAATCGGTTAAGAGCTCACCGCTCCGCGAGCGCCGCGCAGGCCGCGATGGCAGCAGAGGATTTCATCGTTCCAACATTCTCAAGGCTTTTGCCTCCGCACCTCCCGTTCGGCGCGTGCGCTGCCCGGCGGCGCCATGACAACTGTCATCCCGCCCCCCTGACAGCCGGCACTACCCGGCGCGAGGCGCCCGCGCCAAGCTTGCACCACGTCTTGCTCTGCCGGAGCGATGCCTCATGAGTGCCACAGCCCCTGCAATCCCCGCCGCCGCGCCGCCCGCACCCCTCGCCCGCCTGCGCGAGGTCACCAAGCGCTACGGCCAGCTTGCCGCGCTCGATCGGTTCTCCCTCACGCTGCGCCGCGGCGAGGTCACCGCGCTCCTCGGGCCGAACGGGGCGGGCAAGACCACCGCCGTGCGGCTGCTGCTCGGCCTGACGCGACCCGATGCCGGAGCGGCCGAAGTGCTCGGCCGCGATCCGCGCTCGAGCGCCGCCCGCACCGCGATCGGCGCGATGCTGCAGGTGGCGAACGCCCCTGATACGCTCAGCGTGCGCGAGCAGATCGAGCTGTTTCGCAGCTACTACCCGCGCCCGCTCGCCACCGCCGAGCTGCTGAATCGCACCGGCCTCGCCGCCCTCGAGCGCCAGCGCTTCGGCACCCTCTCGGGCGGGCAGAAGCAGCGGGTGCTGTTCGCGCTGGCGATCTGCGGCGACCCCGAGGTCGTGTTCCTCGATGAGCCCACGGTCGGGCTCGACATCCAGACCCGGCGGCAGGTGTGGAGCGAAGTGCGCGCGCTCGCGGCGGCGGGCAAGGCAGTGCTGCTCACCACGCATTACCTCGAAGAGGCCGATGCGCTCGCGCACCGCATCGTGCTGATCGAGCGCGGCCGGGTGGTGCGAGCCGGTACGCCGCACGAGATCAAGCACAGCATCGCGGCACGGCGCATCCGCTGTCGCACCCGACTCACTGCCGCGGTCCTGCGAGAGCTGCCCACGGTCACCGGCGTTGAGGCGGACCGAGACGGCGTGGTGATCTTCGCGCACGAGCCCGAGCAGGTGCTGCGCGAGATGCTGCCGCTCGATGAGACAATCGGTGATCTGGAAGTCAGCGCCGCGAGCCTCGAGGACGCCTTCCTCGCCCTCACGCACACCAGCTGACCTCGACACCGCCTGCGCAAAAAACCCCAGGAGAGCGCGCGCATGATCCAAGCCGTCCTCACCGCCGAAGCCCGCACCCCGGGCGCCGCGCGCCTGCACGCGGCCCTGATGGAGCTCAAGTACGAGTTCATCCGCCTGATGCGCACGCGCGCCTACTCGCTCTCCGTGCTCGGCTTCCCGCTGATGTTCTATCTGCTGTTCGGGATCGGCCAGCGCTCGAGCGCCGCGGCGCAGTATGTGATCGCCGGCTACAGCTGCTTCGGGCTCGGCTCGGCGTGCCTGTTCGGCATCGGGCTCGGCATCGCCTTCGAGCGCGCCCAGGGATGGCTCGAGCTCAAATGGGCGAGCCCCATGCCGCGCCTGGTGTACCTCGCCGCCAAGATGGCCGCGAGCGCCACCTTCGCGCTCATCGTCATGGGACTGCTGATCGGACTCGGCGTCACCGCCGGCCGCGCGCACGTGAGCCTCGCCCAGGCCGCCGAGCTCGCCGGCATCCTCCTCGTCGGCTCGATCCCCTTCACCGCGCTCGGACTGCTGGTCGCCCTCATCGCGCCGCCGAAGGCCGCCGCGGGCATCATCAACCTCGTTTACATCCCTGTGTCCTTCGCCTCCGGGTTCTGGATGCCCATGCGGATGCTGCCCCACTGGCTGCAGGCGGCCGCCCCGGCGCTGCCGACCTACCACCTCGGGCGCCTCGCGCTCGGGGTATTCGGCCTCGCCTCCGGCAAGCATGCGCTCGAGCACTGGCTCGTGCTCGCCAGCTGCAGCGTGTTGATGTTCGCCGCGGCCTGGATTACGTTCGTGCGCAGCGAAGCCAAGAGCCCATGAACGAGACCCCCGCCCTCTCCTGCGGACAGCGCCCGCCGCCCATGCCGAGGCGCTCGCGCGCCGTCAACCTCGTCTGGCTCGCTTACTCGGTCTTCTTCTTCGTCGAGCCCGCGCAGCGCGCCACGCTGAGCGCGTGGGGGCTGACAGGCCTGATGTATGCGTGCTTCCTCGCACTGTACCTCGGCCTGGTGTACGCGAACGGCCTGACACTGCGCACAACGCTCGCGGCGCTGCTGGCGATCCTCGGCATCGCCTATTACCCGTTCAATGCCGGCTCCGGCGTGGTGTTCATCTACGTGGCGGCGTTCATCCCGGTCGTCACCGAATCCGTGGCGCTGTGCCTGGCGCTGATCGCGGCAGCCGCAGCCACCGCGGCGCTCGAGGGGTGGGTGCTCGGCTACAGCCCCTGGACATGGGGCATCTTCGCCTTCTTCGCGCTGCCGAGCGGCGCCAGCAACCTCTTCTGGATCGTGCGCGCGCGCAACGACGCCCGATTGAACATGGCGCAGGAGCAGATCGAGCATCTGGCTCAGGTCGCCGAACGCGAGCGCATCGCGCGCGACCTGCACGATGTGCTCGGCCACACCCTCTCGCTCATCGTGCTGAAGTCCGAGCTCGCCGGCAAGCTCTTGCCGGGCGATCCCGGGCGCGCGCAGCGGGAGATCGCCGAGGTGGAACAGACGGCACGCCGCGCGCTCGCGGAGGTGCGCGAGACCATCCGCGGCTACCGCAGCGAAGGTCTTGCCGCCGAGCTCGACCGCGCGCGAGAGACGCTCGCCCTCGCCGGCGTGACTCTCGAGCACCAAGCCCCGCTACCGCGGCTCGCACCGCTCATCGAGAGCGCGCTCTCGCTGGTGCTGCGCGAGTGCGTCACCAACATCGTCCGGCACGCGCGCGCGGCGCGCTGCCGGCTCACCATCGCCGCCGACCCCGAGCGCACTTTCTTCGAGATCACCGATGACGGTCGCGGCGGCATCGAGCACGAGGGCAACGGCCTGCGCGGTATGCGCGAGCGGCTTGCCACCCTCGGCGGCCGGCTCGCCATCGACTCGGATCGGGGCACCCGCCTGCGCGTGGAAATCCCGGCGTCGGCGGCGCTGCCCCAGGAAAGCGGCGCGTGAGCGCGATCCGCGTCGCCCTCGCCGAGGACCAGGCCATGATCCTCGGGGCGCTCGCGGCGCTGCTCGAGACCGAAGCGGATCTCACCGTGTGCGCCCGGGCCCGCAACGGCCGCGAGGCGCTCGCTGCCGTAGCGAGTGCGCGGCCCGATGTGCTGGTCACGGACATCGAGATGCCGGAGATGACCGGGCTCACGCTCGCCGCCGAGGTGCGCGCGAGTCATCCTGACACCCAGGTCATCATTCTCACCACGTTTGCCCGGCCGGGTTATCTGCGCCGCGCGCTCGAGGCCGGCGCGAAGGGCTATCTGCTGAAGGACCGCCCGGCCGCCGAGCTCGCCGCCGCCGTGCGCCGCGTGCGCCGCGGCGAGCGGGTGATCGACCCGGAGCTCGCGGCCGAGGCCTGGGCAAGCGATCCCGACCCGCTCACCGAGCGCGAGCGGCAGATCCTCTGGCGCGCCGGCGAAGGGCGCTCGGGGTCGGAGATCGCCGTCGAGCTGTCCCTCTCGGAAGGCACGGTGCGCAACTATCTCTCCGAGGCCATCAGCAAGCTCGGCGCGGCCAACCGCATCGAGGCGGCGCGCATCGCGCGGCAGAAGGGCTGGCTGTAGCGGCGCGCCGATGCCGCGCAGCGCAATGCGGCGTGCCGTTCGCGCGTCTCTGGAGATATGCGGCGCTCGTGGAATTCCGCCCGAAACGTCGCGAATATGAACGAAACGTGAACGGGCTTTGCGCTGTAGCGGATGACCGACAGGCTGTTTCTCCGCCGGCGCGGAATGTCATAATGACTCGATGAAGACCTCCCCGCTTCGTCTCGCGCTGGCCGCAAGCCTGGCGCTCGCCACGAGCGCCTGCGCGCTGTTCGGGCCGCCGCTGCGCCCGCCGGCTCCCCCGCCTGCGCCCCCGGAGGTGGTGCACGCTGCGCCGCCGCCGCCGCGGCCGCTTCCCGTTCAGACGGAGAAGTTCGTGCTCAAGCCGGGACAGGACATGGTCGGCCACGTGCAGGTGGTGAGGGTCCACAAGGGACAGGTCCTGACCGACATCGGCCGGCGTTTCAACCTCGGCTACGACGAGATGAGGCGCGCCAATCCCGGCGTGAGTGTCTGGCTTCCCCCGGTGGGCGCCTCCGTGGTCCTGCCGACGCAGTTCATCCTCCCGGACGCGCCGCACCGCGGCATCATCGTCAATCTCGCGGCGCTGCGGCTCTTTTACTACCCGCCGCACAAGCGGGGCCAGCCGCAGGTCCTCATCACGCATCCGGTCGGCATCGGCCGGCGCGGCTATGTCACGCCCCAAGGGGTGACGCACGTGATGTGGCACGAGAAAGACCCCGTCTGGGAAGTGCCGGCATCGATTCTCGCCGAGCACGCCAAGGAGGGCGCGCCGCTGCCGCGCGTGGTCGGGCCGGGACCGGAGAACCCGCTCGGCAACTACGCGCTGCACCTCGGCTGGCCCGGCTACCTGATCCACGGCACCAACAAGCCGGTGAGCGTGGGCTGGCGGGTGAGCCACGGCTGCGTTCACCTGTTCCCCGAGGACATCAAGCAGCTCTTCTACATGGTGCCGAACGGCACCGAGGTGCGCGTCGTCAACCAACCGTACCTGTTCGGCTGGAAGAACGGCAGACTCTACTTCGTCGCCTACGGGCCCCTGAAGGGCGACAAGCGGCCCTGGAAGAAGGACTGGCGCCGGATGGTGCCGCGGCTGCTCACCCATGCCGAGCGCCACGCGCTGTGGAAGCACCACCAGAAGATCGATTGGCAGCGCGTCGCCGAGCTCGTCGCTCATCCGCGCGGCGTGCCCGTCCCCGTTTCGGGCAGCCTCGGCGGGGGCCTCAAGGCGATCCTCGCCGCTGCGCCCCGGGTGCAGAACCAGCTGCCGGCCGGCTCCACCTGGAACGGCGACACGGACCTGCCGCTCACCAACTCGCAGTTCCACAAGGCCTATGCCGGCATCCTCACGCCGGAGCAGAAGAAGGCGCTTGCGGCCATCGACAGTCTGCCGAGGCCCAAGCCGGCGCAGAGCGCACCGCAGTGCACCGCATCCGGCTGCGCGAAGAGCACGGGCACGGCAGAGAACTCCCCGAGCAAGGCCAAGGCCCTGCCGGCCGATCCCCCCGGATCCTGACCCCGCTGAAGGGCCCCGGGCTGATCGCGCCGGTCAGTGCGATGGCGAATGGCCTCGGACCCGCGCAGGGCCAAGGCGCAGTGCCGGCGCGCGACGGGACCCTGCGGCGCCACCCGGTGTCGTTCCAGCGCGCGGGATGGGTGATCGTTGCAAACGATGCCGTTAAATATCAGCATCTTACCCTCACAGACTGCGGCGCTACCTGAGCTCATGCCCTAACCGATCCGGCGGCAGCGGGCCGCGCGATCACTTCCCCCACCTCGACCGTCGGACTGACGCCGCCAGCTGCGGATCGGTGCCCTCGACTGCGTGGTATCCTGCCGCGACCCAACGGCGGGTGCGAGCGCAGCGAGGGAGGCCGTCCGCATGATCGTCGTGCAGAACCTGACACGAAAGTTCGGCGAGTTCGTCGCGGTGCACGACATTTCCTTCGCGGTCGAGCCGGGCGAGATCTTCGCCTTCCTCGGCCCGAACGGCGCCGGCAAAACCACCACCATCAAGATCCTGACCACGCTGCTGCCGCCGACCTCGGGCCAGGTGCGCATCGATGGCCTCGACCCGACTCGTCAAAGCACCGAGGTGCGCAAGCGCATCGGCATCGTCTTTCAGGATCCGAGCCTGGATCAGAACCTCTCGGCCTGGGAGAATCTCGACCTGCACGGCGCGCTCTATCACGTGCCGCGCAAGATCCGCCGCCAGCGCATGCAGTCGCTCCTTGAGCTGTTCGGGCTGTGGGAGCGGCGCGATGAGCTCGTCAAGCAGTACTCCGGCGGCATGATGCGCCGCCTGGAGATCGCCCGCGGCCTGCTGCACACCCCGCGGATCCTCTTTCTCGATGAGCCGACGCTCGGGCTCGACCCGCAGAGCCGCAATCAGCTCTGGACGCACGTGAAGCAGCTGAACCGGGACGAAGGGGTCACGGTGTTCCTCACCACCCACTACATGGACGAGGCCGACCGCGTGGCCGGGCGCATCGCCATCATCGACCACGGGCGGATCGTCTCGCTCGGCACGTCCGCTGAGCTCAAATCGAGCACCGGATCGGCGACGCTGGAAGAGGCGTTCCTCGCCCTCACCGGCACCGAGATCCGTGACGAGTCCGCCGGCGCCACCGATCAGATGCGCCGCGCGGCGCGTGCCTGGCGCGGCCGCTGAGGAGTAGAGAGAGAGAAGATGGGCGCGATCTACGTTCTGTGGCTGCGCGAGTTGAAGCGCTACTTCCGATCCCGGGTGCAGATCATCGCCTCGCTCGGCCAGCCGCTGCTGTATCTGCTCGCCCTCGGCTACGGGCTCTCCCCGGTGTTCCGCCGCGGCGGCGAGGGCAACTATCTGCAGTTCGTCGCCCCCGGCGTGATCGCGATGACGGTGCTGTTCTCCTCGCTGTTCTCCGGCATCCAGCTCATCTGGGACCGCCAGTTCGGCTTCCTGAAGGAGACCCTGGTCGCCCCCGTGCCGCGCCTGCACATCATGATCGGGCGCACCTGCGGGGCGGCGAGCACCGCGATGATCCAGGGGCTGCTCGTGGCGGTGGTCGCCTTCGCCGCGGGCTTCCGCCCGGCGGGCTGGGCCGGCATCCCGCTCGCGTTCGCATTCCTGGCGCTGGTCGCCGTCGTGTTCACGGCGGTCGGCACCACCGTCGGCTCGACCCTGCGCGACATGCAGGGCTTTCAGATGGTGATGAACTTCCTCGTGATGCCGATCTTCTTCCTCTCCGGGGCGCTCTACCCGCTCGAGCACATTCCGGTCCTGCTCACCGCCCTCACGCGCATCGATCCGCTGACCTACGGCGTCGACGGCCTGCGCGGGGCGCTGATCGCGCGCGGGCACTTCAGCGCGCTCGTCGATCTGACCGTCATGGGCACTCTCGCCGTGGTGCTCACCTGGGTCGGCGCGTGGCGTTTCTCGCGCATCGAGATCTGACGGGCGGCAACCGTTCGGCCTGGCCGGCACATTAAACCTGCGACGGGCGGGTCACCAAGACGCCATTTCGACAGGAGTACCCTGGCAAGCCTCCTGATCCCCGACAGTCAACGATTTTCGCAGTGCCCGGAGATGCGGCCGTCGGCCAGATCGGACAGCAGGAAACGGTCTCCAACGAGACCAATGGCGGTCGTGTCCCTCTGGCGCCCATGCGCGTGCAGAACAGACGGTGGGCGCATCCCGCCTCGGGTTGTGAAGCGTACACGTTTGCGGCGGGATTGCCCGTCTGCGCAGACACCCCGGTTCCGAAAAAACCGGCGCCGGCGCAAACAGGGCTCGGGTCGCTCGCCGCAAGCCGCCCTGACCGGAGAAATTCCCGGTCAGGGGGCTCCCGTCGATCACGGGCTCAGAAGTTCACCATCGTGGTCTGGTTTGCCGTCACGCTTGCAGAGAGGCCTGCGGGCGGCAGGAACGCCTCTGTGGTCGTGCCGGTAGTCGATGTGCTCGTGCAGACAACGGCGAGCGTATACCCCCCGGCAAGCAGGAATGGCTGCTCGTAGGTGTAGCTGCCCGAAGAGGACAGCGTGATCTGCGGCTCCACAACCGGTGTCAGACTGCTCGAGGGCGTCACGGCTCCGGAGAACACGTACACGTGCGCGTTGGGCAGCGGACCGCTGCCGGAGTACCCGGTCAGGCACGCGCTGTTACTCTGCAGCGTCGAGAGCGCCACGGTACCGCTGATCGTTCCGGCCTGGACATTGTTGATCAGGCGCAGTGCCGGCTTGAGGAAGTAATCCTGTGTCCCACCGGTGCTCTGCCCCGGCGGCGCGGTGATCGACTGCTGCAACATGAAATCGATGGTGAAATTTGCTACCTGGTTGGCCGTCATGGTGAAGCCTTGGACCAGCTTCAGACCCGTCTGGGCGCCGCTCGGGACCACCAGCGGATATTGGGCGCCGTTTATCTCGATGTATGAATTGGCCACCGTCCCGTTCGAGGCGACATTGAGCATCAGCCGAATCCAATCGTAATTGCCCGCCGGAACGGACGCGCCGTTGAGAAGCGAGGCTTCGTTGCCGTTCTGTTCGTTCAGCAGGTCGATCGTCTGCGGGGTATTGAAATTGAAGGTGACCGCTTTACCACCGCCGCTGGGCTGCAGCTCGACGCCGGTGAAGGAGACCACCACCGCACTCGCCGAATCGACCGGGCCGTCCGTGATGCCGAGATTCAGGGTGGCGGAAGAATTCGATGAGCCTCCGCCGCAGGCCGCCAGTGGCAGGGCGAGGCAGGCGAGCGCAGCCAGTTGCAGAACGCGCCATGGGGAACTCGAGTGCACAAACTGTCTCATGGTCATCAGCCCTCAACGATCGAGAAATTATTGCCCGATTGCGCAAGTGTTGCACACAGATCAAAACGTCTCTGGCTCAAAAGAGTTGACGGGATTCGCCATTCAATGCCGACCGACTGTCGCTCGCGCCATGCGCGCTCGGCGACAGACGAGCGGAATGACGAGTTAACGTAATCTGCCGTTCGCGCCGCATGTCTGCCGTTGGGGACCGCAATACCCTCTGCGGTGGCGCGGTCCGCGGCATGCCAGCCCTCAGCGTTTGACCGCGCAAACCCCTGCGGCCGCGACAGACGCCAGCCGAGCCTGTTCCCCGCCCATTATCCACTCATTCGTCCTGCCCATCGATCGTACTCGCGAGGGCCTGAGGACGCTCCGAGCCCGTCTGCAAACTGCGACATATCGGCGGGGCTGTGAGTGAGATACGCCGGCACGCCCCCGAGCGAACGCCGCATCGCACGGGGATAGCCCCGCACACTACGCCCGGTCGTCCTCCAATTTCTCCGGCGACGATCAGGCCGTCATGACCGGGCACTCCCGAATGGCCTCAGATGCCGAAGAGGCGCTCGGGCTCGACCGGCTTGCCGAGCCCTGGTAAGCGGCCGCAGCCGCACTCGCGCAGCGCCTCAAGCTGCTCGTGGCTCTCGACGCCCTCGGCGATCACATCGAGCCCGAGGTGGCGCGCGATGGCGATGATGGTGGCCACGATGGCCTTGTCGTTCGGATCGGTGACGATGTCGCGCACGAAGGTCTGATCGCTCTTCAACTGATCGAGCGGCAGCTGCTTGCGGTATTGCAGCGATGCGTGGCCGGTGCCGAAATCATCGAGCGAGAACGGCACGCCCTCCTGCTTCAGCGTGCGCAGGGTGGCGATGGCGCGCTGCAGATCGCCCTGCAACGTCGTCGCGGTGAGCTCGCGCTTCAGCCGCGCGGCGGGCATGCCGTGCCGGGCGATCGCCTGGCGCACCTGCTCGGCGAACTGCGGCGGCTGCAACGGCAGGGGGCTGACATTGAACGCGATCGTGAGGGAAGCGGCGCGCGCCTCGGCGCGCCAGCTGTGCGCAGGCCGCATCGAGCACCCACTCGCCGATAGGCAGGATCGTGCGCGTCTCCTCGGTGAGCGCAATGTACCGCGCGGGCGGCACGAGGCCGCGCACGGGGTGATTCCAGCGCAGCCGCGCCTCGGCGCCGATCACGTTGTGCACCTCGTCCAACTGTGGCTGCTCGTGCCGCGTGAACTGCCCGGCCGCGACCGTCTTGCGCAGCTCGCCCTCGAGCGTCGCGCCGGAACTGCCCATCTGCGGCATGCGCGGATCGAAGAAACGCAGCGTCGAGCGGCCCGAGGCCTTCGCCTGATTCAAGGCGATGTCGGCCTGCTGGATCGGATCCTCGGCGCCGAGGCTATAGCCCGGCCGCAGCGTCGCCCCGACACTGCAGCTGACGTGCACATGATCGCCAAACGGACCGGACGGCGCCCGCATGATCTTCAGGCCGAACGTCTCAGCCTGCGCGGCGGCCGCCCACGGTTGTGGGGCGAGATCCTCCAGCAGCACCATGAACTCATCCCCGCCCATGCGCGCGACCGTGTCGCCGTCGCGCACCTCAGCGGCGAGGCCCTCGGCCACCTGCTGCCGCAGCGCGTCTCCAACGGTATGGCCCATCGTCTGGTTGACGCTCTTGAAGTTCTCGAGCCCGAACAGCAGCGGCGCGCCGTGGCGGGCCGCGCGCGTGCGCGCGGAGACCGCCTGACGGAGCCGGTGCTGCAGCAGCTCGCGGTTCGGCAGCCGCGTCAGCTGCCCGAAGAAGGCGAGATTCCGGATGCGCTCCTCGAGCTGCCTGCGGTCAGTGACATCGAGCTTGCACCCCATGATGAGCGGCCCGAGGCGTTCCGACGCCGCAGCGTCACCATTCCGACGGCCGCTAATCCCAGCCCGAACAACGCGAGCGTGGAGAACTCAGGCACCGTTGGAGGAGGGGGAAGAACCGCTGTGTAACAGACAGCACACTGCCTCCCTAAAGGCGGCTCAGGATCATCACTGGATTGTGCGTGGGGACTCACCACGCTCTCAGCCGAGGTCGTGGCGGGACTGCAGGGCGGACGGTCCGACTGGGCGCCCACCGCGATCGGCATTCGCGTCATCGCCTCCCTCGCCACGATCCTTTGCCGGATTCGTGACGGTAGTCCGGCTCACCGGTTCCGGCTTAGGAACGCAATCGAAATGCCCCGCCCCCTCTTGCGAGGGCGGGGCTGTTGGCTCACAACCGCCATGTCACCACATCCTACGGCGGCGCTTGAACACGAGCAGCAGCGCCGCGAGACCGGCTCCGAACAATGCCAGGCTGGAAGCCTCTGGAACGCTGCTGACCGGTTGCCCCCCGACCTCGACTCCGGCGAACGCCAACCCTGACTCGTAAGCTGTATCGGTGGCGTTCGAAACTCCGAATTCGAGCGTATACGAGCCCGCGGCCTCTCCGGTGAACTGAGACTCGATCCATCCGGTGAGACCGCAGCCGGGGTCATAGCAGGACCCGGAATCTTCGGCGAGTGCTGCCCACACCGGTCCTCCGTCAGAGCCCGATCCCGCCATGATCGCCGACGTCGTCGGCACGAGCGCGGTGCCGGGCGCGAGCGCCGGCAATGTCTCTCCAGGAACGGTATTGCCCGTCGGCTGAGTCTGCGCCGAGAAGATGAGGTAATTGGAGCCGCCATCCGTGCTCAGCAATCCCGCCCATGCATAGTCCGGAAAGCTGCTCGATCCGTCCGATGTCACGTAGTTGAAATTAAAGTTGATCAATTCGCCCGCGGTCGCCGTGAACGCATCTGTCGTAAACGTCGATCCATTGGTCGAAGTCACCCCTGCTGGCCCGAATAGCGAGGGCAAATTACCGCCGCCCGCGGGCCCTCCGGCGGTCGTCACATAGTTATAGGAGCTGAAACCAGGAGGAAGCGTCACATCGCCGTTTGCGGTGCCCGTCCCGCAGGTGCCGACACACGTGGAAGCATGAGCTGCCACCGGCGTCAGCATGAAAACACCCACGGCACTGATGAAAGTCAAGATTTTCAATTTGAAGCCTGGCGTGGTCATGTATGCCTCTGCGCGATCGCATGTTGAAGTCGCCACAAGGGACTGCAATCCACGTGCCATCTCACCAAATCAAGGAGATACGAAATTCGCAGCGAGCTTATGGAAAATTTCCTGACGCTCTCCAACATCAATTCGCAATTGAATTTGTCGTGCCTAGTTAGGTCCCCTATGCCTTAGGTAGCGGAAACCATTAAGCCGACTCGACCTTGGGCATCCGGCTTAATTCCGCAAGCGCATCACCAGGCGCATGAGCGAGATGCGGCGAGACTCTCGTGCCCTCTCTTGACGAGGGCATGGTCTGTTTCAAACAGGCCGACTCGGCTTCAACACGATATTCGCGGTGAAATCCCGGCGAGACGAAACCACTTCAGTGCTTCAGCATCGTTCTGCGGTTCGCGAAGATGACCTCTGGAAAGCTGGACCGTCGGATTGATGGATTGCTCTGCTCCGGGGGAAGAACATATTGTCGCCCTCGCGCTGCGGCGCCGCCTCGATGCGCTTGCGCTCGCTGATGTCGATCAGGCAGACAATCAGGCTCACCACGTTGCCGGCGGTATCCTTCTGGCTGGACACGGCACAGTCAGTCACCCGCAGCCGCCCATCCTTGCCGCTCACCCTCCACTCGAGGCGCCGCCTATCGGCGCGGCCGTCGCAGCATCTGCACCGGATCGTGCCGGAGAGCGATCCCTACATGCCCCGGGCGGGGCGCGCATTTTGGCGCGCCGGTGCTCGCGCTTTACGACGGGTGCACAAACCCGCTCGTGGTGCAGCGCACGCTCGCGGCCCGCTCAGTCGCCGACGGGCAGCGCGGGGCGCTGCTTGCCGCGGCGCTGAAGCTCACCACACTCGTGCCGATCGTCGCTGCGGGGCTCCCCGGCGGGGTGCTCTATCCGCATCTGCGCCGCGATGATGACATCTACCGCTACATCCGCCTCGCGCTCGGCCTGCTGCCCTCGGGCGTGCCGGGGGCGTTTCTTGCGACCTGCCTCGCGGCGCTGATGGCGGCGCGCTCGGCCACCTACAACAGCGCCGTCACGGTGCTGTCGATCGACTTCATCCCGCGCGCCCGGCCGCAGAGGGACGAGCGGCACACGACGCGCTGGGCGCGCATCACCACGGCGCGCGCGACGCGGGTCTCGGCCGCCGGGGTGCCGCAGCTCGCGCGCTTCCCCTCGCTGCGGCAGTACTTCCAGGCCGTGCACGCCTGCCTCGCGCCGCCGGTCGCGGCAGTGTTCCTCGCCGGGGTACTCTGGCGGGGCGCCAACGCCCGCGGCGCCTTCGGCGCGGCGCTCTACGTGCTCGCGCTGCTCGGGATCTCGCGCCTGCAGCTCCTCGGCGTGACGGGAATGGATCTTGCGGTCTCGCTCGCGGCGCGGGCGCTCGCGAGCCTCCCGCGCACGCCGCGCTCGGTGCAGCTCGGCGGGCTCGCAGTCCTCGCACTCACCGCGACGATTGTGGCCGCGTTCTGGTCGCGTATGTCAATGGCGGCAATTAAGGATGTTGCGAAGCGGGCGGGAGTGGGAGTCGGCACGGTCTTGCGCGTCATCGCCGGCAGCGGGTCGGTCTCGGCCGATGCGCCCGGGCGCGTGCGCCGCGCCGTCGAGGAGCTGCGGTTCCGCCCCTCTCACGCCGCGCGGGTGCTGCAGAAGGGCCAGTCGCAGACCATCGGGGTGTTCGTGCCTTTGGTGCACGGGGCGATCTACACCCCCATCCTGCACGCCATCTACACCACACTGCGCACCTACAGCCGGCACATGGTGGTTGACTTCGGCCAGAGGCGCGAGAGTGAGCGGCAGGATGCGCTCGACGCGGCGGAGTTTCTGACCGACCGCGGCTGTGACGGCCTGCTCATCATGGGCACGGCGCTGAAGTGCACCGACGTCGAGCGCATCGCCGCGCTGCGCCAGGCGGGGCTCATCGTGCCCGGGGACCTCCCGGTGATGGGCTATGACGGCATCGATCTCACCGCCCTCACCGTCCCGCCGCTCATCACCGTGCTCATTCCCTGGCGGCAGATCGCCAGCCACGCCCTGCACCACCTGCTCAACCTCTGCTACGGCATAAGCCTGCCGGTCGAGCGCGACAGCCCCGCGCAAGTGACCTGGCGCGACGCCATCGCGCGCCTCGCCTAGGACGCCGGGCGCGCCTGCGCGCCGGGGGCGCACGCCGCTTCTTAATAGTGGAACTTGTAGTGCACCTCGGCGTAGATCTGGAACGGGTTGTCCCAGTGCGTCCCGCCGAAGGTCTGGCTGTTGTCGATCAGCAGATGCTTGTTGAACACGTTGAGCGCGTTCAGCGACACCCGCAGATTGCGCGTGACGTTGCGCCCGACGCTGAAGTTCAGCCGCGCATGGCTCGGCAGGTGGCTCGGCTGCCAGGTCGGCGGCGCGACGTTGCCGTTGGTGAAGCCCGAGCCGATGTAGAGCTCCGCGGCGAGGAACCAGTGCCCCGGCAGCATCGCGTTCAGGCCGCCGTTGAAGGTGTTGCGCTGATCGTGATCGAGCGCGTAGTAGCCGGCGGGTGGCGCGAAGTTGGTCAGCCCGCCGGTGATGCCGCCGAAGGCGTCCGCAGTCTGGTTCGAGTAGGCGATATGCACCTGCACCCGATGCCAGAGCATCGGCGAGCGGACCGTGAGCTCGCGCGCGCGGATCAGCGCGCCGGCGTCCGTGAGCGGCAGGTAGATGTTGGTGTTGCCGATCGCGTTGTGATCGAAGAAGTTCTTCGCTTGATTGACGAAATAATCCGCATGAATGGTCCACCCGTCGATCGGGATGGTCACGCCGAACTCGCGCTCCTGATCGCGCTCGCCATGCAGCGGCAGGAACGCGGTGTTGTTGCTGCTCGCGAACGCCGCGAGCGGCCCTGAGAGGGTATCGAGCGGCGGGGCCTGGAAGTACTTGCCCCAGAAGGCGCTGAACACCCAGTTCAGCTGCGGCACGCGCACGGTGATACCGGTGCGTGGGCTGGTTGCGGTCTCGGTGATCCCGCCCTTGAAATACGTGTAGCGCACCCCGGCGGACAGGTTCACCCAGTGATCGAGGTGATAAGTGTCCTGGGCATAGGCGGCAAAGAGCCCCCCGGTCGGGTTCAGCGCCTCGTACAGGGCGCTCGCGCCGGTCTGATTGAACAGCAGCGCGAAGTTGTTGGTGTCCTGCTGCGCGAAGCCGAACAAGCCAACCCCCAGGTGGTTGCGCCCGACCTTCATCTGGAGCTTTTCCTGCCCGCCCTCGTAGGTCGAGGTGTGCCGGCTGGTGGTGCGGGTCGGGTAGTCGTTGACCCCGCCGATGAGGTCGGCGCGATTGTAGTGATAGAGCAGCGAGCTCGTGAGCGTCGCGTCGTCCGTGAAGGTGTGCTCCCAGGAGAGCACCGCGAAGGTATCGGACTCGCGCTGCGTGTCGCTCTGGCGCTGCCCGGGATAGATCGGGATCTGGTAATCGTCCTTGCGCGAGGCGGCGACGAAGCGCAGCTCGTCGTGCGAGTCCGGCTCGTAGATGAGATTGGTGAAGCCGCCGTAGCCGAGCTCCTGATCGTGGATGATCTGCCCGACCGGGGTGCCGATGCCGAGGTTGCTGCGGTTGCCGTCGATGCTCGCGTAGTAGGCGAACTTGCGCGTGTGGCTCGCGACGCTCAGATAATCGTCGGTCTGGCCGTAGTTGCCGGCAGTGACGTCGAGCACGGCCTGGTTCTTGCGGCCGAAGCCGCTCTTGGGGATCACGTTGAAGATGCCGTAGACGCGATCGCCCTGATCGGCGTTGTAGGAGCCACGCTCGGCGCCGAGCACCTGGATGTCCTCGGGGTCGATCTGCGGGCCGAGGTTGCTCGCGATGTTGGTGTTCGGGATCTCCACCCCGTCGATGAGCCAGGCGGTCTGGTGCCCGCCGCGCACGTGCAGCTGGTCGTGCACGATGTAGGCGCCCGGCACGAAATCGGTGATCATCGCCAGGCTGTTGGTGAGCACCGCGCCCGGGGTGAACTGGATGTCCTGGGCGCTCACCAGCGTGATCGGCGTCACCGAGGCGACCACCGGAGCGTGCACTCGCGCGGTGATGGTCACTTTCTTCAGCGCGCCGGCCGGATGCAGCCGCACGGTGAGATTGGGGAAGTAGCCCGGGACCAGGGTCACCGCCTCGCTGGCGGGCGCATAGCCCGGGCCACTCACCGAGAGCATGTAGTGCCCCACCGACACGTTCTGGAACACGAACCCGCCGTGTGCGCTGCTCTGGTGCATCCGCACGCGCCCGGAATCAATCGATTGCAGCTCGACCGTGGCGCCCGGCACCGGTTTGCCCATGAGGGTGCGTACGGTGCCGCGCACCGTGCCGAAGGCCGACGCCCAGCTGGTCGCCGGCATCAGTCCGAGCGCGGCGAGTGCGCCTGCGGCGGCGAGGGAACGGAGTCGACGGTCGGCGCGGCATGCGCGCCCCATCCGGCTCACAATGGGATCTGTCACGTGGAGTCTCCCGCGGCGTCGCGTCCTGTGCGGCGTCGCCGTCCGAATCGACGTCATAACGGATCGCGCGCGGCGCCTTCGCAGCGGCACCGGCATCGCGGCCGAGATCGGTCAGACGGTGGCGGGCGGAGCGCGCGCCTGCGGGATGTGCGCGAAACGGACGCCCGCGGGGGCCGGCGGCTGCGTGAACGCGAGGTCGACGGCATACGGGGCACGATGCACGAGGCTCGTCAGCGCATAGGCCGGCGCCGGCGAGGTCCCGTTGCAGAAGACACAGTGGGTTGCAGCGCGCGAGCCGGCGCCTTGCCCGCCATGGCGGGCCCCGCCGTGGGCGAAGTACCCGGTGGGGAATCCCTCGTGGCAGAGCACGATGGACAGCCCGTGCGTGCCCGGCTCGAAGCCGAGCGGCACGAGCGCACGCAGGCCGAAGGCCGCAAGCGCCAGCCATCCGACCCATGCGGGCACGGTGTGCCTCGGCGTCAGACGCCGCGCGAAACCGCCCCGCTTCGTGCTGAACGATGATCCGCTCAAGTGTTGCCGAGCACCGCGGCCCTGTCGGCCGGGAGCGTCATTCTATGCGAATTATCAGCGTCGCGCGGCGCTGACTCGTCCCTGAGCGGCGAGCCGAGCGCGTCTTGCGTCCAGCTGACGCTCCTCGAGGTGGCTCGGCCCGCCGCGCATGGGTTGAGACCCGGCGCGGCGGGCGAAGTTCCCGCCCAGTCGCTCAGAGGCCGAACGAGTAGCCGACCGACAACACCACCGCGTTCGGCCAGAAGTGCACGCTGGAGGTGCGGAAGACCCCCGCGGTGTCGGTGGTGAGGCGGCTGTTCACCTGCGCGACCGAGTAGGAGGCGACGATGTGCCAGCGCTGATTGATGTGGTATTTGACCCCGGCCGTGACCGCCGGCCCCACCGAGGCGGGCATCGAGATCGAGGTCGGCCCGCCG